>NZ_JBHWXB010000004.1:22427-268789 GCF_042729855.1 Rhodococcus sp. NPDC060090 | reverse complement strand
GCCCCCCTCGCGCCCGGCTTTTTTTGTTAATACCCCCCCCCCGCCCAACCCCCCGCCGCCGCGCCCCGGGTTGGGGCCCCCCCCGCGACCAGTGGTGTGGGAGAGGCAACCGCTCGTGCACTGGGTGCGGCCGGGGCCACCGTCCTGCTCGCCGGACGCAACACGGCCAAGGGCGAGCGGATAGCCTCGGAGATCGGCCCGAATGCGTCGATGCATCGGCTCGATCTGGCCGACCTCGGGTCGGTCCACGAGTTCGCCGGCAATCTCGGTACGCGCACGATCGACGTTCTCGTGAACAACGCGGGCGTCATGGCGTTGCCACTGACCCGGACCTCGGACGGGTTCGAGATGCAGTTCGGCACGAATCACCTGGGACATTTCGCGCTGACCGGGTTGTTGCTCGACCGCATCACCACGCGCGTGGTCACCGTGTCCAGTGCCGCGTACCTCCTCGGCCGGCTGAATCTCGACGACCTCAACTGGGAGCATCGCCGCTACAGCAGGGCGGGTGCCTACGCACAGTCCAAGCTCGCGAACTTGGTGTTCAGTCTGGAACTCGAGCGTCGCCTCGCCGAGGCGCGGTCACCGTTGCGCGCGATCGCCGCCCACCCGGGGTACGCCGCGACGGAGGTCGGGAGCAACACCGGCACCTGGTTCGACGGTCTCTTCGGTTTCGGTAAGAGAATCCTGCAGCGCACCTCCGCGCAGGGCGCCGAATCGGTGGTGTGTGCGGCGTCGGATTGGTCGATGACCGGCGGCCTGATCGGACCGGACATGTTGTTGTACGGCTCACCCCACCAGGCCCGGATCGCGCGCAGAGCACGCGACGGCGCAGCCGCCCGCCGGCTGTGGGAACTGTCGGAGAAGCTCACCGACGTGACGTTCCCGCTGCCGTAGCGACCCCACTGCCGTAGCGACCCCACTGCCGTAGCGACCCCACTGCCGTAGCGACCCCACTGCCGTAGCGACCCCACTGCCGTAGCGACGGGCGGGCGGCCTATTCTCCCGACAGCCCGAAGGGCCCGGGTTCGAACGTGAACAGGGGTGGTGCCGTGTTCGTCGTACCGCTACCGCCGCTGTTCCCGCCACCGCTGCTTCCGTCGGTGTCCGTGGGCTCGGATTCGGAGTCGTCGTCCCGAGACCGGTCGCGTCGTGACGACCACCCGGTCTCGGTGGTCGTGGGCGCGATCGCGGTCGTGGATGACGGATCGGTGGTCGAGCTCTCCGACGAGGGTGTGTCCGTCACGGTTGCCTCGGTCGTCGTGACGGTCTCCGGGGTAGTGGTCGTCGTGCCGGTGTCGGCAGCGGGTGTGGCCGGTGTAGTCGTGACCGGGGCGGTGGTGTCCCGTGGGTAGTCACCGAGATCCAGGCGCCACGTCGCGTCGCTCGGACTCGGGACGTCCTGATCGGCGGGCGCACGATCGACGAACGCGAACATCGCGACGGCGACCAATAATGCGACCCCGGCCGCAGACGCGCCCCACGCGACGATCGTGCGTCGCGGTTGCCCGGGTGCCGGGAATCCGCCGCGATCGACAGGGTCGATCCGACGTCCCATTGCGGTGCGTTCCTCAGCGGACGGTGGCGCGGTCAGCAGACGGCTGCGCAGGTAGGGCGGTGGCGGGGTCGTGGGTAGTCGAGCGATCCGCCCGGCCGGGTCGGTGGAGGAAGTACGTGCGCGTTCGAGCGCGGCGCCGACATCGAACCCCCGGCCGATGATCGCGGCGACTTCACGTTCGGTGAATCCGTGCCGCACGGTGAGGTCGACCGCTTCGAGGTCGGTGGGATCGAGGGCGTGTACCGGAGTGAGAACGGCGGTGTCGGCGTCGTCGGCTGTGCCTGCTTCGGGTCCGGCCGGAATGTAGCCCGACGAGCCGGTGGCGGTGCGCAGGCACTCGGACCGCGCGATCGCGAACAGCCAGGGCCGGAACATGTCGGGATCACGCAGCGTCCGGATCCGTTCGATCGCGATCCACACTGCATCGTGCACGACGTCGGAGGCCGTAGAAGGACCGACGAACCCGCACACGTACCCGTACAGCGACTCTGCGTGCAGGTCGTAGACATCGGCCACTGCGTCGTCGACCTTTGCGCGCAGCGCCGAGACGAGTGAACGATCTGTTCCCCTCGAATGCCGGCTCATCGTCGAACCTTCCGCGTTTCGGATCGGTCGTGTCGTTCCGGCGCAGTCTACGAGGCGACCCGCACACCGGACACCCGGACCGTCGTCGCGGAACTGTCAGCGGCGGATGTAGCCGAGTTCGGTGGCCGCCGCGACCGCCGCGGTGCGAGAGTCGACGCCGAGTTTGGTGTAGATGTGCGCGAGATGCGACTTGACGGTGCCTTCCGTCAGATGCAGTTGCCGCCCGATTCGCTGGTTGGACAGACCTTCGGCCACGAGCGTGAGGACCTCGACCTCTCGCCGCGTCAGCGCCGTGCCCGGGTTGCGCAACCGGGTGACAAGTCGATCGGCCACGGCGGGGGCCAGCGTGGTGCGTCCCGCTGCGGCTGTGCGGATCCCTGCGGCGAGGTCTTCGGGAGGAGCGTCCTTGAGGAGGTATCCGGTCGCGCCTGCCTCGATCGCGGGCAGCGTGTCTGCGTCGGTACCGTAGGTCGTCACGACCAGGATCCGCGGCGCGTCGGGTCGGGCGGTGATTGCCGCGGTGGCCTCGGCGCCGGTCATCCCACCACCGAACTGAAGGTCCATCACGACGACGTCGATATCGCCTTCCGCTGCACGAGCGACGGCTTCCTCTGCCGTGGCTGCCTCCGCGACCACGGTCATGCCCGGTTCTGTCTCGAGCACCGCGCGTAGGCCGGCTCGCACGACCGGATGATCGTCGGCGAGCAGCAGTCGGATCGGCTCGTCGGTCACGGGTCCACCTCGATCGCGGGGAGATGAAGGCACGCGGCGAGGGCAGTGCCCTGCCGGGGTGCGGATTCGACGGTGAATGTTCCTCGGAGATCGAGTATCCGTGCACGCATCGCAGCCAGCCCGAAACCGTCGCCGTCAGGCCCCGGAGGTGGCACGGCACGGGGGTCGAAGCCGTGCCCGTCGTCGACGATGTCCACGGCAACCTGGTCGTCGAGGAAACTGAGGGTGATCTTCACGGTGGCGGCACCGGCGTGGCTCACGGTATTCGTGAGCGCTGACTGCGCGACACGCAGCAGCGCGACCTCGTGGGCGGTGGGCAGTGGAACCGGGGTGCCGGTCAGGTGGAACCGAGCGTCGAGGTCGTGTCGCGCCGATGTGGTCGTGCAGAGCCGTTCGAGCGCGTCGGCGAGGGTCGTGTTCTCGAGTGCCGGGGGAGCAAGGGCAGCGACGAACCGCCGTGCCTCCGCCAGGTTGTCCACCGCGGCGGTGCGTGCCTGCACGACGAGGTCTGCGGCTGTGTCGGTGCGAGCAGGCAGCGCACGTTCTGCAGCGCGCAGTAGCAAGTGGATGCTCGAAAGTCCCTGAGCGAGAGTGTCGTGGATTTCGCGCGCCAGCCGCTCGCGTTCCTGGAGGACACCCGCGCGGTGCTGGGCGGCTGCCAGGTCGGCGCGCGTCGCGGTCAGTTCGTCGATCAGCATCCGGCGCTGGTCGCTCTCCCTGTACAGGGTCTGGTATCCCCACACGACCGCGACGGCGACCGCGGCACCGAGGGTCGGACCGATCATCGCAGCGGGTGTCAGGGAGCCCTGATGGGCGGCGAATCCCGCCATGGCGCCCGCGGCGGTGAGAGCCACGGCGACCAGCCCGCCACGCCGCGGCAACAGGTGGAGCTGCACGAAGTACAGAGGGAATGCCAGCCATATCCCTTCTGCGGACAGCGTCACCAGAAGGAGCCATACGACACCGACGGCGACGAGCCAGACCGCAGCCGCGCGCGTGGATCGGGCGACGACCGGCAGCAACGGGCCTGCCGCGTAGGTCAGTGCGAGGACGGCGGCCACGGTCGCCACCGCGCCTGCGTCGGGACTATCGCCCGCCACCGCGCGCACGACCGTCAGTGCGAGCAGGCCGATCACGAGCAGGTGCAGGCACCAGGCCAGAACCTTGGTGGCGGTCGTCGAAGTGTTCACTGTCGATCCAGCCTACGGACTTCGGTGCGCGTCCACATCTGTCGAAAGGTGGAGTTCGAGCACCCTCGTTCGATCCGGAAAATCACCACTACGGCCCGATGTTCGCGGGTCGGGCGACCACCAGAGTGGACGGCATACCGATTTCGATCCGACATGTTCGACCGAGGAGAAAACCGCACCGTGTTCGTTGCCTGGAGAGATCTGAGATTCGCAAAAGGCCGATTCGCCCTGATGGCGGCCGTCATCGTCCTGATCACCCTTCTGGTCGGGTTGCTGTCCGGCCTGACGGCGGGCCTCGCTCGCCAGAACATCTCCGCCATCACGGATCTGCCCGCCGATCGCATCGTGTTCTCGAATCCGGGCGGCGACGATCTGTCCTTCACGAGCTCCACTCTCACCCGTGAGCAGTGGCAGCAGTGGGCCGACGCTCCCGGGGTGACCGGCGCCGAGCCCCTCGACATCTCCACCGCGAGAGCGACTGCGGGGTCACCGAGCAGTCCTGTGTCCGCGTCGGTGTCCACGTTTGCCGTCGCCGCCGGGTCGAATCTCGTGCCGGGTGGTGAACAGGTCACTGCCGCAACGGCGGTGCTGTCGGAGACGGCCGCCGAGGACCTGGCCGTCGGCATCGGTGACCGCGTCTCGGTGAACGGCCGCGAACTGACCGTGGCGGCAGTGCGCGGCGACGACTCCTTCGGACACCTTCCCGTGGTGTGGACCGCGCTCACCGAATCGGCGGCCACGGTGATCGCGCTGACGACCGCCGACGGAGTCGACAGTGCCGCAACCGATCTTCGTGTGGGTACCGAGACGGTCTCGAAGAGTGACTCGCTGTCTGCGATCGGCTCGTACACCTCGGAGAACGGGTCGCTGCAGCTGATGCGAGGATTCCTCTTCGTCATCTCTGCGCTCGTCATCGGGGCGTTCTTCACCGTGTGGACGGTTCAGCGCAGCGGCGATATCGCCGTGCTGAAAGCGCTCGGAGCCCCGACCTCTGTCCTATTGCGCGACGCCCTCGGGCAAGCGGTGGTCCTGCTGACCGTCTGTACCCTCGCCGGCACCGGTCTCGCCGCCGCACTCGGCGCGGTGATCTCCGGTTCCGTCCCGTTCGAGTTGTCGCTATCGACCGTCCTGACTCCCGCGTCGGTGATGATCGTGCTGGGTGCTGCCGGTGCAGCTCTCGCGGTCCGCCGTGTCACCTCCGTCGACCCTCTGATCGCCCTGGGAAGTGCCCGATGAGCTTGAACCTGACCGATGTCACTCTCACCTACCCCGACGGCGACGACCGTCTCGTCGCGCTCGATCGTGTCACCCTCGATGTGGAGGCCGGGAACGTCACCGCGGTCGTCGGCCCGTCGGGTTCCGGGAAATCGAGTCTGCTCGCCGTTGCCGCCACCTTGATCGCACCGGACTCCGGCACGGTGACCATCGCCGGTACCTCGACGACAGGCATGTCCCGCGGTGCGCTGGCAGATCTGCGGCGCAGGAAGGTCGGTATCGTGTTCCAGCAACCCAACCTCCTGCCGTCGCTGACCGCCGTCGAGCAACTGCAGGTGACCGCCGCGATCGACGGACGGTCGGTGTCCGCGGCCCGTGGCAGGGCGCTGTCTCTGCTCGACGCGGTGGGGCTCGCCGATCATGCGGATCGGCGCCCGCATCAGCTCTCGGGAGGGCAGCGTCAGCGCATCAACATCGCGCGTGCGTTGATGAACGAGCCCTCGGTGTTGCTTGTCGACGAGCCGACGAGTGCGCTCGATCATGAACGCGGGGCCGAGATCGTCGACCTTATCGTGGGTCTGACGCATCGGCGGGGCACGGCGACCATCCTGGTCACGCACGATCGTGCACATCTCGTCGCGGTGGACCAGGTTGCGGAGGTCGTCGACGGCCATGTCACAGGCGCATGCCAGAAGGCATAGGCATATCACTTCGATATGTATCCATGCGTAAGTGACGTCTACCGACGCGCGCCGATGCAGCGCAGAGTCGACGCATGCACACGTCCACGGTCACCACGCCCCCGTCCGAGTCCCCCCGCCGGCTCTCGGTTCGGGCATCGGCGGCGACTGCCCTCGCACCGGGGCTTGCACTGTGCGCTGGGGCAACGGCGGCGGCGATGGGAATCAACGCCCTCCTTCCGACCGTGAGCCCGCTGCTGATCGCGATCGTTCTCGGCGCGGTCGTCGCGAATGTGGTCGATCTGCCCCAGCGTGTGCGTCCGGGCCTGGCTTTCTCGGCCAAACGTCTGCTGCGCGTGGGTATTGCACTGCTCGGTCTGCAGCTGCTCCTCGCGGATGTTCTCGGGCTCGGATGGAAGGTCATCGTCGTGGTGGTCGCCGTCGTGGCCCTCGGAATCTCGGGAACGATGTTCCTCGGCGGACTACTCGGACTCACCTGGACCCAGCGTGTGCTCATCGCGTGCGGATTCTCGATCTGCGGTGCGGCCGCCGTCGCCGCGGTGGACGGCGTGGTCGACGCGAAGGAGGAAGAGGTACTCACAGCCGTCGCGCTCGTGGTGGTCTTCGGTACGTTGATGATCCCCGCGGTGCCCCTGCTGTCTCAGCTTCTCGGCCTCTCCGACGAGGCCGCTGGTATATGGGCGGGAGGTTCGATCCACGAGGTCGCCCAGGTGGTCGCGGCAGGAGGCGTGATCGGCGGTGCGGCATTGGGAGTGGCAGCAGTGACGAAACTTGCTCGTGTGCTGATGCTGGCGCCGGTGATCGCGATCCTCGGTGTGCGCCGTCGGCTGACGGAAACGGATGCCGACGCGCACCGCCCGCCACTGGTACCGCTGTTCGTTGCAGCGTTTCTCGTGTGCGTTGCGGTGCGAGCAACCGGGCTGGTTCCGAACGTTGCACTCGACGTGGCGTCCGTCGTGCAGACCGCGTTGCTCACCGCGGCGATGTTCGCGCTCGGTGCGGGGGTGCACGTGGCGACGATCAAGAAGGTGGGTGCGCGGCCCTTCGTCCTTGCCGCGATCTCGACCGTGTGGGTCGCGTCGATCGCGCTGGCCGGGGTGCTTCTCGCGGGCGTCGGGTCCTGAAGTCTGCTCCTGGAATCTGTTCCGGAAGTGTCGTCACCCGTAAGCTGACCGGCATGGTGGCATGGACTTCGCAGGATATCTCCGATCAGACCGGCCGGACGTTCGTCGTGACGGGCGCGAACAGCGGACTCGGCGCCGAAACCGCGCGAGCCCTGGCCGGCGCCGGTGCGCGCGTGGTGCTCGCATGCCGCGATGTCGCGAAAGGTGAGAAGGTTGCGGCCGACCTCGGGGACGGAGTGCAGGTGCGCCGCCTGGACCTGGCCGATCTGAACTCGGTGCGCGAGTTCGCAGAGGGCCTCGCCGCGTCACACGAAGTGATCGACGTCCTGATCAACAACGCGGGTGTGATGGCGGTTCCGCTGCGGCGAACTGCCGACGGCTTCGAGATGCAGATCGGTACCAATCATCTCGGGCATTTCGCGCTCACCGCACTGCTTCTCGGGCGCATCACCGATCGGGTGGTGACCGTGAGCAGCGCGATGCACCGGATCGGAAAGATCGATCTCGACGATCTCAACTGGGAGCACCGCAGATACGACCGTTGGCTCGCGTACGGACAATCCAAACTTGCCAATCTGCTGTTCGCGTACGAGCTGCAACGGCGCCTGACCGATCTCGAGTCGCCCGTGCGCTCCTTGGTCGTGCATCCGGGGTACTCGTCGACCAACCTTCAGTACCGCAGCGAGAGCGTCTACGGCAAGCTCCTCGAACTCGCGACGCCGATCATCGGGCAATCACCCGCGATGGGGGCGCTGCCATCGCTGTATGCGGCAACGGTTCCCGACGTCGAGCCGGGTGGTTTCTACGGGCCCGACTCGATCTTCGAAATGCGCGGGCATCCGAAGCGGGTGCAGTCGAGTGCCCGTTCCAAGGACGAAACTGTCGCGTCGGAGCTGTGGTCGCTGTCGGAGCGGCTGTGCGGTGTGGAGATGTTGTCGCGCTAGGCTTTCGAGCAGTATGAGGTCGGGTTCATCACGAGCCCGTGGATCGTTCACAGCAGGGTGGCCGGCATGGGCGGTAACTCGTCCCGTCGGCACAACCTGGTCTGGTCGACGAGGTCGAGCGTACGCAGATAGTGGCGGACCAGGTCTCCACCCGAATGCCCCGAATCGGAGGCCACCTGCAGGGCCGCGGCGAGTCCGTCGCCGCGAGCCCACCGGTGGATCGCGGCCACCGGCGCTGGATCGGGTTCCGGGCTCACCGTCAGACCGTGCCGTTCCTCGGCCGTGGCGAGTTCGCCCCACAGCCGGACCGTCGCGCGTAACGCCTCGTCGATCGCGGGTGTCGTTCGTCCGGCGGTTACTCCTGTGCGACGGCGGTTTTCGCCGAGAACGCTGGACGCGACCGCAGCCAACTCGGCAGGCTCGAGCCCGGACCAGGCGCCGGTACGCAGGCACTCCGAAACGAGAAGGTCGTTGCCGGAATAGATCCGACTGAGCCGATGGCCGTCGTCGGTGACATGCGCGTGCCCGGTGATCGGGTCGTACAGTATGTGCCCGCGTTCGTCGAGAAGCGCAAGAGTGCGATCGAACGTCTCGACCAACCGTCCCGAGACCGTCTGCACCTGCTCGAGGAGTAGTTCGGTGTCCGTGTACAGGGCGTTGCGCCGGGCGGCAAGTGCCAGCAGGCGGTCTCGGTCGCCACGACGATGGCCGGGGTGGGAACGGACCGCTCGCGCAAGCACCGTGACCGTATCGGCCGGTGCGGTGTTGCGGGCATCGGCCAATCGTTCACGCAGGCTCCGGTACTCGGAGAATCCCTCGACCTCGCCGAGTTCCGCGTCGAGCGCGGTGAGAGCCGCTGTGTTGACCCGGGCGGCGGCGACCAGCGCGGCGACCGAGTTCTCCGCTTGGAACTGGGCGAACGAGCGGCCCAGCAGCGCACGGGCACCCTCCACACCGAGATCGTCGACGAGGTTGACCGCCGTGTTGTATCCGACGCGCAGCGAACTGCGCAGCGGATAGGTGCGAGTGGAGGCGAGTCCGGCGACCGTGGCGGGCGCGATGTCGGGGCTCCACAGCACCACGGCGTGTCCTTCTTCGTCGATGCCGCGCCGACCGGCACGCCCGGTCAACTGGGTGTACTCGCCTGCTGTCAGGCGCACCGGTCCGTCGGCCGTGGGTTTGACGAGACGTTCCAGCACGACCGTCCGAGCAGGCATGTTGACGCCCACCGCGAGTGTCTCGGTCGCGAAGAGCACTTTCACCAGGTTGCGTGCGAACAGTTCTTCGACGGTGTGCCGGAATGCGGGGACGAGGCCGGCATGGTGTGCGGCGAAACCGCGTTCGAGCCCGTCGATCCAGTCGGCATAGCCCAGCGCATCGAGATCAGCGGGAGGCAACGCTGCGGTGTGTCTTTCCGCGACGGACCGGATCTCCGACAGGTCGGACCCGTCGGTGAGCCGCACCGATGCCTCGAGGCATTCGGTGACCGCGGCGTCGCATCCGGCACGGCTGAAGCGGAACCAGATGGCAGGCAGGAGTTGTTCGGCCTCGAGGCGCGCGACGATCTCGGGTTGGTCGGCGCCTGCCGGCTCGGGCCGGTTGCGGCGCCGTCGACGTCCTCGTCCGGGGGTCGGCGGCGGAGCGGCCTCGACGAGTCGTCGATGCGCGATATAGCGGTCGAGGGTGTCGTCGACACCTCCGTCGACCGGCGACAGCAGGTCGAACAGGCGACCTCCCGCGAGCATGTGCTGGGTCAGCGGTACCGGACGGGTCTCCTCGACGACCACGGTCGTGTCGCCGCGGACGCGGGCGATCCACTCACCGAACTCCTCGGCATTGCTCACCGTGGCCGAAAGACTCGCGAGCCGTACCGACTCAGGAAGATGCAGGATCGATTCCTCCCACACCGCGCCGCGCTCGCTGTCGGCAAGGTAGTGCACCTCGTCCATGACGACATGGGTCAGTTCGGTCAGCAGAGGGGAGTGGCCGTGCAGCATGCTCCGCAGTACCTCGGTGGTCATGACCACCACGGGCGCGTGCGGATTGTGCGTGACGTCGCCGGTGAGCAGGCCGACCCGTTCGTCACCGAAGTACTCGGCGAAGTCGTGGAACTTCTGATTGCTCAGCGCCTTGATCGGTGTGGTGTAGAAGCACGTTCCGCTCGACGCGAGGGCGAGGTGGGCCGCGAACTCGCCCACGACCGTTTTCCCGGAGCCGGTGGGCGCGCAGACCAGGACGTCACGGCCGTCCTCGAGTGCGCGACAGGCGCGGGTCTGGAATTCGTCGAGAACGAAGTCGAGCCCGGCCGCGAAAAGGGTGAGCTGCGGCCCGTCCTGCTTGTGCACGAATCCACGCTACGCGGACAGACCGACCGGGGACGGTGTGTGTTCTAGATCACGACGTCTGGGGAATTGATTGCGGGATGTGCACGTTAGTTGAGTACGTATGACTCAAGTCCAACAGAAAGGCTTCGGAATGCCGTCATTCTTCGGGCCTGGTGGCCCCGGTCGCATCGATATCTCGCGCTTCATGAGCCGCGGAACCCAGGAACTCATGGCTGCGGCCGCCCGCTTCGCGACGGAACGCGGCGACGCCGATCTTGATGCACTGCACGTTCTGCGTGCAATGGCCGAGCAGGACCCGGCCCGGACGGTCATGACCCGCTCCGGTGCCGACCCCGCCGACGTGATCGAGGCCGTCGAGCAACGACTCCCGCAGGACAACCCCGGGGGTGGCGTGGCTGCGCCCACCCTCAGTGGCACGGTGAAGACCGCTCTGCTCGAGGCGCACCAGCTCTCGCGTGCGCTCGGCTCCACATACATCGACCCGGAGCACCTGTTCTTCACGCTCGCCGCAGACCAGACCCGCGCACCGGGTCGTCTGCTCGCGTCGCTGGGGGTGACCCCGCAGGCACTGCAGACAGCGCTCCAGCCGGTTCCCGCAACACCCGAGGAGGCGGAATCGTCGACGCCCACCCTCGACAAATACGGCGTCGACCTGACCGATCGCGCTCGAAATGGCGGGGTGGACCCCGTCATCGGTCGTGCCGACGAAATCGAGCAGACCGTCGAGATCCTCTCGCGTCGCACCAAGAACAATCCGGTGCTCGTGGGTGAGGCAGGCGTCGGCAAGACCGCGATCGTCGAAGGCCTGGCCCAGCGCATCGTGGACGGCGACGTCCCGGACACTCTGCGCGACAAGCGAATCGTCCAGCTGGACCTCACCTCGATGGTGGCAGGCACCCGCTATCGCGGCGACTTCGAGGAGCGCCTCACTTCGGTGCTCGACGAGATCACCGCGCAGGAAGGCGCGCTGATCGTCTTCATCGACGAGCTGCACACCGTCGTCGGCGCAGGCGGCGGCGGCGGTGAGGGGTCGATGGATGCGAGCAACATCCTCAAGCCCAAGCTCGCCCGCGGCGAACTGCACGTCGTCGGCGCGACCACGCTCGACGAATATCGCAAGCACATCGAGAAGGACCCCGCGCTCGAGCGCCGATTCCAGCCCGTCACGGTGGGCGAACCGTCGCATGACGATGCTGTCACCATCCTGCGCGGGCTCCGCGACCGATATGCAGAGTTCCACGGCGTTCGATATGCCGACGAGGCGATCGAGGCCGCAGTGGACCTGTCGGTGCGGTACCTGCCGGACCGGCACCTTCCCGACAAGGCCATCGACTTGATCGACCAGGCCGGAGCGCGGCTGCGGCTGCGCACTCCGCGGGTCGACACCGATGCGCTCCGCGAGCAGGTGGTCTCGCTCGAGGCGGAGAAGGACGCTGCCGTCGCATCCGAAGATTACGAGGAGGCGTCGCGGATCCGCGACGAGATCGTGAAGGTTCAGACCCGGATCGACTCGGGCGCACCCGCGAGTGATGACGCCGATGTCCCCGTGGTCGACACGGAGCTGATTGCCGAGATCGTGTCCCGTGCAACGGGTATTCCCGTCACCCGGATGACAAGTGGTGAGAAGGACCGCCTCCGGAATCTGGAGGGCGAACTGCACGAGCGTGTCGTCGGACAGGACGAAGCCGTCCGCGCGGTGGCGCGCGCGGTCCGTCGTAGCCGTTCGGGGATGAGCGATCCGGGCCGTCCGGTGGGTAGCTTCCTGTTCCTCGGGCCGACCGGTGTCGGTAAGACGGAACTCGCGAAGGCCTTGGCAGAGGTGTTGTTCGGAGACGACCGGTCGATGCTGCGCATCGATATGAGCGAGTTCGGTGAGCGACACACGGTCAGCCGGCTCGTCGGTGCCCCGCCCGGATACGTCGGGTACGGCGAAGCCGGGCAGCTCACCGAGAAGGTGCGCCGCAACCCGTATTCGGTGGTGCTGCTCGACGAGATCGAGAAGGCGCACCCGGACGTGTTCAACACGCTCCTGCAGGTGCTCGACGACGGTCGCCTGACCGACGGTGAAGGTCGTACGGTCGACTTCAGCAACACGGTGGTGATCATGACGAGCAACCTCGGATCGGACATCATCTCGAGCCGCGGTGGCGCTATCGGCTTCACCACCGGTGACGCAGAGGCCGCCGAGAAGCCGTTGCGTGACAGGGTGATGGCTCGGTTGCGCGAAACGATGCGACCGGAGTTCCTCAACCGGATCGACGAGATCGTGCTGTTCCGCAAGCTCGACGACGTGCAATTGCGGCGCATCACTGATCTGCTGCTCGACGATACCCGGAAGAAGCTGGCAGGCAAGGGAATCGATCTCGATATCGACGCTGTTGCCGTCGACTGGCTGGCCGACCGCGGGCATCAGCCCGAGTTCGGTGCCCGACCGTTGCGTCGCGCGATCCAGCGCGAGGTCGACGATCGTATCGCCGATCTGCTGCTCGACGACGAACTCGTCGAAGGTGGTGCGGTGACCGTGGCGGTCGAGGACGGGGAACTCGTCGTCAGGTGACCGGAAACGGTTGGTAAAGAGATGCTTCGGCCCGCCTCGGGTGGCAACACCTGAGGCGGGCCGGTCGCTGCACGGGGCGGTAGCATCGGACGCCATGGTCACACGAGCCGGACTATCCGTGATTGTTCCTGTTCACAACGAGGAGGTGTATATAGGGCCATGCCTCGAGGCGCTGGTCGCGCAGCAGGACGATCTCGTCGATATCGTCGTGGTCGACAACAACTGCACGGATTCCACCCTCGACGTCGTCCGGCGTGCGCAAGAGCAATGCCCGAAGATCAAGTTGGTGACAGAGGCGAAACCCGGTGTCGCGCATGCGAGGAATGCCGGTTTCGAGGCTGCTGGCGGCGATATCCTCGGACGGGTCGATGCGGATACGCGCGTCTGTCCCGGCTGGGCTCGGGTGGTGCGTGACTTTTTCGGCAGGAGGGATACCGAGGAGGTCGGTGCCATCAGTGGGCTGAACAATTCGTACGATTCCCCCTATCGTCGAATCAAGGGGTGGTACGTCGAAAAGCAGGTTCAGCGCGGCATTTTCGGTGGAGAACGTCCTTATCGCAATTTACACGGAGCGAATATGGCGATCCGGCGGACCGCGTGGGAGAAGGTTCGTGACGACGTGAGCGTGGCTCCGGATATCCACGAGGATCTCGACCTCGCCCTGTGTCTGGGTGCGGCGGAGGTCTCCATCGTCCAGCTCAGCGACATGCGGGTGGACATCTCGCCCAGGCGGGCGCTGACCCCGCCGCGGGAGTTCCGGTCCTACATCGAGTCAGGGGTGAAGACCTTCGAACTGCACGGGAGGATGACGCCGGAGATCCGCCGTGCCGTGGGGTTGCACGAGAAGTTCCACGTCCTCGTCTACGCCGCGTATCGGCCGTACGATCCGGAACTCGGACGGTTCTCGTTGCGGGCGCTGCTCGGAAAGCCGCAGGCGCGCACGATGCCCGTGAGTGAGGGTATCGAGAAAGGGTAGCGCGGGTGCCGCTGCGCTGTGTGAAGGTGGTGGAGACGAAACCGGCGGGCCCCGCGCTCGAAAGCGACGGGACCCGCCGTAGGCGGGGACCGGGAGTTCGCTGCAGCCCTCAGCTCTCCACTCAGTCCTCAACAAACCCACTGATGAATATAGGTTAGGCAAACCTTATGCGCAAGGGGCTGACTTCCGCAGACTCGTCGCGTGCCGAAATGCATGTGAACGCGCATGTGTGCCGATAGATTGGCGGCCATGACAGCGAACCGGCCGGATGGGCGGGTGGCCGAGCTGTGCACCCGCATGCGCTCCTTCATCGACGACGAGGTCGTCCCCCTCGAACCCGTCCTGTCGCGGCCCGGAGAAGAGGCGGCCGCGACACTCACCGGACTGAAGTCCCGCGCGAAGGACCTCGGGCTGTGGGCCCTCGGTCATCCCGAGGAGATCGGCGGAGCGGGAGTGCAATTCCTCGACTTCGCCTATCTCAACGAGATCATCGGCCGCTCCGAGTTCGGGCAACTCGCCGTCGGGTCGGTGTCCATGCAGGACGCACTCATGCTGCATCGGCACGGCACCGACGAGCAACGCCACCGCTGGGTTCCGGGCCTCGTGTCGGGAGAGATCCTCCCCTCCGTCGGGATGACCGAACCTGAAGTCGCCGGATCCGATCCCATCCTCGTCAGAACCACGGCAACCCTCGACGGAGACCACTGGATCATCAACGGGCACAAATGGTTCACCACCGGCGCACGGGAAGCCGGCTATTGCACGGTGTTCGCCCGCACCGAACCCGAGTCGACGGCGCTGCACCGTAGCATCAGCGCGATCATCGTCCCCACCGACACCCCCGGCTTCGAGATCGTCCGCTCCATCCCGACGATGGGTCACGATCCCAGCGATCACTACGAGGTGCGCTACACCGACGTGCGGATACCTGCGGCGAACCTGCTCGGCGCGCGCGGCAACGGATTCGTCGTCGCGCAAGACAGGCTCGGGCCCGGCCGGATCTTCCATGCCATGCGTTGGCTCGGGCAGGCGCAGCGCGCCTTCGAGTTGATGTGCGCGCGAGCCAATGAACGATTCGCTCACGGCTCGTTGCTGTCCGAGAAGGGTGAGATCCAAAGGTACGTGGCCGAATCTGCCGCCGAAATCCACGCGGCGCGGTTGATGACGCTCGACGCTGCACGCGTCATGGATTCCGGTGAGGACGCGCGAGTGCAGATCGGACTCGTGAAGTTCTGGGGAGCGCGGATGCTCCACAATGTCATCGACCGGGCCATCCAGGTGCACGGCGCCCTCGGGTTGACCGCCGACACACCGCTCGAGCGGATGTACCGCCAGGCCCGCTACGCGCGGATCTACGACGGACCCGACGAGGTGCACCGCATGTCCACCGCACGTCGACTCCTGCGCGACGGGGAGATGGCGCCGTGGAAGTAGCGGCGGGTATCGCCGCGGTCTTGTCGACGCACTGGGGAACGGCGGTGTCGGTAGCGGACTTGCGTCGACTCACCGGCGGTGCGAGCAGGCAGATCTGGTCGTTCGACGTGGTGCGTGATGACGGCACGCTCAGCGGGTACGTGTTGCGTCGCGACCCGCCCGGCCACGGCGACGCACCGCGGATGCGCGCCGAAGCCGCATGTCTGCGCGCGGCGCGAGATGCCGGTGTTCCTGTGCCCGGGGTTGTCGTCGCGGCCGACACCGCGCCGGGGCTCGACGCGCCCTTCCTCGTCATGGAACGTGTACCGGGGGAGAGTATTCCGAGGAAGATCCAGCGGGACGAGGCGCTGTCCGGAGCGCGTGCGCGGCTCGCCGACGAACTCGGCGGAATCCTCGCGCGCATCCACGCCGTTCCCGTGTCGGAGGTTGCGATGCTCGGCAACGACGACGCACTCCACGTCGTTCAGGGTCTCTACCGCTCCTTCTCCGAGCCGCGACCCGTTGTCGAGATCGCATTGCGGTGGCTGAATGCGCATCGTCCCCCGACGAGTGGTAAAGCTTTGGTGCACGGTGATTTCCGACTCGGCAATCTTCTGATCGGAACCGACGGCACCGCGGGGGTTCTCGATTGGGAGCTCGCGCACATCGGGGATCCGGTCGAAGATCTCGGGTGGCTGTGCGTGCGCGCGTGGCGTTTCGGCGGTGACGCGCCGGTGGCCGGGGTCGGCACGCGCGACGAACTACTCGACGGATACGAACGTGTCGCACGGTGGCGCCCCGACCCGAAGGGCCTGCACTGGTGGGAGGTCTTCGGAACCTTGCGTTGGCTCGTCCTCGGGCGTTTTCAGGCGCAGAAGCACATCGCTGGAACGGAACCGTCCGCCGAGTTCGCAGCGATCGGTAGGCGGGTGTGTGAATCCGAATGGGACCTGCTGCAGATCATGGGGCTGGTCGACGACGTGGTGCTACCTCCGGAACCGGTGCCGGCTCGCGAACTCCACGGAGACCTGCACGGACTTCCCGGTGCCGCCGATCTGCTCGGTGCGGTGATCGAGGAGATCGGCCATGGAATCGCTCCGTCGGTCACCGATGCCGGTGCCGCGTATCGCTTGAAGATCTGCACGAGTCTCCTGCAGATCGCGCGAAGGGAGCAGCGGGTCGGTCCCGGTCAGCGGGCAGCGCACTCGGGGCGCCTGGCGCGTGTGGATTGTCGCGACGAGGAGGAACTCGCGCTCCGTCTCCGCAATGGAGGTCTCGACGTGTCCGATTCGGATGTGCATTCCGCGGTGATCGGTGCGGTCGTCGAAAGGCTGCGTGTCGCGAATCCGCGGCACCTCGACTCCTTGCGAACATAGCTCCGCGCCGACGACTATGACCGACCGTGACGTGTCGTACCGAGATCACCGAGCACTACCTGCGGATCGGATTCGCCGACGGTGGCCTGCTCGCAGAGCATCCGGTGCACCGCACCATGTGGATCCGTATGTGGTTCCCCGACGGCGATAGGGTGCACCAACGGGGGTACACCCTCGTGAACATCGACGTCGACGCAGGAACGTTCGACGTCGATTTTCCGATTCACGACGGATCGGCCGCGAGGTGGGCACTGGCCGCGAAGCCCGGCGAGACGATCGGCGCCACCGTCACGGGATCGAAGTTCACGTTGAATATTTCGAGTGTGCAGTTTCTCTACATCCAAGCGGCGTGTCGCGACAACAACTGCACACTCGACCGGATCCGTCGGCCGGTGTGAGGCGACCGTCACACCACTGCGATAAAGCCTTCTGTTATGGTCGTCGGCATGCAGCGCGCATATTTCTGGTTTAGCAGGCCGGCCCCGGGTGGGCCGGTCGGCGTCACCACGCGCTGACTTCTTCCACCTACGAGCCGGATGACAGACCGGCTCGCTGGAGATCGCAGCATCCTCGAGGGTCGGCCTGGGAACAGGAACCGAGAACCCGATGAGTACCCAGACGAACAGCATCTCCACTGCAAATCTCGACGAGCAGCGCACCGTGCGGATCAGCCCCCTTGCGGCACCGTCTGTCGTGCGTGCCGAGCACGCACCCGACGAAGTCGCCGCCGCGACCGTGCGTGCGGGCCGCGCCGACACCGTCGGCATCCTGAACGGAACCGATGATCGCCTCGTCGTCATCGTGGGCCCGTGCTCGGTGCACGACCCGGTGGCCGCGATGGACTACGCCCGCAAACTGGCCGCGAAGGCCGACGAACTGCGCGACGACCTCCACATCGTGATGCGCGTGTACTTCGAGAAGCCTCGCACGACGCTGGGGTGGAAGGGCCTGCTCAACGACCCGCACCTCGACGGTACCTACGACATCAACACGGGCCTGCGCATCGGCCGCAAGCTGCTGCTCGATGTGTCGAGCCTCGGCCTGCCCGTCGGTTGCGAGTTCCTCGACCCGATCCTGCCGCAGTACTACGCCGACCTGGTCACCTACGGCGCGATCGGTGCCCGCACCGCCGCCAGCCAGGTGCATCGTCAGCTGTGCAGCGCGCTGTCCATGCCGGTCGGCATCAAGAACTCCACCGAAGGTGACGTGCAGGTCGCTGTCGATGGCACGCGTGCCGCCGGTGCGAGCCACGTGTTCCCCGGCACCGATCTCGACGGCCAGGCTGCGCTGATCGAGACGGTCGGTAACCCCGACTGCCACGTCATCCTGCGCGGCGGAAGTGCGGGACCCAACTACGACGCCGAGACCGTCGCCGACACGATGGCGCGCCTGCGTAAGGGCGGTCTGCCGGAGCGTGTCGTCATCGACGCAAGCCATGGCAACAGCAGCAAGAACCACGAGAGGCAGATCGACGTCGTCACCGACATCTCTGAGCGCATCGTCGCAGGTGAGAAGGGCATCGTCGGTGTCATGCTCGAGAGCTTCATCGAAGCCGGCCGCCAGGACCTGACGCTCGGCAAGTCGAACGAACTCGAGTACGGCAAGTCGATCACCGACGCCTGCATCGACTGGGCGACCACCGTCGATCAGCTCGACCGTCTCGCGGATGCGGTGCGCACTCGCCGTTCGTAGAAACTTGACCCCGACGTAACGTCAGGGTTGATGCTGGGGTCATGAGAATCGGCGAACTGGCCGCGGCCGCAGACACGACCGTACGCACGATCCGGCACTACCACCGGCTCGGGTTGCTGCCGGAACCACCGAGGTCCTCCAACGGGTACCGCGTGTACTCGCTGGAGGATCTCGTGCGTCTGCTGCGCATCCGCTGGCTGGCCGGGTCGGGCGTACCTCTCGGCGCGATCCCGACGGTGGTCGGCGCAGCTCACGACGGTGAGGCGCGGGACGACCTCACCGCAGATCTCGAGGCGTTGATCGTCGACCTCGATGCGCAACTGCACGCGCTCGAAGGGAAACGGCACGCACTGGCCATGATGCTCGAGGGCCATCGCCGCGGTGAGAACCTCTCACCGCTGCCCGAACCGCTGGTGCGCGCGTTCGCCGAGATCATCGATGGTGAGGACGATCCACGGACACGGGAGGTCTTCCAACACGAGCGTGACAGTTGGGAGATCGTCGCGCTCTCCGGCCAGGCCCCGCAGGAATTCCTCGATGCCGCGACCGCGGTGCTCACCGACCCGGCGCAGCGGGACTCCGTGGTGGCCCTGTATCGCAGGTTCGGAGCGCTCGCAGGTCGCGTACCCGGCGATGTCGCAGACGAAATCGAGGCGGTTGCAGCAGAGCTGGCCGGATTCCTCACCGTGCTCACCGATCGCGGCGACGGCGTCTTCGCGGAATGGGCCGCGACCGCGGCCGGCTATGCGGCGAACGGCGAGCCGATGATGTCCGAAGTCCTTCCCGATCCCGCGCAGCGGGCGGTCGCGATCCTGGTCATCGCGATGGTCGCCGAGGCGGCGGGAGGACAACGATGATCGGGGCGGGAGCACGTCGACTGCACGGGGTGACCGTGGCGATCACGCTGCTGGTGGCTGTCGTCAATGCAGCGCTCGCCGCACTCGGGATTCTGAGCGCGGGTGCAGCGCTCGGATTGTGGTTGGCGATCGAAATTCCGCTCGGCATCGTGGTCGGCGTCGTCACCGTGCTGCGTATCCGATCGCTACGACGAGAGGGACTGGAGTGGAATGTGGTGCTCGAAGAGATCACCGGGAGGGTCGCAGCCGACCTCATTCGGTTCGAGATACGTGGCTACCGCGCGATATGGCTCTTTGTCCACCGACGCTACGACGGCGCGGGGCCCGGCGTGATGCCGGTCGGATACACGAGGGGCACGATGGGGATCCCGATGGCCTTCCTCGTCGCATGCGTCATCGAAACAGCCGTCGTTCACGTGCTTGTGCCATGGCCTGCGATCCGTACCGCACTGCTTGTGCTCTCAGTCTGGGGACTCATTCAGATCTTCGGGATTCTCGCAGGTCGGATCACACATCCGCACCTGTTGACGGACACACGACTGACGATCCGGGCCGGACATCAGGTGATCGTGGAGCTCGACCCGCGGGAGGTCGGTCGAGCGGTCGCACGGAGGCGGTGGGAGCACACGTCTCAGACCGTCGCCGACAATGCACTGTATCTTCCGGGGCCGGACGGCACCTGTCTGGATCTGGTGCTGACCGAACCCGTCGTAGTCAGGCGACCGGCCTTCTTCGACCGCACACGCTCGACCGCCTCGGTATCGCGCCTGTCGTTGCAGGTCGACGATCCCGAGGCGGTGGCCGCACAGTTCAGAGCAGAGCAGTTCAAGACAGGGGCATGAAGTCTCTGCTACCGAGGTACGACGGACGTGGCCTGCTCGCAATGGCTGCGCCTACTGTCTCCACGCGCACACCCGCGACGCCCTCGCGGGCGGGAATCACCGCATCGCATCGCCGTCCTGCCCGCCTGGCGTGACACCGACCTGTGCACCGACCGTGAGCGCGCCGCGCTCACCCTCGCCAAAGAGGCATCGATATGCGTTTCGGCCGGAATCAGGAATCCTCGGCGACCGACCTGCGGGGTTGGGGTGACGGGTGGCGGCCGAGTTGTCGCCCGAAGGGAACATTCGTGAGCGCCTATACCGTCGGATACCTTCCTCGGTCGGTGTGGCCGGACCCGGACGCCCCTGTCCACACCCGAGGGGTGTAGTAGGTTTGTAGTCAAGATTTTTCAGTGGATCCGGGGCGCGGGGCGGAGTGTAGGACCGCGCCACCAAGGTAGTCGTCGCCGAGGTGTTTCGGGGGTTGTCCAGGACATCGATGCGCGCCGGGGCGATCGCGACCCTGGCCTTCAGCATGGGTTCGCTCATCGGCGTCTGATCCCTGTTCTCACCCCGCACCCCAGGTCCGCAGCCGGGTCACCCCCGGTTTCGGTCGTCGGTCAGCCGGCGTGGGCACCGGACCGCAACACCTGCTCGTCGCAGATCTCCACGAATCGACCGGGGCCGAGACGGATGGCCCCGGCCTTCTGCAACGCCGAGAGCCGACGGCTGAGCGTTTCTGCTGTCGTGCCCAGATACGAGGCGAGGTCCTTCTTGCTGGACGGCAAGCGGAACCGTAGCGAATCTGCATCGTATGCCAGCTGCAGCAGATGCTCGGCCAGTCGCTGCTCGACCGACCGCCCGGTCAACGACGACACCATCTGTTCGGCGGCCGACAACCGTTGCGAGACGGTCTGCAACATCGTCACCGCCACCGACGGCCGTTCGGTGAGGACGGCGAGAATCCGGCGCCGGTCGATCGAGCACACCTCCGCGTCGTCGAGGGCGACGGCGAAGTGGTCGACTTCCGTTTCGGACAGCACCGCGGTCTCGCCGAGGAACTCGCCCGTCCCCAGGATACGGATCAGTTGTTCACTGCCGGATTCGAGCAGCCGGTACACCTTGACCCGCCCCCGATGGACGATGTGCAGGTCCAGCCGGTCCCCGGCCCGGAAGACGTGTTCGCCGCGTTCGTACCGTCGTGTGACCGCTGATTCGGCAATCCGATGCCGGTCTTTCTCCGACAGCGCCGCGAACAACGGCACGAGGCTCACGCATCGGAACCGATGGTCGTGATCGTGCGCCGCGTCACCGTGGAGGCGTCCCGAGGTCATCGCCGCTCCTCACCCGTCACCGGTCTTCTCCCCACCGCACTGCCCGGCGTGCCTTGTCCGGTCGAGGCTGAACCCGTGGGCTTGGGCTCGTTTTATGAACCGGACCACCGGTGCCGGGCGGGTAGGCCCGATACCCCGACGGTGACCGCGGTGGTTGCGCCAGCAGGCCCCGGCGTTCGTAGTATCGCAGTGTCTGGACGTATCGCAGTATCTGGACGTTGACTCCGGCACGGGTTGCCAGCTCGCTTCTGCGCATACCGCTATTCTGAACCCTGTACCCATGTATAGGGGCAAGCAGCTTTCGGTCACCTGACCGTCGGCTCGACAGATGTCGGTTTCTCGGGTGGCTACCGCGTTCGCGGTAGCAGTCCTGCGTTCTTTCCCTCGGGCTCGGAACGCAGCGGGTCAGTGCCCGGTGGTGGGTATGGGCAGTTCGACGGTGAAGCGTGCCCCATGGTCTACATCATCGACGGTCTGCTGAAGAACACCTCCGACGTGCAGCCGGATCCGCTGTATACGGATACTCGAGGCGAGTCGCTGCCGGTTTTCGGGTCGCTTCGCTCCTGGGGAAGCTGCCGCGATCACGTCGGCGGCTGCGGCGGCCGCGGATCGCAGGCGGGTGTCGACCACGACGAAGTTCGATCGGTTCGCCCACGTAGGTTGAGACAGACCCAGCAGGCACGCTGAAAGGACGATCATGGCGAATCTCAGAGAGCTGACCGAATCCCATCTCTCCACGGCGCGAACGGACAAACACGGCCGCAGCGCCGCACTCGTCGCCAATGATGGACCACTCCGTCAGACGGTGATCGCACTTCGGGAGGGCACCCGGCTTGCCGAACACAATTCCCCGCCGGCGGCGAGCCTCCAAGTACTCGCGGGACGAGTTCGCGTCGACCTCGAAGAGGAGTCTCAAGGGGAATTCGGCGAAGGCGAACTGTGGATTCTCACCCATGAACGCCATTCGGTGCTGGCCCTCGCCGACAGCGTCTTTCTACTTACCACGGTGACGAGCCAGCAAGGCCAACAATCATACTCCTGAGCGCTCAGGATCCCTCACTCCTGGCTCTCTGGGAGCTTACGAATTGCGGCGCTGTCAACGCCGCCTGAAATCTGACCCCTTTCGGGCATCCGACCGCGCCACCTGCCGGAGCACCACCATTTCCGAGGTACTCGCTGCTCGCGTCGTGCGAGCAGCGAGCTCATCGGCTGCCCGGTGCGTTCGGCGTACTGTCCCCGCCGGTCAGGTCACGGCTCGACGACGAGCGTGCCTACGGTGTGCCCTTCCTCGACGGCGGCGATCGCCCGGGCAGTGTCGTCCAGGCCGTAGCGCGCCGTCACGGTGGGGTCCACGAGGCCGTACCCGATTACTTCGGTGATCTTCTCCAGACTCTCGTCCGTGGGTTGGACGGGCGCCCGGCCGAGTTCGCGTGCGGTGTCAGGTTTCGCGGTGGTGAGGATGCGTGAGGAATCCTTCGCTAGGCATGCGGGGGCTCGTCCTCGCCGGCGGCCTCGGCCGCGTCGGCCTCTTCCTTGGTGGCATAGGCGCCGTCGGCGGCGTGCTCCGGCGGGCTGTACATCGTGTACAGCACCAAAGGTTCGTCGCCGATATTGCGGAAGTTGTGGCGAGCACCCGCGGCGACCGCGCACTGATCGCCGGCCTCGACCATGTGGGTGTGCCCGTTCAGCACGGCTTCGCCTGTTCCGGAGACGAAGGTCAGGATCTGGTCGGTGCTCTCGTGGACCTCATCCCCGATCTCACCGCCGACCGGGATGGTCATGACCACGATCTGGGCGTATTTGCCGGTCCACAGCACCTTGCGGAAGTCCGGGTTGGCCCGGGCCACGTCCTCGATCGTGAAATGCTCGACGTTGCCCTCGAGGGAGAAGTTCTGCTTGCTCATTGCACACTCCTTGCGTGTGTTGGTGGTGATCTGTCGCGGGTGGATGGTGGTTGTCGGTACCGCGCGGGGTCCGGGGTGACGGGCCACGCCCGGCTTCGGTTTCAGACAGCAATCGTCTCGGCGTCGGTTGCCGCTCGGATCTGCTTTCTCTGGGGGTTCGCGGTGGAACCCTGCGTATTTCGCAGCAGTCGCATGGCGTTGATGATCACGATGAGCACCGAACCCTCGTGGACGAGCATCCCGATCGACATCGTCACACCACCGAAGAAGACACCCGCCAAGAGAACGACGACGGTGAACAGAGCGATCGCGATGTTCTGTTGCATCACCGCCACCGTGCGCTTGGCCAACCCGATCGACTCCGGGAGTTTGAGCAGGTTGTCGCCCATCAGCGCGATGTCCGCGGTCTCCACGGCGACGGCCGAACCTGCCGCTCCCATGGCCACCCCGATGTCCGCGGTGGCCAGGGCCGGGGCGTCGTTCACGCCGTCGCCTACCATGGCCACCGTGTGTCCCTGCCGCTGCAACTCCGACACCGCGTCCAGCTTGTCCTCGGGAAGGAGGCCGGCGTGGATTTCGTCGATATCTGTCGCCTTGCCGACGGCCTCGGCCACCAGTCGGGTGTCACCGGTGAGCATGACGACCTTCTCGACGCCGGCGTCGTGCAATCGCCGGACCATCTCCGGCGCGTCCCGGCGAATCTGGTCCGCCACAGCGACGACGCCGATGACCGCACTGTCGACGGCCACGATCATGGGGGTCCTACCCGCCGCGGCAAGTTCTCTTGCCGCGGCCGCGGCGTCCACGTCGTCGATGACGCCGTACTGCTCCAACAAGGGCATATTGCCGATGAGGACCTGCCTGCCCTCGACATCGGTCACGATGCCCTTGCCCGGCACCGGGGTGACGGTGCCTGGAATACCCTTCGGCGCCACTCCCTCGGCGCGGGCGGTGTCGAGGATCGGGCGGGCGAGAGGGTGCTCCGACCCTGCCTCGGCGGCTGCGGCCCAACGCAGCACCTCGACACGATCGAGGTCGGGCGCCAACACCACGACGTCGGTCAGCTGCGGCCGACCCTCGGTAAGGGTTCCGGTCTTGTCGACCGCCACGGCCGAGATCTTCGCGGAGGTTTCGAGGAACTCGCCGCCCTTGATGAGGATGCCGTTGCGGGCGGCACGGCCGATACCGGAGACGATCGCGACCGGAATGGAGATGACCAGCGCGCCGGGGCAACCGATGACCAGCAGGGTCAGTGCCAGGACGACGTCGCCGGAGATCAGCCCGGCCACAAGGGCCAGCACCATGACGGCCGGGGTGTACCAGGTGGAGAACCGGTCGATGAACGCCTGGGTTTTGGCCTTGGCGTCCTGAGCGTCCTCCACACGGTGGATGATGCGGGCCAAGGTCGTGTCGGCTCCGATGCCGGTGGCAAGCACCTGCAGGAAACCACCGCGGGAAACCGTACCGGCAAAGACCTGATCCGACTTGGATTTCTCGACCGGGATCGATTCACCGGTGATCGAGGCCTCGTCGATCGCGCCGGTACCGGCCACGACCTGTCCGTCGACCGGGACCTTGGCGCCGTTCTTCACCAGAACGATTTCGCCCATCCTGACCTCGGACGCGGGAACCTGCTGCTGTTCGCCGTTGCGCATGACGACAGCGGTGTCCGGGGCCACGGCCACCAGTTCGGCCAGAGCCGAGCGAGTCTTGTTGATGGTCGCTGCCTCGAGCGCGTGGCCGATGGCGAACAGGAACGTGACCGCAGCCGCTTCCCAGAAGTTGCCGATGATGATCGCACCGATCGCCGCGATCGAGACCAGAAGATCGATGGCGAGGTGCTTGACCGTCAGGGCGCGCAACGCCGCGACAACAATGCCGTAGCCGGCCACTACCGCCGCGGCGAGCATCAGTGCGTTCGCCAGCGTGAAGACCGGGGACGTGGTGGAGTGCTCCGCGGCGTCGATCCACCACTGGGGCCCGACAGTGGGATTGAGCGACTCGCTCAGCACATGCTCGAGGAGCAGAGAAATGGCAATCAGCGCACCGGCGGTGGTGGGAACCGACCACTTGCCGTAGATCCACCGTTGGAACCTGTTCACGACGCTACGTCCTTTCAGACGTGAGACCTGGGATCTGTCCGTGCCCGCCTCGGCCGGTTGATCTGGGATGCCCGGGGGCGGACGTAATCAAAATGCCGAGGGCCGGGCGGTGTATCCCGCCTTGGCTACGGCTGCGACGATGTCGTCCACCGACGCCACCTCTGCATCGTGATCGACCTCGATGCGAGCGGACGCGAAGTGGACCTCCACCTTCTTGACGCCCTTCAAGCGGTTAACCCGCTTCTCGATTTTCGCCACGCAGGATGGGCAAGAAAAGCCTTCGGCGCGAAGAACGGTGTGTGTGGTGGTAGTGGTATTCATACTGCAGTCCTCCTCGACTGAATTTCGACGTCGATCGCGCCTCAGCGCTTCTGGTCGACAAGCTCAGCGTAGAGACCGCAGAAATTTACTTCATTGATCCAGATCAATTATCCCGATACTGCCGGTGAACGGGCGATGCCAGCATTCACGAGCCGCTGCGTGAACCGAACCGCCGTATATCGACAGCCCTTGGCACTGTGGAAAATCAACTCCCCGACGTGGATGTCGCGGGAGTACAAGGTCCCAATCATCCTCTGGCCGGTGCTGACCGAACCCGTCGAGGTCCGGCGACCGGCCTTCTTCGAACACACACGCGCCACCGCCTCGGTATCGCGCCTGTCGTTGCAGGTCGACGATCCCGGGGCGGTGGCGGCGCAGCTCAGAGCCGAGCAGTCCAGACCAGGGCGGTTCAGGCCAGGGGCGTGAAGTCCCTGCTACCGAGGTACGACGGGCGCGGCTTGCTCGCCGCGAACGGCTCGGTAGGCGTGTTCTCGACGCTGTTGAACACCACGAACAGGTTGGAACGGGGGAGCGGTGTGATGTTCCCGTTCGATCCGTGCATGCAGTTCGAATCGAAAACCGTTGCCGAACCCGCAGATCCGCGGAACGTGGTGATGCCGCACTCGGCGCTCATCCGGGTCAGGGTGTCTTCGTCGGGCGACCCTGTCGGCGGGACATGGGTGACCAGCGACTCTCGGTAGTAGTCGTCCGGAGTCTCGCCGACACACGAGACGAACGTCTTGTGTGAACCAGGCATGATCATCAATCCGCCATTGAATCCGTAGTTTTCGGTCAATGCGATCGAGATGCTGAGCGCGCGGGGGGTCGGCATGCCGTCTTCGGCGTGCCACGTCTCGAAGTCCGAGTGCCAGTAGAACGGACCACCCCGGAATCCGGGTTTGACGTTGAGACGGGACTGGTGGACGTACACGTCCGAATCAAGCAATTGTCTTGCCATACCCACTATTTCGGGACGTCGAATGATTCTGTCCACGAGTGTGCTCAGGCGGTGTACGTCGAAGATCGAGCGCACATCACCGCTGCCCTGCTCGCGGATGACTCGTTCGTCGTTGCCGAGCTCACGACCGAGTCGTGATGTTTCTTCCAGTAGATTGCCGACATCGTTGGCGGCGAGAAGTGTCTTCGCCGTGTGGAATCCGCTCTTCTCGTATTCCGCGACCGCGCAGGAATCGAGTGGTCCGGTGGCGGAGCCCCAGACGACAGGATCCTTTCGCGCGATGGATTCCGAAACAGTTCGGTTGCGAGTCGGATATTCGTCCTTCACGACCGTACGCATGTCTTCCGAATCACCCTCTCGAGGATCGACGATGGTTCCTCTCGACCGTCTCACTCCGAGGCCGGTTATGCAACCCGACATACAGGGCATGCGGCAGAGAACGCCCAGTTCGTCGGGTTGCGCGTCGAGCGGGGAGCCCTGTCGGAGGTCGGCGTTAGGGTCGTGAGATGGGATACGAATTTCAAGTAACAGTCGATTGCAGCAACCCCCACATTCAGGCGCGATGGTGGGCCGAAGCGCTCGAATGGCGCGTCGAACCCAGCGACGAGGACTTCATCCGCGGACTGGTGGCGGCCGGCCACGCACGCGAGGAAGACACCGAAATTTTCGACGGCACACTCGTGTGGCGGGCCGGGGCCGCGATCGCCGACCCCGACCACCCGCACCGGCCCCGGATGTTGTTCCAGCGTGTCCCGGAGGGAAAGACGGTGAAGAACCGCATGCACCTGGATATCCAGGCGGGAGACGGTCGAGAGGTGGTAGCCGAGCGGCTCGCAGGCGCGGGCGCCACGATGCTGCATCGTGGCAGCCAGGGGCCTTACGAGTGGATCACGATGGCCGATCCGGAAGGCAACGAGTTCTGCATCGTGTGACAGCCGCTTGCCGGGGTCACTTCTCAGTCGTGCGCCCGGTAGGCGCGCGGCGTGTTGCCCGTCCACCGCTTGAACGCGCGTCGGAATGCGCTCGGCTCGGAGAATCCGAGACGGGCCGACAGGTTGTCCACCGGTTCGCCCCGTCGTAGTCCGGCGATCGCAAGGTCGCACAGCACTTCCTCGCGCAGTCGGCCGAGGGAGGTGCCTTCCTGACGCAACAGTCGCCGCAGATGCGGTGGACTCACCGCGAGCATGTCGGCGATTTCGTCGGCGGTCGAGGTGCGACCCTTGATGCCAGACTCGAAGATCCTGCGTACCTGGGTGGAGACCGTCGATTCGTAGTCGCGCTCCGACAGCATGAGGTTCGGGGAGTCTCGCAGATATTCCTCGAGTGCTTCCTCCGACCGGATGATCGGCGACCTCAGAGCGGCGCTGTCGATTTCGAGGGCGGCGCGGCCCGCAAGGAAGGTGACGGGGACACCGAAGATCGCGTCGTAGCTGCGGGCGAGGACGGGATCGGGCTCGGTGTACGGCAGCGCCACCGACACGAGCGGTACTCGGCCGCCAACGAGCCATGCCGCGAATCGGTGCATGAGCATCAAGAGGAAATCGACTGTCACGCGGGTCTTTTCCGTCACCTCGGCGGGAAGGCCCACATCGAGGTAGGTGCTCGTCTCGCCGATGGACAGACTCATCTTCGGGAGTCCCTGAAGGACCCGGTTGACCTCGATGATGCGAGCGAGCGCATGCGCGAGGTCCGGACAGTGGATCAACGTCAACGTCATGATCCGGAACGACCCGCGCGGTACCGAACCGGTACCGAGTCCGAACAGCTCGTCGTCGGTGATCTGCCAGACTGCGCGAGTGAACAGGCTGACCTGCTCGGGGGTGAGACGCGCGTGCGGCTGGGCGAGTACCGCTCGGCTGATCCTGCCTGCGTCGAGTGCCGGCGTGAGGTCGATGCCGTCGTCCGCCGCCACACTCACTGCTCGGCTGACGAAATCGGAGGGAATCGTCGGTGCCGACATCGTCTACAATTCCTCCCCGATACCGTGAAGTCGCCGGACCGCTTCGGCGAGAACATCATCGCGCTTGCAGAACGCGAAACGCACCAGATGATTCCATGCCGGGGTGTCGTCGACGAACACGCTCACCGGCACTGCGGCGACACCCACCTTCTCCGGCAGTGACCGACAGAACGAAACCCCGTCGCGGAAGCCGAGCGGCGTGATGTCCGCGCAGACGAAATACGTACCCGCCGAATCGAGCACGTCGAAACCGGCCTCGACGAGCGCGCCCGACAACAGTGTCCGTTTGCGCTGTAGGTCCTCACGCATCGATGCGACCCATGGTTGCTCGTGAGTGAGCGCGTGCGCGACCGCGGGCTGGAACGGCGCGCCGCCGACGAACGTCATGAACTGTTTGGCCGCGCGTACTCCGTCGATCAGGGCGCGGGGGCCGATCGCCCACCCGATCTTCCAGCCGGTGACGTTGAAGGTCTTCGCGGCGCTCGACACCGTGATCGTGCGCTCGGCCATTCCGGGTAGGGACGCGACGGGAGTGTGATGGCGGCCGTCGAAGACGAGGTGTTCGTAGACCTCGTCGGACAGCACCAGCAGATCGCGCTCGCACGCGAGTTCGGCGATCGCGGCCAGCGCGTCGTCGTCGTACACGGTTCCTGTCGGGTTGTGCGGGGTGTTGACGACGAGCATGCGGGTGCGGTCCGTGACCGCGTCCCGGAGCGCATCGACGTCGAGAGCGAACTCGCTGCCCGAGCGAGTCAGCGGCACAGTCCGTCGGGTCGCGCCTGCCATCGCGACCGACGCTGCGTAGGAGTCGTAGTAGGGCTCGGTGAGCAGCACTTCGTCGCCGGGTTCGACGAGACCGAGCAGTGCAGCGCTGATGGCCTCGGTCGCGCCGACGGTGACCAGGACCTCGGTATCGGGATCGTGGTCGAGGCCGTAGCGCACCGACCGGTCGGCGGCGATCGCCGTCCTCAACGCGGGCATCCCGGACCCGGGCGGGTATTGGTTGACCCCATCGGCGATCGCGCGACGAGCGACCTCGAGCATCTCGGGTGGCCCGTCGGTGTCGGGGAAGCCCTGCCCGAGGTTGATCGCGCCGTGCTCGACGGCGAGCGAGGTCATCTCGGCGAAGATCGTGGAGGCGAACGGTCGCAGGCGAGCGACGGTGCGAGCCTGTCGCGAGTTCGACGAATCTGGCATTTCTGCAGCGTAGTCGCTGCGCATCCGCGGTGTTCGGCTGCCGTGTCACATCCGGGTGCGGTGTTTCGTCCACAAGGTGGAGGACGAAACTACGACGGAGGAGACAGGCCATGACACGGATACCACCGTTGGCCCCGGGCCAGGCCGGATTGACGACGAAGGCGATGTACAAGGTCGCAGGGCGAATGTTCGACCAGATTCCCGAGCCGTTCACCGTGGTGGCGTACCACCCCGGATTGCTGCGCGCGAGCGGTCTGCACGAGATGCTCGTCGATCGGGCATCGAAGGTGCTGCCGAAGAACGTCCGGGAAATCGCGGTGTACCGCACCGCGTGGACGGTGGGCTGCTCGTGGTGCGTGGATTTCGGGACGATGCTGCAGCGGCTCGACGGTCTGGACACCGATAGGCTCGAGCGCATCGCCGAGTACGCGACCTCGGATCTCTACAGCGACGACGAGAGGGCCGCGATCGCCTACGCCGACGCGATGACCGGCGACGTGGCGAACGATGTGACCGACGAGCAGGTCACCGACCTCGAACAGCGGTTCGGTCGGGCGGGTGTCGTGGAACTGACGTACCAGATTGCGCTCGAGAACATGCGCGCACGGATGAACTCGGCGCTCGGAATACACGACCAGGGCTTCAGCACCGATGCGTGTCGCGTGCCGTGGGCGGAAGCGCCGGCAGCCGGTGACACTCAGGACAGCACGAAATCGGTGATCACGCCGCGGTCCGCGAAGTAACGCGTGTCGACGCAGCCAGCGTCACCAGGGCACACGGGTGCCCTGGTGACGCTGGCTGGAGATGTTCGGTTGTGGGTCAGGCGACCAGATCCGGTCGGTTTCCCGGTATCGGTGTCCGGAACAGATCGACACTCGCGGGTGGAATGAACTGCGGCCGCCGGGATTCCGTAATTTTCACGTCCCAGCCTGTGTGGTGCATCAACCGATGATGATGACCACATAACAACACCAAATTGTCGAGGTCGGTGTTGCCGCCGTCGGCCCAATGCTCCACGTGATGCGCATCCGTCCACGCCGGCGGAGTGCTACATGCAGGGAAGGCGCATCCTCCGTCCCGCACCGCCAGGGCGCGACGTTGCGCGACGGTCGCCGTGCGTTGCATGCGGCCGTGCACAAGGGGCACGCCGTGTTCGTCGAGAAGAATGCTCGTGACGTGGCAGTCGCAGGCGAGCATGCGGGCGGCGTCGATCGAGATCGGTCCGGCCCATGGTTCGGTGGCATATCCGTGTTCGGGGCTGTTCGCGAACAGTTCTTTCAGTGCGGCGTTGTTGGTGAGGTCTTTGATCGACGCGGTGACCGATAAATGCGGCTTCACACCGCCTTCGACGGGGGCGAGTCCGGCGGCTTCGACGAACTGCAACAGCTGGTCGAGCGCATCGGCGTTGCGTTTCGACGCCGGCCGATCATCCTTCACACCGCCCGTCTCGGGCCGTGGTGCGGAGAGCGGGGAGAGCAGATGCCGCAGGCGGGCACCGGTGACGGCGTCGAACTCGCCTTTGATCACCACCCGGCCGTGCCAGGTGGTGGAGACGAACAGTTCGTTACGCGACGAGTCTTCACCCGGTGGTGGACCGTCGCCGGTGCCGAAGAGATGCTCGAGTCTGCGGATCAGGGCTCGCACGGTAGCCTTCGTCGCGACCTTTTCGCTGGCGTGTTCGAGCAGGATGGTGCGGGCCTTCTCGAAGTCGTAGGGGTTCATGTTCTTCGGGTAGTGCTGGCAGAAGTAGGCGATCTGGCGGGCCTTCTCAGCGTCGAGTAATCCGGATGAATACGCTTCGCGTACTTCCGGTTCGAGCCGCAGTAGCTTCGCGAGTGCTTCGATGCGATGACATTCACCGATCTCGAGGTTCGTCGCAGCGGCCAGCCAATGCGCGGGGCTACGGTAGCCGTGCTCGAGGACGGTGTCGCGTTCGAACATGTCGATGACCAGATCGACGCGTTGCACCTGCAGCGTGTGGATCTCGGCGCAGACGGCGAGCGTGGTGGCCATCAGCTGACGATTGTCGAGTTTCCATTGCTCCCCACCCATGTCCGAATTCTATCGAATAAGCATTCGAACTTCAAGGTTTTTGGAACATCCGTTCGAATCCTCCCTGATGAAGCCGATGCGCTGATCCACGTTCACCCTTGCGGGTCGGACGGAAGTCGGACACCGCCGAGCTTGGCCGGGTTTGCCATGTCGTATGCGGCCCACACGCGTCCGTCACGCACAGTGACTCCCATGACGCGTCCGGGAAACCCTCGGTGTGTGTCGTCGCCGGCAGACCCGCGATTGAGGAACCCCAGCTCGCCGTTGATGAGCGCGGGCTCGAGCGACGTGAGTGCCTCCGCGCCGTAGAGGCGTACGAGCCCGAGGAAGAACCGCGCAAAGTTCTCGGGGCCCACGATGACGTTGACTGCAGTGCGCGTGGTTCCGCCTGCGTCGCCGATCATGCGGGCGTCCGGGTGGAGTGCCGCGATCACCTTGTCGATGTCGCCGGTGGCGATGGCTGCCATCAGCTGCTGTACCGCGTGCTCGTGTTCGCTCGGGGACGGTGGTGGCGGGGCGTCGGAGACGGCGCGTCGACCACGTGACGCGAGTTGCCGCGCCGCCGGAACCTCGATGTCGAGGATGCGCGCTACCTCGTCGAACGGGACACCGAATCCGTCGTGCAGCACGAACGCGATCCGTTGTGTGGGCGTGAGGGTATCGAGCACAACCAGTGCCGCCAGTCGGTTGTCCTCGCTGCGCACGACCTGCTCGAGAGGATCGGGCGGCGTCGCGCCGGCGAGGGGTGTGACGATCGGCTCGGGCAGCCACTGGCCCACGTATTTCTCGCGGCGGACCGCGGCCGATTTCAGTCTGTCGAGGCACAGGCGTCCCACGACGGTGGTCAACCACGCCCGCAGATCATCAATACTGTCGGCGTCTGCACTGTCGAGTCGAAGCCACGCATCCTGAACCGCGTCTTCGGCGTCGGCCACGCTGCCGGTGAGCCGGTATGCAACCGACAACAAGTGGCCACGGTGTTCTTCGAACGATTCCGCCATCGCGGGTGCGCGCATATCCTCGATGCTACGACGCAACAGGACCGGAGACGAGAGGCGTATGGAGAAGTACGACGTCAAACGTGTACACAAGAACTTGTATTCTCCGCCGTCCGAGAACTTTACGGAAGTGGATGTACCCGAGTTCCGGTACCTCGCTGTCGACGGGAATGGCGACCCGAACATCTGCTCGGCATATGCGGAGGCGGTCGAGGCCCTGTACAGCGTGTCCTACACGGTGAAGTTCGCGTCGAAGAAGAGCCTCGAGCGCGACGCCGTTGTGGGGCCGTTGGAGGGATTGTGGTGGGCCGACGACATGTCGACCTTCGTCACCCGCGACAAGCAGGCCTGGAAGTGGACGATGATGATCAACCAGCCGCCGTGGATCACCGACGACATGATCGACTCGGCGAAGTCTGTCGCGGCGGCGAAGAAGGATCTGCCGGCGTTGCCGAAGCTGTATCCCATGACGTGGACCGAGGGAAAATGCGTACAGATCCTGCACATCGGCGCCTACGACGATGAAGGCCCGGTTCTCGAGAGGCTTCATCACCGTGTGATTCCAGAGCGAGGCTTCACCTTCGACGGCAAACATCACGAGATCTATCTGAGCGACCCTCGGCGGACCGCACCGGAGAAGCTGAAAACCATTCTTCGGCAGCCGGTTGCCGTCGTATGACCGTCACGAGCGCGGGCCTGCTGCTGTATCGCATCGATGACTCGGGCCTTCTTCAGGTGTGGCTCGTGCATCCGGGCGGGCCGTACTGGAAGGGTAAGGACGAGGCCGCGTGGTCGGTTCCGAAGGGCGAGTACGGCGACGAGGAGGAACCGCGCGACGTTGCATTACGCGAATTCGAGGAGGAGTGCGGATTTCCCGCTCCCGATGTGCCGTTGACTCTGCTGGGACGTTACAAGCAACCGTCCGGAAAGATCGTGAGCGTCTACACCGGCGAAACCGAGACAGACCTGCAGTTGTTGTCCAGCAATATGTTCGACCTCGAATGGCCTCCGAAGTCGGGGAAAATGCAGCAGTTTCCGGAGGTCGACGACGCGCAGTGGTGGTCGCTGCCCGACGCCGAGTTCAAGCTCCACAAAGGGCAGCGTCCCATTCTCGAAGGGCTTCGCGCGCGCCTCGACGACCTCGGCCGCCGCTATCGCGTCGAGTGACGCACCCTGATATCCGCGACAGCACCGGATAGCCGCGTGCTGTCGGCACGACGCTCTTGCCCATCGAGCGCGCGTCTGTGCTCGGCGACGAAGGATGCGCACCGAAGGTCGCGTCTGTGGCGTCTTTTGCTCGCCGTGCGTCGAACCATTGTCGGTGAGGTGACAGATCGCGATGCTTGCACGGTCGTCGTCGAACAGAAGGGAACTCGTCGTGTGTAGCTGTCCGTGCTGTCGCGCAAGCCGTTGTCGCTGAACCGCAACCACCTCGAACCGGTGCCCGTGCATACGGGCCGACGCAAGGACACCTCCAACACGATGTCTCACCACACGCTGCGCCGGCGCCTCGTAACCGCCGTCTCTACAGCTGCAGCACTTCTCACTCTGACCTCACTGACCGCCGCCTGCTCGTCGAGCTCGGATACCGCCGTGACCGCCGACGGTAAGACCGTCCTGAGGTACGAAGGCTCGCCGGCGCAGGTCGGCTTCCCGGAGCTCGCCGAATCCCTCGGTTACTACGAAGACGTCGAGCTCGAATGGATCGGCGACAACGGCAACGGGCCGCAGTCGCTGCAGAACACGGCAACCAACCAGATCGAATTCGGCTCCGCGTTCAACGGCGCTGTCATCAAAGCGCAGGCCGGAGGAGCTCCACTCACCGGAGTGCTGGCCTCCTACGGCTCTGACAAGGCGAGCTTTACCGGGTACTACGTGCTCGACGACAGTCCGATCCGTGAGGCGCGCGACCTGATCGGCAAGAAGGTCGGCATGAACACACTCGGAGCCCACCACGAATTCCTGACACGCGAATGGCTCGCACAGGAGGGGCTGACTCCCGAGGAGATCGCACAGGTCCAGCTCACTGTGGTGCCCCCCGTCAACACCGAGCAGGCTCTACGCGAAGGCCAGATCGACGTCGGAACACTCGGTAGCATCTTCCGCGAGACCGCTCTCGAGCGCGGTGGAATCCGCCCTCTGTTCACCGACGAATCGCTCTTCGGGTCCTTCAGCTACGGCACCTACGTGTTCCGCGACGACTTCATCGCGAAGAACAGCGACGCCGTCGAAGATTTCGTGCAGGGCACCGCCCGTGCCATCCGCTGGGCTCAGACCACTCCCCGCGACGAGGTGGTCGCCGAGTTCGAAGAGATCATCAACAGTCGCGGGCGCAACGAGAACACCGACCTCGTGGGCTATTGGAAGAGCACCGGAGTTGCCGGTCCGGGCGGCGTGATCGCCGAGAAAGAAATCCAGACGTGGCTGGACTGGCTGACCCGCAACGGTGAACTCGACGAGGGCACGTTCACGACCTCCGAGGTCTACACCAACGAATTCAACCCCTACGCCAACGGAACCTACGACCCGAACAGTGGCCCGAACGGTGAACCCGTCGAGGAGGCAGTGCAGTGACAATCCTGAAGACGACCCCGAAGCTCCGACTGGAGAACGTGACCAAGCAGTTCGACGTTCGCGACAGCAACGGCCGATTGACCGCACTCGACGACGTCAGCATCGATCTCGCGGACGGCGAGTTCCTCGTCCTCGTCGGCCCCAGCGGGTGCGGTAAGTCCACGCTGCTCGATCTTCTCGGCGGGCTGAGCGAACCGACCTCCGGTCGAATCCTTCTGGACGGCCGCGAGATATCGGGTCCGGGACTCGACCGGGGCATCGTCTTCCAGCAGTACGCGCTCCTCCCGTGGCGCACGGCCCGCTCGAACATCGAATTCGGGCTCGAAGCGAAGGGATTGCAGAAGAAGGCTCGGCGTGAACTCGCCGAGCACTACCTCGAACTCGTCGGCTTGCACGGATTCGGCGACCGCTATCCGCATGAACTCTCGGGTGGTATGAAGCAACGTGTGGCTATCGCGCGCAGCCTCGCGTTCGACCCTGAGGTGCTGTTGATGGACGAACCCTTCGCGGCGCTCGACGCGCAGACCCGCGAATCATTGCAGGACGAACTGCTGCGGATCTGGCGGGAAACAGGCAAGACGATCCTGTTCATCACCCACGGTATCGACGAAGCCGTCTACCTCGGGCAGCGTGTCGCAGTCCTGACCGCCCGTCCGGGACGAATCAAGACCGTCGTCGACATCGAGATCGATCGCACCGTCGACGATGTCAGGTCCGGCGACGCATTCCGTCGTCATCGCCACGACATCTGGAGCGAACTACATACCGAGGTGAATCATGTCCAGCACTAGTTCCACACTGATCCGGCCCATCGAAGAGCCTGCGTCCGTCATCGAACGGAAGGCGGACACGCCGGCCGTTGCCTCCACGTCGACCGCGGCGGGCCGCGGACGTGCAGTGGCGTGGAAGATCTTCAAGCCGGCCGTCGCCATCGTCGCGTTCTTCGCCCTCTGGGAGATCGCGCCACGCGTGGGTCTTGTCGACGACGTGTTCCTGCCTCCGCTCACCACTGTTCTGGAAGCGTTCTGGGAATTGGCAACCAACGGTCAGCTCGCGCAGCATCTGGAGGCAAGCCTGACCCGCGCACTCACCGGATTCGCGATCGCGCTCGTGTTCGCTGTGCCGCTCGGTGTGGCGATCGGCTGGTACAAGCCGGTCGCCGAAACCATCAACCCGATCCTCGAGATCTTCCGCAATACGGCCGCGCTCGCGTTGCTTCCGGTGTTCATCCTGATCCTCGGTATCGGCGAGACCTCGAAGATTGCCCTCGTGGTCTACGCGAGCACCTTCCCGATCCTGCTCAACACCATCTCGGGTGTGCGCACGGTGGATCCGCTGCTGGTCAAATCGGCCAGGTCACTGGGTCTTCCGTCGTACCGGCTGTTCCAGGAGGTGATCCTGCCGGCCGCGGTGCCGACGATCTTCACGGGAATCCGGATGGCGGCGGCATCCTCGATCCTGGTGCTCATCGCCGCTGAAATGGTCGGCGCCAAAGCCGGTCTCGGATATCTGATCACCGCGTCGCAGCTCAATTTCCAGATCCCGAACATGTACGCGGGCATCATTGCGATCTCGATCGTCGGTCTCGTCTTCAACGGCATCCTCGTGACCGTCGAACGCAGGCTCTCACGCTGGCGCGTCTCGCAGTGATCGTGCCTTTCATCCATTCGGAAACGTCCCTGGGCAGGTAGTCATGTCTCACTCTCCGAAGCAACTCAACCTCAACGCATTCTTGATGGGCGTCGGCCATCACGAAGCAGCGTGGCGTCACCCCCGCACCGAAGCCCACCGGGTCCTCGATGTGAAGCATTTCCAGGAACTCGCGCAGATCGCCGAACGTGGAAAGCTCGACTCGGTGTTCTTCGCCGACGGACTTGCCGTTGGGCCACGCGTCGAACACAACACGCAGGCCATCTTCGAGCCCATCACGCTCCTCACTACAATGGCCGTGGTGACCGAGCACGTCGGTCTCATCGCCACCGCCTCCACCGGGTACAGCGAGCCCTACAACCTGGCTCGGAAGTTTGCGTCCCTCGATCACATCAGTGGTGGCCGCGCAGGATGGAACATCGTCACCTCGGGTGGTGAGGACGAGGCTCGCAACTTCGGCTACGACGAGACTCCCGACCACGCGGGCCGCTACGACCGCGCAGCCGAGTTCGTCGATGTCGCTGTTGCACTGTGGGACAGCTGGGAGGACGATGCGATCGAACTCGATTCCGCAACAGGTCGATTCGCTGATCCTTCCAAGGTCCATGCAGTCGAGCATCAGGGTGAACGCTTCCGGGTCCGAGGTCCGCTCAACTCACCGCGTTCGGTGCAGGGCCGTCCCGTCCTGGTGCAAGCCGGATCGTCGGAGAGCGGCAAGGACTTCGCCGCGGAATATGCAGAAGCTGTGTTCACCGCACAACGCACGCTGACCGAGGGACAGGAGTTCTACCGAGACTTGAAAGCCCGTGTCATCAAGGCGGGCCGCGACCCGCAGTCGCTGAAGATCCTGCCGGGGATCGTCCCGTTCATCGCCGCGACGGAAGGCGAGGCGAAAGCCCTCGAACAGGAGTTCACCGATCTCATCTCGCCCGCCTACTCGTTGCGCCAGCTCTCTCGGATGGTCGGCGTCGACCTCACCGAGCATTCACTCGACGCGCCGCTGCCGCCGCTGCCTCCCATCGACGAGATCCAGGGCAACAAGAGCCGCTACCAGCTGGTGAAGGACCTCGCCGAGAAGGAGGAGCTCACCGTGCGGCAGCTGATCGCCAAGCTCGGCGGCGGGCGCGGGCACCGCACGTTCGCCGGTACACCCACACAGATCGCCGACGAGATCCAGCTCTGGTTCGCCAGTGATGCAGCCGACGGGTTCAACGTCATGCCGCCGTATCTGCCAGGCGGCCTGGAGGATTTCACGGCGCTGGTCGTGCCGATCCTGCAGGAGCGTGGCCTGTTCCGGACCGACTACACCGCGACGACGCTGCGTGGACATTACGGGCTGGACCGCCCGGTGAGCAGCTACGCGCCCGCATCGCGGTCGGCTGTTGCGACTGCGTGACGCCGACCATCCGGGAGTCGTCACGGTTCGAACCGGTAGCCCCGGCCCGGTTCCGTGATCAAGTGCCGCGGGTGCGCGGGGTCCGGTTCGAGTTTGTGGCGCAATTGGGTGAGATAGACGCGCAGATAATGCGTCTGCGTGACGTACGTCGGCCCCCACAGTTCGGTGAGTAGTTCGCGTTGCCCGACGAGTTTGCCACCGTTGCGGACGAGCATCTCGAGCATTCCCCATTCGTTGGGGGTCAGGTGCACGTCGACACCGTCGCGCGTGACCCTCTTGGCTTCGAGGTCGACGGTGAAGGCTGCGGCCACCACCACGGGATTCGGTAGCCCGGGGGATGCGGTGGCGCGTCGGACGGCCGCGCGGATCCGGGCCATGAACTCCTCCATCCCGAACGGCTTGGTGACGTAGTCGTCGGCTCCGGTGTCGAGGGCCGCGACCTTGTCGGCCGCATCGGTGCGGGCGGACAGCACGATCACCGACGCGGTGCACCAGCCGCGGAGTCCTGCCAGGACCTCGATCCCGTCGATGTCGGGCAGACCGAGATCGAGGACGATCACGTCGGGACGGTGCTGTGCCGCGGCACGCAGGGCTGTGGCGCCATCGGAGGCGGTGACAACGTCGTAGCCACGGGCCTTGAGGTTGATGCGCAGGGCACGCAGGATCTGTGGTTCGTCGTCGACCACCAGGATGCGAGTCACGAATCCATCCTGCCCGGTGAAGTGGGGAGGTCGATCACCACGGTGGTGCCTCCGCCGGGGGTGTCGGTGATGGTGAGGATGCCGCCCATGGCGTCGACGAATCCTCGGGCGACGGTGAGCCCGAGGCCCGCGCCGCCGGTCGACCGGCGATCCCCGGATCGCGGGAAGACGGCGAACGCGTCGCTGTGGTCGGCGCGCCGAAAGCCGGGGCCGCGGTCGGCGACGGTGATGATGGTGCGGCCTTCGGCGACGGTGGCGCCGACACGCACGGGGCCGTCGGGTGCATACCGCACCGCGTTGTCGATCAGGTTCGCGAGAACCCGCTCGAGCAGTGCCTCGTCGGCGCAGACGGTCGTGTCGTCGACCTCGATGGCGATGCGTTCGCGGAGCGCGCGGGCGATGTCGGTGCCGCCGCCGGCGAGGGTGAGCACCGCGCGATGGACCACTTCGTCCAGGTAGACCACATCGAGCGCGGGTGATACGACCCCGGAAGCAAGGCGCGACGAGTCGAGGAGGTTGGTCACCAGCCGGGTGAGCTGATCGGTGGATTCTTCGACGGTTGCGAGCAATTCGGCGGTGTCTTCTTCGGAGAACTCGATGTCGGTGCTCCGCAAGCTCGATACAGCAGCCTTGACCGCAGCGAGCGGGGTGCGCAGGTCGTGGCTGACGGCGGAGAGCAGCAGTCGTCGTAGCCGGTCGGTCTCGGTGAGCGCCGACGCGCGGGAGGCTTCGGCGGCGAGTTCGCGCTGCTGGACGAGCCCGGCGATCTGCCCGGTGACCGCGGTGAGGATCCGCCGGTCGCGTGGACGCAGACGTCCTCCCGACAGCAACAGTGCGTACCGACCCTCGTCGACCTCGCACACCGTGTCGGCCGTATCGGGTGAGGTCGGCGCGGAGTCTCCGGTGCTGTCGACTACGTGGTGTACGCCGTCCTCGACGCGTAGGACGGTCACACCCTTCTGGCCATATGTCTCTCGTACCTTGACGAGCAGCGCATGCACGTCGGCGCCACGGAGGACAGCACCCGCGAAGAGCGCGAGCAGCTCGGCTTCCTGGGATACGAAGCGGGCCTCCCGCGCCCGCGCGGCGGCCGCATCGACGAGCGCGGCCACGGCCACCGAGACGACGAGCAGTACGACGGTGGTGACGAAGTTTTCCGGTGCCGCGATCGTGAGACTGTGCAGCGGTTCGGTGAAGAAGAAGTTCAACAGCAGACCGGACAGCAGAGCAGCGACGATGGCCGGTCCGATACCGCCGAACAGTGCGACGGTCAGCACGACGACGAAGAACAGGGCTTCCTGGCCCGCGACCCCGATGGTGCGGTCGATCAGCATCATCAGCGCGGTGGCCACCACCGGGATCGCGAACGCGGCGATCCAGGCCTGTACTCGCCGTTCGTGGCGACCGAGGAACGCGACTCTCGGCGCGTGCGCGGTGTGTTCGTGGGTGACCATGTGCACGTCGATCCGGCCGGAGTCACGGATGACGGCTGCCCCGATGCCCTCGTCGACGATGCGGGCCCAGCGGGAGCGTCGCGAGGTGCCGATCACGAGTTGCGTGGCGTTCACCTCCCGCGCGAACGCAAGCAATGTCGACGGTACGTCGTCGCCGACGACGCTGTGCACTCCCGCACCCAGGCTTGCGGCGAGCTGCCGAACCCTGCCCATCTGACGGTCCGAGACCCGGGTGAGGCCATCGCCGCGAACGATGTGCACGACCAGTAGTTCGGCGCTCGCCTTCGCAGCGATCCGGCTTGCACGACGAATCAGAGTGTCGGACTCGGGGCCGCCGGTGACGGCGACGACCACACGTTCGCGTGCTTCCCACGTGTCGGTGATGGCGTGCTCGCCGCGGTACTTCGCGAGTGCCACGTCGACCTGGTCGGCGAGCCACAGCAGTGCGATCTCCCGCAGCGCAGTGAGGTTGCCCTCGCGGAAATAGTTGCGCAGCGCGGCGTCGACCTTGTCCTGCGCGTAGACGTTGCCGTGCGCGAGCCGCCGTTGCAGTGCCTGCGGGGTGATGTCGACGAGCTCGACCTGCTCGGCGCGGCGCACCACCGCGTCCGGGACCGTTTCGCGTTGCGCGATCCCGGTGATCTGCTCGACGACATCGTTGAGTGATTCGAGATGCTGGATGTTGACGGTTGACAGCACGTCGATGCCCGCGTCGAGCAACTCTTCGACGTCCTGCCAGCGCTTCTCGTTCCTGCCGCCCGGCACGTTCGTGTGTGCGAGCTCGTCCACCAAGGCGACCGCAGGTTTTCGCGCGAGCACCGCGTCGAGGTCGAGCTCGTCGAACTCGGTTCCTCGATACGTCCTGTGCTGTGACGGAACGACTTCGAGGTCGGTGAGCTGCTCCTCGGTGCGGATTCGCCCGTGGGTGTCGACGATCGCGACGACGACGTCGCCGCCGCGCGCGACCCGCCGATGCGCTTCCCCCAGCATCGCGTACGTCTTGCCGGCACCCGGCGCGGCGCCGAGATAGATTCTCAGGCGTCCGCGCCGGGTCGGCGGGGCGGTGGTGTCGCTCATCGCACTCTCATGAGCCGGTGGTGCACTCGGGCGCCGTCAGACCGAGTGCCACATTCAGCTCCGGCACGTTCACCCGTTCCATGCCGAGGAACCCGAACTGCCTGCCGTCGGTGTGTTCGGCGACGAGTTCGCGGACGTGGTCGACGCTCAGGCCGGTCACTCGTGCCACCCGCTGGGTCTGCAGTGCGGCGTACTCGGGGGAAATATGAGGGTCCACGCCGGACCCGGACCCGGTGACCGCATCGACCGGCACCTCCTCAGCAGACACACTTTCACGAGCAGCGATCGCGGCGCGCCGCTCCTCGATGAACGTTGCCAGAATAGCGCTGCTCGGACCTTGGTTCGATGGCAGCGCGGCCGCAGGATCGCCAGGTGCGAAGGGATCCTCGTCCGCGATCGACCCCACGACCCTCAGGTGGAAGAACGGGTCGGGATCGCCGGGCGCGACCTGCGGATCCACACCGACCAGCGCGCTGCCGACCACGCACCCGTCCGCGTCGGTCAACGGTGCTCCCTCGGCGCTCGCGGTCCCGAGGCGGCTCACCGCCCACACCGCTGCCGGATACGCGCCTCCGACGACGGCAGTGAGCATCAGCAACACGACCGCGCCCACGCGCAGCTGCCGTAGAAAGTTCGTGGTGTGCATGCTTTATCCCATTCCCGGTGCGAGTCGGACCACGAGGTCGATGAGCCAGATCCCGACGAACGGTGTCGCGACACCACCGACGCCGTAGAGGAGCAGGTTGCGGCCCAGCAGCGACGACGCGCTCGACGGGCGGTACCGGACACCCCGCAGCGCCAACGGAATCAACGCGACGATCACGAGCGCATTGAAGATGACCGCCGACAGGATCGCGGACTGCGGGGTCGCCAGGCCCATGATGTTCAGCGACGACAGTTGCGGGTAGATCCCGCTGAACAGTGCGGGCAGGATCGCAAAGTACTTCGCCAGGTCGTTGGCGAGCGAGAACGTGGTGAGTGCGCCGCGCGTGATGAGCAGTTGCTTGCCGATCTCGACGACCTCGATGAGTTTGGTCGGGTCGGAATCGAGATCGACCATGTTGCCCGCCTCCTTCGCGGCGGAGGTCCCGGTGTTCATCGCGACACCGACGTCCGCCTGCGCGAGCGCGGGAGCGTCGTTGGTGCCGTCGCCGGTCATCGCAACGAGGCGACCGCCCTGTTGTTCCGAACGGATCAGTGCGAGCTTGTCCTCGGGTGCCGCCTCGGCGAGATAGTCGTCCACGCCGGCTTCTGCCGCGATCGCCGCGGCGGTCAGCGGGTTGTCGCCGGTGATCATCACGGTACGGATGCCCATCGCACGTAGCTGCGCGAATCGTTGGGCCATACCGGGCTTGACGACATCCGAGAGCTCGACGACACCGACGACCACAGCTCCGCGCGTGTCCGTGCGTGCGACCATGAGCGGTGTGCCGCCGCGGCCTGCGACGTCGTCGACGGTCGCGGTCACTTCGCCGGGGACCGTGCCGTGCTGTTCGCGCACCCAACGTGCGACGGTGTCGGCAGCACCCTTACGGATGTGGACGACAGTTCCGCTGTCGGTGGTGTGGGGGGAGCCGGCGATGTCGACGCCACTCATCCGGGTCTGTGCCGTGAACGGCACGAACTCGGCAGCGTCCTCGGCGGTGGAAGTGTGGGGATCGAGCCGGTAGTGCTCGGCGCACAGTTCGACGATGCTGCGCCCTTCCGGGGTGCCGTCCGACAGGCTGGACGACCTCGCTGCGGCTGCCAGATCGTGCTCGGTGACACCGGGTGCGGGGTGTAGCGCGGTGGCGCGCCGATTGCCGTAGGTGATGGTGCCGGTCTTGTCGAGCAGCAGCGTGTCGATGTCGCCTGCCGCTTCGACCGCGCGCCCCGACTTGGCCAGGACGTTGCGCTGCACGAGCCGGTCCATCCCGGCAATGCCGATCGCCGACAGCAACGCGCCGATCGTGGTGGGGATCAAGCACACCAGCAGCGCGATCAGCTCGATCGGCCCCTGCTGTGCACCGGCGTACGCGCTCATCGGCCCGACCGCGACCACCGCGAGGAGTAGCACGATCGTCAAGGCCGCGAGAAGGATGTTCAGCGCGATCTCGTTGGGCGTCTTCTGCCGGACCGCGCCTTCGACGAGCGCGATCATGCGGTCGACGAACGTGTGCCCGGGCTCGGCGGTGACCCGGACGACGATGCGATCGGACAACACGGTGGTGCCTGCGGTGACAGCGCAGCGGTCGCCGCCGGATTCGCGTATCACGGGGGCGGATTCGCCGGTGATCGCGGATTCGTCGACCGTCGCGATGCCCTCGACCACATCGCCGTCTCCGGGGATGAGTTCGCCGGCTTCGACCACCACGAGGTCACCGACCCGCAGCTCGGTACCGTTGATCGGCTTCTCGTCACCCGAGGCAGTGAGCCTTCGGGCTATGGTGTCCTGCTTGGTCTTCCGTAGAGACTCGGCCTGCGCCTTGCCACGCCCTTCGGCGACGGATTCGGCGAGGTTGGCGAACAACAGGGTGAACCACAGCCAGACGGCGATCGCCCACGCGAACATGCTGGGGTCGATGACGGCCGCGACCGTTGCGATCGCCGATCCCACCAGCACGACGAACATCACGGGATTGCGTGCGACGTGTCGTGGGTCGAGCTTGCGGAATGCACCGGGGACGGCGGCGGCGAGTTGACGGGGGTCGAACACACCCGCGGTGATGCGGTCGGGGTGCGTCCCGGCAGTGTGAGGCACGGCAGGGTGCGGGTCGGAGGTGTGGGGAGTAGTGGACGCGGTCAATGCAATGCCTCCGCGATCGGGCCCAGCGCAAGGGCAGGGAAGAAGGTCAGTGCGGCCACCAGTACAGCTGTTCCGGTCAGTAGTCCGGCGAATGCGACGCCCGAGGTGGGCAAGGTTCCGGCGCCGGTGGGCACACGCTGCGCAGACGCCAGAGAGCCGGCGAGCGCGAGGACGAACACGATCGGCAGGAAGCGTCCGAACAACATGCACATCCCAAGGCTCGCTTGGAACCAGTCGTTCGTGACGGTGAGGCCGCCGAAGGCGCTGCCGTTGTTGTTCGCCGCCGATGCGTATGCGTAGAGCACTTCGGTGAATCCGTGGATCGCTCCCGGTGTTCCGGGGTCTCCCGAGTTGCCGAGGGCACCTGCCGTTGCCGACAGGACGACGGCGATCGCGGTGCCGGCCAGCACGAGCGCAGGCATCACCAGGATGCTCAGCGCCGCGAGGGTGATCTCGCGGGTGCGCAGTTTCTTACCGAGGAACTCGGGGGTGCGGCCGACGAGCAGGCCGCCGACGAACACCGCGACCATCGCGACGACGAGAACTCCGTACAACCCGGTTCCGACACCGCCCGGCGCGATTTCGCCGAACAACATGTTGAGCAGGACGGCGCCGCCGCCGAGCGGCGACATACTGTCGTGTGCGGAGTTCACCGCACCGGTGCTCGTGCCGGTGGTGGACACCGCGAAGAGCGTCGATCCTGGAATGCCGAATCGGACTTCTTTGCCTTCCAGCATCGCTCCCGCTGCGTCGGCGGCGACACCGTGCGTGCGGGATTCGGCCGCGAGCGTCACCGCGAGCACCGCGGTGTAGAGGGTCGCCATCACGGCCAGCACAGTGAGACCCTGCCTGCGGTTACCGATCATGGTGCCGAACGTGCGGGTGAGCGCGACCGGAATGAGCAGGATCGCAATGATCTCCACGATGTTGCTCACCGGTGTCGGGTTCTCGAACGGGTGCGCCGAGTTCGCGGCGAGCACGCCGCCACCGTTGGTTCCCAGTTCCTTGATCGCCTCTTGCGATGCGACCGGAGCCAGCGCGGTGGTCAGCGCATGTCCGTCGAGTCCCGTTGCGGCAAAACCGCTCCGGTAGGACTGGATCACGCCTTGACTCAGCAGGATCAGCGCGATGACGAACGAGAGGGGAAGCAGGATGCGCAGCGTACCGCGGGTGAGATCGACCCAGAAATTGCCGATCTCTCCGCCCCGGCCGACGCGAACGAGCCCGCGGATCAATGCGACGGCGACACCCATGCCCACCGCGGCGGACACGAAGTTCTGCACCGCGAGTCCGGCCGACTGCGTCAGCGGACTCATGGTGGTCTCGGGTACGTACGACTGCCAGTTGGTGTTGGTGACGAACGAGATCGCGGTGTTGAACGCGACGGCGGGGCTGACGCCTTCGAGATCGTTGTTGAGCGGCAGCACACCTTGGACGCGTTGCAGACCGTAGAGGAAGAGCGCGCTCGCGAGTGAAAAGCCCAGCACGCTCGTGGCATACCCGTACCAGGTCTGTTCCGCGCGGGAGTCGATCCGGCACGCCCGATAGAGAATCGACTCGATCCGCAGATCCTTCGTCCGCAGGTCGGTGTCGGTGGTGTACACCTTCGCCATGTAGTCGCCGACGGGGACATACAACACTGCGAGCACTGCGACGACCAGCGCGATCTGCAGCCCCGCAGCAAGAGCAGGAGTCATCGCGGCGTCAGAACCTCTCCGGATCGAGCAACGCGACCAGGAGGTACACCACCATCGCCGCTGCGATCACGATCAGCGCGGTGGTCGTCACCCCTGCCCACGTCATCAGCGTTCTCCTGTGCTCTGGGAGGAGTTGCTGTGAGGGGCACTGCCGTGGAGTGCGCGCAACGTGAGCGCGCACATCACGATTCCGGCGATCATCAGCGTCACATATGCGACGTCGGCCATCTCGTTTCCTGTCGTCGACATGGTGCGGCGCCGGTCGGCGCCGCACCACACCATCGCGCCGCCGGAGCAGACCCGGCCGGATCCATGCGAAATCCTGACGCTTCCGTGCGATGTCCTGACGACTTCTTTACGCGGGCGTGCCCTGCTGAGGTGAGTCGACGGCCTCGGCCGCACCGAGCGCGGTCAACTGCGCGATCTTCGTGTCGTAATGAGCTTCTGTGGTCTGCGGCGCGAGCAGCAACGCGACGATCGGCACGGCCAGCACGATCATGCCGAGGGCATATGCAGGCAGCAGCAGCGACAGGACGGTCAGCCCCTCCGGTGCCTGTGCGGTCGGATCGACTGTGGCCTGCGTCCCGGCCATGCCCGTGTAGTGCAATGCGACTACGGCGCACCCCATGATCAAGGCTCCCGCGATACGCGTGAGGTGTCGTTCGGCGACTCCTGCCAGCCACAGCGCGGCGGTGGCGGCGACGATCCCGATGATCACCGAGGCCACGACGAACATCGGCGTGTGTGTGAGGGTGCCTTGGATGCGGATCGCGGCCATGCCGCTGTAGTGCATCAGACTCACTGCCAGGCCCATCAGCAGCCCGCCGACGGACAGGGTGAGTGCACGGGGCAACCGCCGGCCGGCGAATGTTCGTAGCGTGACGAGCCAGAGTCCGAACAGGGTCGCGGCCACGGCCACCACCGCTGAGAACACCGTCAGTCCGAGGTCGTACCGGACCAGTGTGGCGGGCACGTCGAAGCCCATCATTCCCATGAAATGCATCAGCCAGATCCCCACGCCGCCGATGGCGACCGAGGCCATCAGCAGCCATCCTCTGCGGGTGCTCCCGGGTGGATGCCTGGCGGCCTGATGGGCACACGACAAACCGGTGTAGGCACCCACGACGGATACCGCATACGCCAATCCCAGCACCCACAAGCCCATGGTGAAGTGGTGCAATTCGTGTGACATTCGTTCCTCACAGATGACGCGCTTCGACCGTCCGTACTCGGGTAGTAGCGCGCCGTACCGGACCGACTCGGGCTGCAATGTCAGCTTTCTGAGCAGCACAGACAATGGTACATAAGTGTGGTTATGCTGCGTGCGGTGCCCTGGTCTGCTCTGGTCGCACGGTCTGCTCTGGTCGCACGGTCTGCTCTGGTCGCACGGCCTGCCCTATTGGCCCGGGCTGTGGGTCGCGACGAAGACCAGGAACACGACGAACAATCCTGCAATGCCGAGTACGGCCCCGATCATGGCATTCCGGTGGTTGTCGGCCACACCGTTCTCCACGCGCACCAGCCCGATCCAGCCGCACACCACTGCGATCAGTCCGGCAGGGATCGTGATCAGGTCGCCGACGATGGGCAGGAAAGCGGATACTGCGGCGATGATTCCGGCGACGAGCGCCGTGTCACCGACTCCGTTGCGGTACGGCGGCGGGACGAAAGGGCTCGGCGGCATAATTCAGAATACGATCTCGCGGTCCTGTCGACTGCATGCTGCTGTGGAGTCCGCGATACTCGATGGTGCAGTGCCGGGTTCTCGATTTCGCCCGGCGGACCGATCACCGTCAGAAAGGACTCGTATGCGCTTCGGCTACTTCGTTCCCCAGGGCTGGCGACTCGACCTCGTCGGTATCGACCCCGTCGATCAGTGGCGGGTCATGCGTGATCTCGCGCAGCGCGCCGACAAGGGCCCGTGGGAGTCGATCTGGGTGTACGACCACTTCCACACGGTGCCCGCACCGTCGGAGGAAGCGACCCAGGAGGCATGGTCGCTGGTGTCGGCGTTTGCGGCGGTGACGGACCGCGTACGCATCGGGCAGATGTGCACGGCGATGGCCTACCGCAACCCCGCCTATCTGGCGAAGGTAGCGGCCACTGCCGACATCATTTCCGGTGGCCGCATCGAGATGGGTATCGGCGGCGGCTGGTACGAGAACGAGTGGCGCGCATACGGTTACGGGTTTCCGTCGGCGGGGGAGCGGTTGGGTCGCCTCGACGAAGGCGTGCAGATCTTCAAGCAGGCGTGGACCGACGGCGTCGCTACTCTCGACGGCAAGTACTACCAGGTCGACGGAGCGATCTGCCGTCCGCTTCCGTTGCAGGACGACGGTATCCCGCTGTGGATCGCGGGTGGCGGCGAGAAGGTCACCTTGAAGATCGCCGCGAAATACGCGCAGTACACCAACTTCGACGGCACCCCAGAGGGGTTCGCCCACAAGTCGGAGATCCTGCGCAACCACTGCGCGGAGGTCGGCACCGACTTCGACGCGATCGTGCGTTCGGCGAACTACAACGTCGCGATCGGTCGGACGGAGAAGGAAGTCCAGGACCGGCTCGAGCAACTTCGTAGCCGTCTCGAACCGATCGTCGGTGCTGAGAAGGCCGACGGCGCGCTCGACGCGTTCCGTGGAATGCCCGCCGTGGGAACCCCTGAGCAGATCGTGGAGAACCTCACGGCGTTGAAGAATCAGGGCCTCGAGTACGCGATCTTCTACGTACCCGAAGCCGCGTACGACACGTCCGGACTGGAGATGCTCGAGAAGGAAGTGCTTCCGCATCTCGCGTGACGGGTACTCAGATCGGCCAGGCGTCGCCGGGCGTGCGGGGGTCGTCGGGCAGCAGTCCGGCGACCCACGCGTCGCGCGGGGTGCCTCGCTGCAGCAGTCCGTGTCGCGCGACACCTTCGAACCGGAACCCGGCATGCCGGGCAACCGATGCCGATGACACGTTGCCGACGAACGCGCGCCATGCGATCCGCCATACGCCCATACCTTCAGAGCTGAATGCGAAGTCGCACGCGAGCCGCACCGCAGCGGTCGCCAGGCCCTGCTGCCGCGCGTCGGGCGCCACCCAGTATCCGATCTCGGGTTCTGTGTCTCCACGCGCAACGAAACCGACCATGCCGCACAGGGGCCCGTGGTCGCTCGTGCGAATAGCCCAATCCGGAAAGCCGCGTTCCCATTTCGCTGGAACGATATCGCCGACGAACCGAACGGCGTCGGCCCGTTCGTATGGAGCAGGCACGGTCGTCCATTCCGCGATCGCCGCGTCCCGGCAGGCCTCGGTGATGGTGTCGATGTCTGCGGGCCGGGGCGGCGACAGGGTCACCCTGCCGTCGGTGAGCGTCCGAGGTTCCATGTCAGCCCGAGGTTCCATGTCAGCCCGAGGTTCCATGTCAGCGCAGCTCCGGTGGAAGATCCTTACCTTCGAGCACCATGCGTCGCTCGTCGGTGGAGTTGACCTCGTCCACGAGCTTCAGCTTGTTCGCGAGTAGCTTCCATTCGGCATTGTCGATCGAGCCCGCGGCTTCGGCCAGAACCTTCGTGTCGCGGGTGCCCCATGCGAGCGGCATGGGGCTGGCCATCTGCCAGGCATCCGTCTTGTTCTTCGTCGTGCGGTCGGACAGCACGGCTACCGACGGCACCTGTTCGCCGACGCGTGCGCGGTGCCCGGGGATCGCCAGGACGTCGCGGGTAACCAGCGCGTAGTGGCGAGCGCCTGCCTCCGGTTTCGCGATATCGATGAGGGCGAGCAGCGTCATGCCGCGGGCACGTGTTGCTGCGACGACCGCCGGGACCAGCGGGCTGTCGTGGTAGAGCTCCTCGATGGTGCCGATCTTGCGTGGTGCCCAGAGCGCCACCCACAGTGATGTGAGTGTTGCGACGACCAGCACTGCGCCCACCACGTACGACCACGGCTTGCCGAGGTAGATCAGCCACGCCGCGGCAGCGGCACACAACACCGCGACGATCACACCGGAGCGCCGCAGGCTGCGGACCTCGGCGAGCGTCTGGTTCACGCTCTTGGCATGGGGCAGGTCGACGGGGAACTCGAATCGGCGCACACCCACAGCTTATGGGACGAGCTCGGCCACGTACTCGAGCACAATGCACACAACGGGACTATCGCACTCAAGCGTGACCGGCCCCGGTGACGCACCCCACACTCGTTGTAGTTGATGTCACAACCGGATGGATTCACGGTTACCACTTCCAGCATCTCGCCCGGCCGTACAAACGGGGCGCAGGTGGCATGTGCCGACCGCATCCGGACTCGAGAAAGTGAGTGCGCTCGATGCTGGTAGGTCTCGGCTTCCTCATGGTCGCCGTCTTCATGTATCTCGTTCTGTCGAAGCGGGCGACTCCCGTAGTGGGCCTGATCCTCGTCCCCGTGGCGTTCGGGCTCATCGCCGGCGCCGGTACCGACATCGGCGACATGATCGTCGGCGGTGTCGAATCCCTTGCTCCGACCGCGGCGTTGTTGTTCTTCGCGATCATCTTCTTCGGGATCATGATCGACGTCGGCCTGTTCGATCCGCTCGTTCGCCTCATCCTGAGGCTGGTGCGCAACGATCCAGCGCGACTTGTCGTGGGTACCGCGGTGCTCGCGATGGTGGTTTCGCTCGACGGTGACGGTTCGACGACGTTCATCATCACCACGTCTGCGATGCTCCCCCTGTACATGAAACTGAAGGTGAGTCCCGTTGTGCTCACTGTGGTTGCAGGACTGGCGAACGCGACGATGAACATCATCCCGTGGGGAGGCCCGACGGTCCGTGCCGCGAGTGCGTTGGGTCTGTCGCCGTCGGATGTGTTCGTGCCCATGATCCCGTCGCTCGTGGTGGGTCTGGTCGTCGTGCTGGGCTTCGCATTCCACCTCGGAATCATGGAGCGGCGAAGGATCGGCACACTCGTCCTCACCTCCGAGCGGATTCCGGCCCGTGTCGGCTCGGGTGGTACGGGCGGCTCTACCGGAACGGGTGATGACAACGACGAGACCGGTGGCACAGACGGATTCGTGGACGGGCTCGACCCGGACCGCCCCACCCTTCGTCCACGGTTGTTGTGGTTCAACGCGGCCCTGACCGTCGCATTGCTGGTGGTCCTCGGACTGGACATCCTGCCAATCCCGGTTCTGTTCATGATCGCCGCAGGCATTGCGCTGGCCGTGAACTTCCCCCGGATCGCCGATCAGTCCGCGGCAATTGTGCGTCACTCGTCGAGCATCGTGTCGGTGGTCGCCATGGTGTTCGCCGCCGCCGTCCTGACCGGCGTGTTCCAGGGCACCGGAATGGTCGAGGCGATGGCGCTGTGGCTGACCGGAGTGATCCCCGATTCGTTCGGGCCGTTCCTCGCCGTGATCACCGGTGTGTTGAGCATTCCGATGACCTTCTTCATGACCAACGACGCGTTCTACTTCGGGGTGCTGCCCGTTCTCGCCGAGACCGCGGCACAGTACGGGATCGAGCCTGTCGAGATGGCGCGCGCATCGATCACCGGCCAACCCGTCCACATGCAGAGCCCGCTGGTTCCCGCGATCCTGCTCCTCGTCACCCTCGCCGGGGTGCACCTCGCCGACCACCACAAGAAGGTGTTGTGGCGGGCGGTGCTGGTGTCGCTCGCGATGCTCGTGACCGCGGTGCTCATCGGGCAGATTCCATTCGGCTGAGCAACGTCACGGTCCACACTGGGCATGTGTGTGGCAGAGCTGAAATGTCGACAGATCCGGGGACGCCGTGAAACTCCGCACGCAGGTGTTGCTGCTGCAGTCCGCGGTCGTGGCGGTCACCCTCGGTATCGGGTTCGCGGTGTTCGCCACGACCACGGAGAAAAGGGTCACCGACGAACACGGGCAGCGTGCGCTTGCAGTCGCGAGGACCGTCGCCGCAGACGAGACCGTGCGCGGTGAGGTGGCCCGGCTCGCGGCGGCCGACGACGGGGTGGTCGGACCCGACAATCCGGAACTGGCGGACGGGGAACTGCAGGCGGCCGCCGAATCCGTACGGGCCGCGACCGGGGCACTGTTCGTCGTGATCACCGACGAGAAGGGATTGCGGCTCGCACACCCGGACCCGCGGTTGCTCGGCCTGCGGGTCAGCACGGATCCGGCCGAGGCTCTGGCCGGACGCGAGGTGGTGGTGAGCGAGTCCGGAACACTCGGGCAGTCCGTCCGCGCGAAGGTGCCCGTGACGGGCCCCGCGTCGGACAGTGTTGCCGGAGAGTCCGTTGTTGCCGGAGAGTCCGTTGTCGTTGGAGAGGTGAGCGTCGGGATCTCTACCGACCGGGTTCATTCCGACCTGCGAAGCGACCTCGGCTATGCGGCTCTGATTGCGCTCGGGGCGTTGGCGTTCGGGACCGCCGGGTCGATACTGCTGGCGAACCGGTGGAAAACACTCACGCTCGGTCTCGAACCCGATCAGCTCGCGGAGCTCGTCCGCGAGCAGGAGGTGGTGCTGCACGGAATCTCTGATGGTGTGGTCGCCACGGACGCGAGCGGCACCGTGACCGTGGTCAACTCAGAAGCGCGCCGACTGCTGAACCTGCACGGCGGCGCAGGCGATCCGATCGACGAGATCGGGATCAGTCCGCGTCTGCTGGACATCCTGCACGATGCGCAGAGCATGCCGGTCGCGGCGACCGCAGGAGACCGGGTTGTCGTCGCGGTCGCGCGGCGGGTGGTACGTGATCGAAAGAATCTCGGCACGGTGATGTCGGTGCGCGACCGCACCGACATCGAGAACCTCACACGTGAACTCGGGGCCGTCCAGTCGCTCACCACGGCATTGCGTGCGCAGCGGCACGAGTTCGCCAATCGGCTCCACTTGTTGAACGGGCTTCTGCAGCGGGGACGCACGACGCAGGCCGCCGACTTCATCGAGCAGATCATCGGGTCGGGACCTCTGGGGCAGCAGCTCGACGGTATCGGCACCGTGGCCGACCCGTATCTGCACGCGTTCCTCACCGCGAAGGCGTCCCATGCGCGTGAGAGTGGCGTCCGCCTGGTTCTGGGGGAGAACACGTGGGTGCACGGCGTGTTGCGCGTCCCCGTCGATGTGACAACCGTTCTCGGGAACCTGCTCGACAATGGGATCGAGGCGGCAAAGGAGAGCGGTCATCGCCCGGCGGAAGTGGAAATCGAGCTCGTCGAGGACAGCGCGGATCTGCACATTACGGTCGCCGATACCGGAAACGGCGTTGCGGCCGAGCTTTCCGACGTCTTCGTGGAGGGTGCTACCACCCACATCGACAGCGGGGTACCGGGTGGACGTGGGATGGGACTGGCCTTGGCGCGGCAGATCGCACGTGACCACGGGGGAGATGTGCGCCTGGTCGATCGCGGCGGACATCGAAGCCCGGACAACCCGACCGGTGGCGCGGTGTTCCTCGCAACTCTCGCCGGAGTTCTCGACGAAGGAGACACGCGGTGGGCGGATCAGATCTGACGGTGCTCGTCGTCGACGACGATTTCCGCGTCGCCGACCTACACGCGCAGGTGGTGTCGGGCGTCGCCGGCTTCACGGTCGTGAACACGGTGGGCAGTGTCGCTGCGGCGCGGGACGCGGTCCGGCGTACCCCGGTCGACCTGGCGCTGGTGGACGTGTATCTCCCCGACGGGTCGGGGGTCGACCTGATCCGCGAACTGGACTGCGACAGTTTCGTCCTCGGCGCTGCCGGTGAAGGCATCACGGTACGGCAGGCAATGACTGCCGGGGCGCTGGTCTACCTCGTCAAACCGTTCTCCAATACCGAACTGGCGCGCAGACTCGCCGCATACGCGCAGTATCGACGCATCGTCTCGTCGGCGGAACTCACCCAAACCGAGATCGACACGGCACTCGCTGCGCTGCGTCCCGTGCTGCCGACCTCCACCTCCGCTGCGCCGCTAGCGCGTTCGGTTACCAAAGATCTTGTGATGAACGCGCTTCGGGAATCGTCGCAACCACTGTCGGCCGGTGAGGTCGCGATGGCAACGGGGATGTCGCGCGCGACCGCTCAGCGCTACCTGGCAGCCCTCGTTGCGAAAGGGCAACTGCGGATGCAGCTGAGATACGGCAGCACCGGACGACCCGAGCAGGAATATCGACTCGTCCGGGCCAGTGGGCTCTGACAGAGATACAGATTCAACCTCGTTCGAGTTGTGCGACAACCAGATGCAGTGCGGCTGTGGTGGTGAGGGTTCGGACTCGTTCGCGGTCCCCGGGGAAGCGGCGGGTGATGGCGTATGTCGGCCGTCCGTCGATCGCGACGCCGAAGCAGACTGTGCCCACCGGCTTGGCTTCGGTGCCACCGCCGGGGCCAGCGATCCCGGTGGTAGAGACCGCGACGTCGGCCCCGAGACGGGATCTGGCGCCCTCGGCCATGGCTGCGGCGACTCGTTCGCTCACCGCACCGTGCGCGGCGATCATCTCGGCCGGTACGTCGAGCAGATCGGACTTCGCCTCGTTGGAGTACGAGACGACGCCGCCCACGACATAGGACGACGACCCGGGGCGGTCGGTGAGACGCGCAGCGATGAGCCCGCCCGTGCACGACTCCGCAGTCGCGATCAGCCGGCCCGCGAGGGCGTCGATCAGCTGGTCTTCGATGGTGGAGCCGTCGGTCGAGAAGATCTGGCGTCCATGATGTTCGGCGAGAACGTCGAGAAGACGGCGATAGAGGTCCGCGTCGCCGGAGGCGAATCGGGTCACCATGTCGAGTTCACCGTCTCGAAGACATGTGGTGATCTCGAGTCGATCGAGGTCGGCGATCTCTGCTTCGGCTCGGCGCAGTGTCTCGGCGAGTTGTGCCTCGTGCAATCCGTAGGCGCGCACGGTTTCCTGCTGCAGGTCGTCGGCTCGGGTCAGCACCTCGGCGACCGCTGGTGAGGTGATCGCGCTGGGCCACATCGCCTGTAGTTCTCCGGGAGGACCGGGGAGGATGACGATGGTCGGGACCGGCCGGTCACCGGCTACTGCGGGGATTACCACGCCCGGTGCTGTGCCGGTCGGCGGTAGGGCGGTGGCACCGGTCGGGATCTGCGCCTGCTTGCGGATCCCGATACGCGTCGGCCCTGCGTCGAGGTCGGGGGTGTGCGGGCGGTGGTGGCGGATGATGCCCGCGATGTGTTCTTCGAGTTCGGGGTCGAGCCGTAGCTCGCGAGTGCAGAACTCGGCGACGGTAGCGACGGTGAGGTCGTCGGCAGTGGGGCCGAGACCACCGCTGGTGACGATGAGGTCGACGTCCTGATCAGCGAGGAAGCGTAGTTGTGCGATCAGGTCGGTGGGCCGGTCGCCGCAGATCGTGATGTGGGCGACGTCGACGCCGAGTATCAGGAGCTGGTGGGACAGCCACGGCCCGTTCTGGTCGGTGATCCTGCCCGTGAGTATCTCGGTCCCGGTCACGACGATTCCTGCACGCATGCTCACGACGTCGAGCCTAGGACGTCTTCGAGCGCGACGAGGTCCCGCCACCCCTTCTTGGCGGCCGCCACGATTACGGACGCACTGCGGCGACGGCCGTGGCCGTCCCCTTCCAGGACATCAGCTCAGCCGATCTGAGGTCCCAGCAGGTCGTCGGCGTCGGTGATCCGGTATGCGTAGCCCTGTTCGGCAAGGAATCGCTGACGGTGCGCGGCGTACTCGGCGTCGAGGGTGTCGCGTGAGACGACCGAGTAGAAGTGCGCCTGCCCGCCGTCCTGCTTCGGGCGCAGGAGCCTCCCGAGCCGCTGGGCCTCTTCCTGTCGCGACCCGAACGTACCCGACACCTGCACCGCCACCGACGCCTCCGGCAGGTCGATCGAGAAGTTCGCGACCTTCGACACGACGAGCACATCGACCTCGCCGTTGCGGAAGCGATCGAACAACAACTCGCGTTCCTTGCTGCGCGTCGAACCCTTGATCACCGGAGCATCGAGCGCCTCACCGAGCTCGTCGAGCTGATCGAGATAGGCGCCGATGACGAGTGTCGGCGAGTTCGGGTGGCGGGCGAGGATCGACTTGACCACCGCGTTCTTGGTGCGTGCCGTCGAGCACAGCTTGTAGCGCTCTTCCGGTTCGGCCACCGCGTACGCCATCCGTTCGGCATCGGTGAGCGTGACACGCACCTCCACACAGTCGGCCGGGGCGATCCAGCCCTGCGCTTCGATGTCCTTCCACGGCGCGTCGTATCGCTTGGGTCCGATGAGGGAGAACACGTCGCCTTCGCGTCCGTCCTCACGCACGAGCGTGGCGGTCAGTCCGAGGCGTCGCCGCGACTGCAGATCCGCCGTCATCCGGAATACGGGTGCCGGGAGCAGGTGCACCTCGTCGTAGATCATCAGTCCCCAGTCGCGGGAATCGAACAGCTCGAGGTGGCGGTACTCACCCTTCGTCTTACGGGTGACCACCTGGTAGGTGGCGATGGTCACCGGGCGGATCTCCTTCTTCTCACCCGAGTACTCGCCGATCTCTTCCTCGGTGAGCGAGGTGCGTGCGATCAACTCGCGTTTCCACTGCCGACCCGCGACGGTGTTCGTCACGAGGATCAGTGTGGTGGCACCGGCCTTCGCCATGGCGGCCGCGCCCACCATCGTCTTGCCTGCACCGCAGGGCAGCACGACGACACCGGACCCGCCGTCCCAGAAGGAATCCGCGGCCATCTCCTGGTAGTCGCGCAGATGCCACGGATGTGTCTCGAAGTCGAGGTCGATAGTGTGCGCCTCACCGTCGACGTACCCGGCGAGATCCTCCGCCGGCCAACCCACCTTGAGCAGCATCTGCTTGAGACGACCGCGTTCGCTGGGGTGCACGAGCACCGTGTCGTCGTCGATGCGCGCGCCGAGCATCGGCGCGATCTTCTTGTTGCGCATGATCTCGATCAGCACCGCGTTGTCGAAGCTGACGAGCGTCAGTCCGTGGGCGGGATTCTTCACGAGCTGGAGGCGGCCGTACCGGCCCATGGTGTCGACGATGTCGACGAGCAGCGGCTGCGGCACAGCGAAGCGTGAGTATGTGACGAGCGCGTCGACGACCTGTTCGGCGTCATGGCCTGCTGCGCGTGCGTTCCACAGTGCCAGCGGAGTGACCCGGTAGGTGTGGACGTGCTCGGGTGCCCGCTCGAGTTCCGCGAAGGGAGCGATGGCCTGCCGGGCTGCGTTCGCCAATTCGTGGTCGACCTCGAGCAGCACGGTCTTGTCTGACTGGACGATCAACGGTCCGTCGGCCACGAAGCCTCCTGGTGAGAGAAAAGTAGAACTCCTCCATTGTCCAGATGCGGAGGGCGGCGCGCCACCTGCGCGCCGCCCATGCGTCCGGACATCACCAGTTCCGACCCGCAGCGGTGTCGATCCACCGCGGGGTCAGCTCGTCAGCGATCGGCGCACCTCCATCACGCACACGAGCGCCTCCGAAATCCCGGATCGGTATCCGGCTTCCTTTTCCGACGAGACCGTCACGGAATCCAATTCCCCTTCGAGTCTTTCCTGAATTCTGTCCAGGGCGTGTAGCGTCCGTTTCATTCGGTCACCGTTTTTCTCATCTCATGCCGGTGTTCTGATCGCTCCGGCTCGTTCGTCGAGGACGAACACTCGTGCGCGGGCCAGGGCTGCTCGATATCCGTTGCTTCGCGCCTCGCTGCCGACCGAATGAACCGGCAGGTCGCGGATCGTTTCGTACAGTGCTTCGAGCACTGCAGTTTCGGTAGTCATGGCGTTCGCCGGTCTCAGCTCCGCTTCCGTTTGCGGATGAATTCTCCGGCATCCGCTGCCTTCTGGCGCTTTTCTTCCCGGCGTTCTTTCATGGACTGCGCGGGTTTCTTGAGTGTTTTTCCCTTGTCGGCCATTGTCGCTCCTCTTTTCGAAGTGGCAATTACTCAACGAGCCACACCATACGTCAAATTCCAGAAAAATCCAGTTTGCAAAAAAGGGTGACTTAAGTTCACGCAGCGCCTATCCCTGGTCCGGGGGAGATCCCCGGGGTTAGCGTGCCCGTCACACGATCCACACACCGACCTTCGGGGGACCAGATGTCATCTGCTGTACTCGGCCGCGCTCGAAAAGCGCGGGATGCACTCGCGGTTGCTGCGGTAGCGAGCCTTGTGCTCGCCGGGTGCGCTACCGATTCGGGAGGGGGCGGCCTCGCGGCAGATGCACCGATTCCCGACGACGTGCCTGCCGGTACCTCGTTGAGCCTTGCCACCAAGACGACGAAAGTTCAACTCGAGGCGTCCGGCTTGATCGACGAGCTGGGATTCACTGTGTCGGATTGGCCGGACGTTTCTGCGGGACCAGACGTCATCCAGGGATTCCGTGGTGACGCGATCGCTCTTGCGACCAACGCCGCTGTACCCCCGATTCAGGCCGCCGCCACCGGCTTCGACGCCAAGATCGTCGCGGTCAAAGAGAAGGACAAGGCGCAGTACGAGCTCGCGACGTCGCCCGGTTCGGAGGTGGAGTCGCTCGACGATCTGCGAGGTAGGAAGATCGCGGTCTCGCCAGGACAGGCGCAGGGTGTCGTCGTGCTCCGGACATTGAAGACTCTCGGGATCGGATTCGATGAAGTGGAGATCGTCGAGCTGCCCAGCACTCAGTTCCTCACCGCGCTCCAGTCGGGGCAGGTCGACGTGGCACCCCTGAGCGAGCCGTCACTGACCAAGTATCTCGATGAGTACGGTGACGAGGGCGCGCGCGGCATCGTCACACCGGAGGTAGATGCTCTGTCGGTGCTCTGGGCGCCGGTCTCGGTGCTTGAAGATCCAGCGAAGGCTGCCGCGATCAAGTCGGTCATCCCGCTCTGGGCTCGAAGTGACGTGTGGGCCTGGGAGAACCCCGATAAGTGGATCCAGGCGTATTACGTCGATTCCGAAGGTGTGTCGTTCGAGGACGGCAAGCGCATCATCGATTCGGTCGGTCAGGAGCCGCGGTACCCGTCGTCGTGGGATTACGCCATCCAGTGGACGCAGGAGACTGCAGACATCCTCGCCGAGGGCGGTTGGTTCTCCGAGGTCGACGCTGAAGACTTGTTCGACCGTAGATTCGAAACCCTTGCCTACGAATCTGTTCCGGAAATTTATCGCGTAGGAGCGGACTTGTGACCGAAACACTGATCAAGCCGCCGGGAATCCGTCCCGACGCACTCGCCCACGAACCCATGGCGGGCGGCGGAATCCGACCGATCCGAAGACTCGGTCTTCGCAAGGCATTCCCCTTCTCCCGTATGGCCGGTGTAGTGATTCTGCTCGCGGTCTGGGCGATCGGATCGGCTGCGGGATTGATCGACGAGCGCAAACTGTCGGCGCCCTGGACGGTTGTGTCCACTGCAATCGAACTCATCTCCGATGGCGTCCTGCAACAGCATGTCCTGACCTCACTGGGCCGGGCAGGCCTCGGGTTCGTGATCGGTGTGGCCATCGGTACCGCTCTTGCCTTGGCGTCCGGCCTCACCCGCACTGGCGAAGCGCTGATCGACGGGCCCGTACAGGTCAAACGTGCGATTCCGACACTCGGCCTGATTCCGCTGCTGATCCTGTGGCTCGGCATCGGTGAGACCTTCAAGATCACGATCATCGCGCTGGGTGTCGTCGTACACATGTACATCCAGACACACAACTCGCTGACCGCCATCGACCAGCGGTACGTCGAACTCTCCGAGGTCCTGAGGCTCTCCCGTGCCGCATTCATCCGCAAGGTCGTATTGCCCGGTGCCCTGCCCGGGTTCTTTCTCGGACTTCGGTTGTCCGTCACGGGGGCGTGGCTCACGCTCATAGTGGTCGAGGGCATCAACGCCGTCACCGGGCTGGGCAAGATGATGTACAATGCGCAGAACTACGGTCAGTCCGACGTCATCCTCGTCGGTCTCGTCGTCTACGCCGTGTTCGGATTGCTCTCCGACGCTGGACTGCGCGCACTCGAGCGGCGTGCGCTCGCCTGGCGGAAGACGCTCGGCGGATGAGCGCAGTGCAGATCCGTGGCCTGATCCGCGGTTTCGGCGACAGGCATGTCCTCGACGAACTCGACCTCGACATTCCCGACGGACAGTTCGTGGCATTGCTCGGCAAGAGTGGATCCGGCAAATCCACGTTGCTGCGCGCACTTGCTGGCCTCGACTACGACGTCGAGGTCCACGGTGGAACTCTTTCTGTTCCCGAAGAGATTTCGGTTGCCTTCCAGGATTCGAGACTGCTTCCATGGCTCCGCGTGCTCGACAACGTGACACTCGGGCTCGGCCACAAAGACCGGGAGAAAGGAAGTGCGCTTCTCTGCGAAGTAGGTCTGACCGGTCGCGAGGATGCGTGGCCGCTCGACCTGTCGGGCGGTGAGCAACAGCGGGTCGCGTTGGCCCGCGCACTCGTGCGAGATCCCAGGCTTCTGCTTGCCGACGAGCCGTTCGGCGCCCTGGACGCGCTGACGCGCATCAAGATGCACGGCCTCCTCGACCAGCTGATCGAAAGGCACCGGCCCACCGTCCTGCTCGTCACCCATGATGTGGACGAAGCGATCATGCTCGCCGACCGCGTCGTGGTACTACACGAGGGGCGAATCGAGGTCGACAGGATCGTCGACCTCCCGAAGCCCCGATCCTTCGACGATCCCGGTTTTCGTCAGATCAGAGACACCCTTCTCGGCGCTCTCGGCGTCGAAACCCTTTCCCAGCAGGAGAAGTGATGACAAGTACACCTGAGAACCGCACGCTTCACCTCAACGTCTTCCTGATGCCGATCGGGCATCACGAGGCCGCGTGGCGACTTCCCGAGAGCGACCCGAACGCGAACCTCGATATCGGCCATTACATCTCGCTCGCACAGTTTGCCGAGCGTGGGAAGTTCGACTCAGTGTTCCTTGCCGACAGCCCCGTTCTGATGGGCGTTCCCGAGCGGCGCCCCTCTGGCAAGCTCGAACCGACGATCATCCTGACGGCCATCGGAGCAGCGACGTCGAGGATCGGTTTGATCGCCACGGCATCGACGAGCTACAACGAGCCCTACAACCTCGCGCGTCGCTTCGCCTCCCTCGACTTCGTGAGCGGGGGCCGGGCCGGCTGGAACATCGTCACCACCGCGGGCGACGCCGCCGCCCGCAACTTCGGTCTCGACGGCGTGCCCGCGCACAAGACCCGTTACCAGCGCGCCGCCGAGTTCGTCGAGGTCTCCACGAAGCTGTGGGACAGCTGGGAAGACGACGCGATCGTTGCGGACAAGGAATCGGCCGTCCATTCCGATTCGGCGAAGGTCCACGGGTTCGACCACGACGGCGAGTTCTTCAAGGTCGCCGGACCGCTCAACGTTCCCCGCTCCCCGCAGGGATATCCGCTGCTCGTGCAGGCCGGGTCATCGGAGAACGGTAAAGATTTCGCCGCGCTCTACTCAGAGGCGATCTTCACGGCGCAGCCCACCTTCGAAGAGGGCAAGGCCTTCTACGACGACGTCAAGGACCGGGTCGCGAAAGTCGGACGCAATCCCGACCAGGTGCTGATTCTCCCCGGGATAGTGCCCGTCATCGGCGACACGGAGGAACAGGCCCGCGAACTCGACGCCGAACTCGCCCGGCTTATCTCACCCGAGTATGCGCGAGACCAGCTCGCCGAGCGCTTCGGGCTTGCACCCGAGGACCTCGATCTCGATCGGGAACTGCCGGAAGATCTGCCGTCGGAAGACGAGATCGAAGGAGCCAAGAGCCGGTACACACTGATCGTGCAACTTGGCCGCCGTGACAGGTTGACGGTGCGTGAGCTCATCGCGCGTCTCGGGGGCGGCCGTGGACACCGCACGTTCGCAGGCACAGCCGAGCAGGTTGCGGACACGATCGAACACTGGTTCCGCAGCGGCGCCGCCGACGGATTCAACATCATGCCGGCGGTCTTGCCGTCCGGCCTCGAGCTCTTCGTCGACCGGGTGGTGCCGATCCTGCAGGAGCGCAGACTGTTCCGCACCGAATACACCGAGACGACGTTGCGTGGCCACTACGGACTTCCTCGCCCCGGCAACCAATTCGTTGTCGACGCGAACGCGCGAGCATCAGTGCCTGCGGTGTGACGAGCGGCAGACTCAGTCCACCAGCGCGACCGACGCGACACGGTGCAGCACGAAACTGCGCACCGAGCCGGTCGCGGGGTCGAATGCGTCGAGCTGTCCGCCCGCGATGCTGACCGGGTCCACGATGCGACGGGTTGCGGTGCCCTGTGCGTCGACGTATCCGAGGGTCACACTGCGCTTGGCATGGACCGCCAGTTGCAGCAGCGCCATCGTTGCCGCACCACCCGTACGGCTGCCGTCTCCGCGCACCGGTGTACTCGCCGGGGCGGACGCGGCGCGGTCGCCGGCGCGCAGCGTGCGTACCAGCGTTTCGAGCTGTTCGTCGTTGGGCGGAAGCGGTCCGGCGTAGCGGGGACGCGACCGCGGCACCACCAGCCGTGCGCCGCGCGGGCGCAGATCCAGCACCGCGCCGGATGCGTCCTCGCCTGCCGGAGCGAAGCCTGCTTGCCTCAGTGAGGTGAGTACCTCGGCGAGGGGCGCCTGCGAGATGGCGACCGTCGGTGCGACCGCACGCAACGCCAGCGTCGCGGCGACCGGTGTCGCGAGCACCTCTGCGAGCAGTGCCGGATCGTCGGCGCGTACGAACGACGACGCGATGCCTGCGCGCAACCGGCCGTGGCGCCGTGCCACGTCGTCGATCAGGTAGGTCAGCGACTGAGGGACGGGTGTGCGCGAGTGGGCCGAGAACAGGGCGTGCAGCTCACCTGCACCGAGGCCCGCGTCGAGCGCACGGCGCACGGTGCCCTCACTGATCCGGTAGACCGTGGCGGCGCCTGCGGATTCGACGTCGGCGACAAGTGCGACCCGCCCGGCGAGTTCCGGGACGAGAGGTCCGGGTGCGACGACGGTGAGGTCGGCCTGGACGAGGACGTGGTCGACGGGTTCGGGAAGCGTGTTCGCCATCTCGGTTTCGGCGTCGCCACCGTGCAGCAGGGCCTTGCCGGGTGAGCCGAGATTGTCGTGGGCGACCAACGCGAGCGCGGTGGCTTCACGGATTGTCTGGGTCACCGTCTCGTGGCCGAAGTGGCCTGCGGACCGAGGTCGCCGCCAGGCCACGACGGCCTGCACTTCGGCCGGGGACGGCGCAATGTGGTCGGCGAGTACTTCGAGGAGGATCCTGCGGTCGTAGGCCGCGGTCGGGGAGTTCACCTCGTCGGACAACGCCGCGATCGGCTTGTCGTTCTGGTCGCGACGTCCGATCAGCCAGGGACGCCGCGGCGCGTCCAGCCACGCACCGGCGAGAACCGCCCAGCGGTGCGCGGTGTTCGCGGTGAGCCATCCGTCGGCCGAGGTGGTGGGAGCCCAATAGTCGTCGATGTCGCCGGGCGGAGCGGGATCGGGGTTTCCGCGTGCGATGATTCCTGCCGCTGCGAGTACCTCGACGAGCAGTGCGGTGTGGTCGTCGGTGAGATCGAGCGACTTCGCGAGCCGGTGGAGCTCGCGGACTCCCAGACCACCGGAGCGCAGTGCGGGGGCGGGCTGGCGGCCCAGCGCGGTGATCAGGTCTTCGCAGTGGCGCAGTAGTTCCAATGCGGCGCCTGCGGCGGTGCTGTTCGTATCGGGAGCGGTTTTGGTGGTCGCCTTGAAGCCCGGGGGAGTCAGGGATGCCGGATCGAACGGTGCTTCGCCGCGCAATGCTTGCCCGACCCGGTGGGGAAGTTCGACCGTCTCGTCGTCGATGCGGGTGAGCAACCCGGCTGCCAGGAGCTTCTGTACGGGTCGGGTCTCGTCGGATCCGGGCGCGGCGTCGCGGGTGCGCCCGATGGGCGACGTCCGCGCCAGGGTGTCGAGAATGCTGCGTTGCGAGGGCTCGAGTTCGGCGAGGACCACTTCGAGCTCTTCGCGGGTGAACGCGTCCGTTTCGGGTGTGCGTCCGACCCTCCACGGCACGGCCTCGACGGCGGCTGCGACGAGACGCAGGCCGTCGGAGGTGTCCCACACCAGCAGGACGGAGCGCAGACGGTCGAGAATCCGATCGACGGACTTGGCAGTGATCCGCCCTCGCAGATCGTCGACGAGAGTTTTCCTCGGCACCCCGTCGTCGACGGCCCCGAGCCGCGCGAGTGCCTCGATGACCCCGAACTCCGCGGTGGTGAAGTCGTTCGCTGCGCGGAACACCGAAGCGCGTTGGCGCGCGCGATTCGCGAGCACGCTCATCGTCGCGGGTGGGGGCACCACCAGGTCGGGTCTCGAGCGCAGAAGAGCGACGAGTTCCGTGTCGCGGCGATCGGACAGCCACTGGGCGAGCGAGTCCGATGCGGCGTCGGGGGCGGGCGTGGCGGGTGTCATCAGATCCAGATTAGAGACCTGAGATGGCCTAAGACGAACTCACCTGCCAAAATGAGCGTCATGGCTGACAAATCGAAGAACCTCTACGTCGATCGCGGATGGCCGGAGTTGGCAGATGGCGACCATGCGGTCACCGAACTGTCGTCGACGCGTTCGGGTCCGCTCTCCCCGTACGGCGAGGACGCCGTGTTCCCCGTCCCGGCGGAGGAGCTTCCCTACACGCACCCGCGCACCGTCATCAACCGCTGAGTTCCTCGGCACCGAGTCTTCCTCGGTCGTCAGGCTCCCCGACAACGAAGAACCCCGCACCGAATCCGGTGCGGGGTTCTTTGCTGGTACTGCTGAGTGTTGCCTACTGGGGCAGAACGGCGCGGACTGCGTCGAGGACGGCCGGGTCGAGCGCGATACCGGCGGCCTGCAGTGCGTCGACGCCCTGTTCGAAGCCGTCGATGATGCCCTGGGCCTCGGCGGGCAGTGCCGGAACCTCGGAAAGCTGCGGGATCTGGCGGTTCTCGGTGACCGGCGCGGGGGTGGACTGAGCGGGAGCGCTGGGGGCCTCACGCTGTGTCGGGGAGCTGGACAGGCCGAGGCTCGAGGAGCAGGACGGCCATGCGCCCCAGCCCTGGCCGGCGAGGACGCGCTCGGCGACGGCGATCTGCTGGTCGCGGCTGGCCTGGTTGGCGGTGGCTGCGTATTCCTGACCGCCGTAGGCGTTCCAGGTGCTCGGCGAGAACTGCAGGCCACCGTGGTAGCCGTTGCCGGTGGCGATGGCCCAGTTTCCGCCGGACTCGCACTGTGCGAGGCGGTCCCAGTCGGAGTCGGGCGCTGCGGCGGCGGTGCCGCTGAAGGCGACACCCGTCACGCCGAGGACGGCGCCGGTCAGCGCGAACTTCGCGACAGTCCGGCCGGTGTTGGAAGGCTTGCGATGGCGTCCGCTCATGTCGGTTCCGTTTCCTCTCCGCACGCGCCTACGAGGTCAGCTGTCGGGTTCGGACTGAAGAGGTAGTCCGGCCGTTGCGCTCATCGAGCGTTCCGGCTTCACCCCGAGGCCTGTCGCGTGAGCGGCCGGCCGGGCCTCCGGGGAAGCGTCCCGGCGGGGGCCGGGGTACTTCCGAGGGAGACCGGTTGGGTCCCCCGTTTCCTGTCCCTCGTGGATCGTTTGTCGGGATAACCGGGTTTCCGCGGGACAGGAATTTGGCGCGGCGGGCCCGGGTTGGTTGGACCAGGCGGTCCGACCGATGACGACGGTAACGGTCCGGTGGGCGAGTGTCACCAATTGGTAACGCACGACCGGATGAGGTCTCGAGGCTGTACTGGGGCTATTCCGGAGCGAACTCGCTGGTAGTCGCGCGAGTAGCCTCCGAAACCCGTTTCGAACCCGTGCTGTTATCAGCTCGTTATGTGATAAAGGTCACATGTATGTCGGGCGTGCATCGACGGGAACGATGTCTTTCCCGAGTGGCATCAGAGAGATCGGGATCATTTTCAGGTTCGCGATCGCGAGCGGAATGCCGATGATCGTGATGGCCATGGCGATCGCTGTCGCGATGTGTCCGAGGGCCAGCCAGATGCCGGCGATCACGATCCAGATCACATTCCCGATCATCGAGCCGGCTCCCGCAGTCGGCTTGTCGACAGCTGTCTTCCCGAACGGCCACAGCGCATAGACGCCGATACGGAACGAGGCGATACCGAACGGAATCGTGATGATGAGGATGCAGCAGATGATGCCCGCGAGGAAGTATCCGAGCGCCAGCCACAAACCGCCGAAGACCAGCCAGATGATGTTGAGAACAACCCTCATGAACCGTTACCGCCCTTCGAGCGCCGACCCGACTGCAGGGCGAACGCGATGGCCAACGCGAAGCCGAGCGGCCACGCGAGAGTGAGGAGAAACAGGACGAGACCCGGCTTGCCGTCGGTGAGGATCGGAGTCAGGAAGATTGCCACCACTGCCACGATGCCCACCGCGAAGCACACGATGGCGGCATTGAACAGACCCTTGCCGGACGCACGAACGGAATCGGAAGAAGAGTTACCCACGACGACTACGGTAGTCGCCGGCCGTCGGGGGCGGTATGTGCGCCGAGGTACACTCAACGCGTATGCGCGTCCCGCTCGGTGAGGGTTGGGGCGCGTTGTTTTGCATGTCCACATCGTGCCCTCGGGCGCGGCCGTCGAGGAGCAGGTGAGCGCGGTGCCGACCGGCAAGGTGAAATGGTACGACGTCGAGAAGGGCTTCGGCTTCCTGTCTCAGGACGAAGGCGAGGACGTCTACGTCCGCGCATCGGCACTCCCCGAGGGCGTCGAGAGCCTCAAAGCGGGCCAGCGCGTCGAATTCGGGATGGCCGTCGGTCGTCGTGGGCCCCAGGCGCTCAAGGTCGAGTTGCTCGAGCAGCCGACGCTGCGGCAGCAGGGCGGACGACGTGAAGCGCCGGCACGTGAACGACGCTCACCCGACGAACTGCACGGCATGGTCGAGGACATGATCAAGCTGCTCGAAGCCGCGATCCAGCCCGACTTGCGGCGTGGTCGCTATCCGGACCGCAAGGCCGGGCAGCGGATCTCCGAGGTCATGCGCGCCGTCGCCCGCGAGCTCGACCACTGAGACGGACGACCGCGACAGAAACGCCGAATGCCGTATCCGATTCGTTCGGATACGGCATTCGGCATCTTTCGGCCCTCGAAGCAGCGGCCTCAGAACGTCTGGACTGCCCACACGGCGTGAGCGATCGGCTCGCCGGCCTCGTCCACCACAGCGGAGGGCAGCTGAACCTCCACACCGAGCAACTGCAGCGACGGATCGCTCGGCACGGTGATCGCGCGCTGCTGCCCCGGATCGACCATGATGCCGTCGAGGAACGTCTGGCCCGTCTCGAGATCGCCGTACACCGCGATCAGCCGCCACGGCGCATCGGAGATCGCCGACGGCAGCGACAACTGCAGGGGATACCCGGCGCGGACGGAGAGCTGGGTGATCGGATTCTCGACGCAGTCCTCGAGGTTGACGTTGCAGTGCTGCGTCGGAGGCACCGTGACCGAGGTGCCGTCGCCGAAGGCGGTGATCTCGGGCAGCCGCGGCTCGGCCGAGTCGACGAGCTTCCAGATCACCGCGCCGATACCCACAGCGACCACCACCAGGACTACCGCGATCAGCGCGATCGCCTTCTTCGTCCGGGCTTGCAGATTCATCGGCTCCCATTTCGTGTCGGCTGCCCGTCCGGGCGCGCACCGCGCTCGTCGGCAGTTTCGGTGGAGGCATGCTCGGGCCTCCTGCCGCCCAGGCCGGGCAGCAACGTCTTTCCACGGTAAGTGAGCAGGGTCTGGGTGAACCCGAGTACCAGCACCACCGTCACGACCGAGAAACCGATCCACAGCTCGGTCGGAAGCAGAACTCCCATGGCGCCGCCCAGCACCCAACTCAGCTGAAGGACGGTTTCCGACCGGCCGAATCCCGATGCGATGGATTCCTCGGGGAGATCCTGCTGCAGCGATGCGTCGAGCGACACCTTCGCCAGGGCACTCGCGCAGGCAGCGATCAACGCGGCCAAGGCGGCGGCGACCACATTGTCCGTCGCCGCGACGATCGCGGCGACCACAACCACGGCGGCCGCACATCGCACGACGATCAGTGCGGGACGACCCAACGCCATCCGTGCGCCGGTCGCGTTGCCCGCGAAGTTTCCGATCGCCGCGGCAGCACCGACGAAACCGAGCATCGCGGCCTGCATGAGCGGGGACTGTTCGGTGGCGCTCTTCGCCACGAACGCGATGAACAAGGTGAGGAAGCCGGTGAGCACACGGATCGTGCCGTTGCCCCACAGTCCGGTGACCACAGTGCGACCGAGTGGCTGCCGGCTCTTGCCGTTGGCAGAGATCACCTCGGTCCTGGTGTCGAGCACGTCGGTGCGCGCCTCGGGCCCGTGGTACGACAGCGTCGCGGGAACCTCACCTTCGGTGACCTCGACCCATGCCGGTATCCGCATGCTCAGGTACGCACCGAACACGGTGATCCCGGCACACAGCCACAGCGCACCGGCAGAGTTGAACGTCCACGCCGCGGCGCCGGCTATCGCGCCGAAGCCGAGTGTGCCTCCGACCAGGCCGAACACGGTGAGTCTGGAGTTGACCCGTACCAGGTCTATCTCGGGTGGCAGCACCCTCGGCGTGACCGCGGACTTGAGGACCGCGAACGATTTACTGAGCACCATCATCGCCAGCGCAGCGGGATACAACGCCCAGCTGTCGAAGTTGAAGATCAAGACGACGGCGAGGACGGTCCGCAACCCGAACGACGTCGCCAGCGCGAGCCGCCGCCCGTGCTGGAGCCGGTCCAGGAGCGGGCCGATCAACGGAGCGATGACGGCGAACGGCGCGATCGTGATGAGCAGATACAACGCGACCTTCGTCTTGTCCTCACCGGTCGCGGCCGAGAAGAACAGAGTGTTCGCCAATGCCACCGCCATCGCCGCGTCGGCGGCGAAGTTCGCCATGGTCGCGTAGGTCAGCGCCGTCAGACCGGACTTGTCGGCGCCGTCGGCGGTCGCGGCGCGGCGGAACGTCGCGATGCCCTTGTGGGTGAGCTCGCGGCTGCGGAACGCCGCGACCCGCGTCACGGTGAGTTTGCGGGGCATCCGCGGCGCGTGGGGCCCCCTGTTGCCACTGGACCGGCTGTTGCCACCCGACCGGTCGTCCTTCGCGTCGGAGGAATCCTTCGACGGCCCGGCGCCGCTGTTCGCAGCCGTGCGTTTGTCGGCGCCTTCAGGGCGTGGGTGCTGCGGCTCGTCTATCGGATGCAACGGTGGCAACGGTGTCCGGCGCGCAGAGACGCGGCGCGGCGGCGGATAGTTGCTGTACCCCGGATGCCGAGAGCCCGGGGCACGATCGTCCGCCCTATCGGCAGGTCGCTCTTCCGGTTCGGTCACGCTTCGATTCTTCACCACCGCGCACCCGTTGTGCAGTCGGGTCGCTCGCAGCGCGGGTCACGGTACGAAGCGAACTTCGAACAGCGTCGGCCACAACTTGCCGGTCACGAGGAAACGGTCCGTACCTGGGATGTGGGCGATCCCGTTCATGACGTCGATATTGTTCCGATCGGTCTCGGCGAGTCTGTCGAGGAGTGCCGACGCGTCGATCGTCGCGCCCACCCGGCCGGACTCGGGGTCGATCCGCACGATCTCCTCGGTCTTCCACACATTTGCGTACACGGCACCGTCGTCGGTGCATTCGAGCTCGTTCAGATTCGACACCGCACGACCGTCGCGATGCACCGTGACCCGCCCCAGTTCGGCGAAGGTGTCGCGGTCGCGGAACGTCAGCTCCGCGGAGCCGTCGCTCATCACCAGACGCTCGGGCTGGTCGCACAGGCCCCAGCCCTCACCGTCGAAGTCGACACGCCGCAGCTCTGCGAGACTGTCGCGGTCGCGGACGAACGCCACCCCGTCCTTCCATGTGAGCTGCCACACCACCCCATCGGCGACGGTGATGCCTTCGCCGAACATGTCGTCGGGAAGTGGCACCCGGGTGCGCTCGGTGAGTGTGTCGAGCGGGCGGGCCGACACCCACGACGACCCCTCTCGCCCGGTGCCCTCGAACAGGTCACCGCCGTCGAGTTCGAGACCCTGGGTGAACGCCCCCGGATCATGTGGATGCTCCGCGACGATCTCGACGCGGAGTTCGTCGGCCGGTGGCCCGGGTTCGGTGACGACGGTGTCGCTGCAGCCCGCGGTCAGGAGGGCGAGGGCGAGGGCGAAGGGGGCCGGTCGACGCTTCATGAGTCCATCTTCCCGATGCCGACTTCTGTTTCTTCACGGTCGTCTCAGGTGTCTTCTCATGGCCGGGCGCCACGCCGGGGCATCTGTCCGGCACAATGGTGCTCGTGAGCGTTGCATCTTCTGCCGTTGCCCCCGGAACGGAACCTTCGGTGGATCCGGCTGTCCGATCGGTGCTCGCTGAGGCCGTGGAGGTCGCCCGGGCTGCCCTGAACGAGCTCGGAGAGGGCGTCGTCGGCGCCTATCTGGGCGTCACCGCCGACGACGAATGCGCGGCTACCCACCGCTTCGCAGCCGACCTGGCCGGATATCACGGTTGGCAGTGGGCGGTCGTGGTGGCGGCCGCGCCCGAATCCGATCACGTCACCGTGAGTGAACTGGTATTGCTGCCGGGCCCCGAATCGCTGGTCGCACCGGCATGGGTGCCGTGGAACGAGCGGATCCGCCCCGGCGACCTGGGGCCGGGCGATCTGCTGGCCTCCGCGCCCGACGACGAGCGGCTCGTGCCGGGATACACCGCCTCGGGCGATCCCGACGTCGACGAGACAGCCGGTGAGATCGGGCTCGGTCGCAAGCAGGTGATGAGTCTCGAAGGCCGGCTCGGCGCAGCGCAGCGATGGCTCGACAGTGAGTACGGCCCCCATTCGGAGATGGCCAAGGCTGCGCCGTCGACGTGCATGCTGTGCGCGTTCTACCTGCCGCTCGCGGGGTCGTTGCGGGCTGCGTTCGGTGTGTGCGGAAACGAGTTCGCCGCCGACGGCCATGTTGTGCACGCCGAATTCGGTTGCGGTGCGCACTCCGATACCACCTTGCCCACCGGCGCGGGTTCGCCGCAGTTCGACGCGTACGACGACGGGGCGATCGAGATCGTCGAGCTCCCTGCCGTCGCCGCAGAACACACCGAGAACACAACCGGCACCGAGAATGCGCAGTCGGAACAGACCGACTGACGTGCAGGTCCCCGACACCGCGGATCCCTTCGGCACCGCGGCGCTACGCGACGGTCTCGTTGCCGCGTGGCGGTCGTCGCCGACACGTCTGCGGGAGGACATCGCCACCGAAGCGGATCTCGTCCGCGCCGGATACCGCGACCGAGTTCTGACCGAGCTGGCACAGAACGCAGCCGACGCTGCGAGTCGTGCCGGTATCGCGGGCACACTGCGGGTGTGGCAGATCGGGACGTGCCTGCACATCGCCAACACCGGAGCGCCCCTCGACGAGACCGGCGTCCAGGCACTGACCGCGTTGCGTGCGTCGAGCAAGACCGGTGGTGTCGGGCGGTTCGGAGTCGGATTCACCGCGGTCCTCGCGATTTCCGACGAGGTCGAGGTGCGGTCGCGCACCGGGGCCATCAGGTTCTCCGCCGCGCAGACCCGTGACGTCCTGGCCGAACACGGATTGATCGTTCCCGACGGCAGCGTGCCGACCCTGCGTCTGGTGTGGCCGAGCGCGACCGAGCCGGTTGCGGGCAGCGATACCGAAGTGGTGCTCGACGTCCGTTCCGGAATCGATGCCGAGACGCTGCTCGACGATTTCCGCCGTGAGGCGATCGATCTGCTCCTCGAACTGCCCGCGCTGCAGACGATCGTCATCGACGACGACGAGTTCGTCCGTACCGAACGCATTCTCGAGTCGGGGCTGCGAGAACTACGTATCGGCGAACACTGCTGGTGGGAGCACCGCGGCGCGGCAGCCCGATGGCTCGTGCCTGTCGTCGACGGCGTGGTCCGGCCGGTCCACGACGACGTGCTCCGCGCACCCACCCGGTCGGACGAGGAACTGTCGTTGCCCGCGCTCGTGGTCGCCGACGTCCCGATGCAGCCGGACCGCAGACGGATGCTGCCGGGTGCGCCGGTCGACCATCTCGCGCAGGGGTACGCCGACTTCGTCGCGGCCCTGCCCGGTGATCAGCGACTCCACCTGGTGCCGACACCGGGTTTCGCGCGCAGCGAGGTCGACGGACGCATCCGCGAGGCGCTGTTCGAAGAGTTGCGGCGCACCAGGTGGCTCCCTGCCGCAGGTGAGGGAGACGACCTCGCACCCGACCGTGCGGCGGCACTGACCGGACTCGACGACGACCTGGCCGAAGCCCTCGACGAGGTTGTCCCCGGGCTGATCTCCCCGGCGCTGTGCTCGCCGCGACACGCGGCGGCGCTCGCTGCTGTCGATGTGCATCGCATCGGTCTCGCACGTGTCGCCGATCTGCTTGCCGGGCACTCCCGGGAGCCGGGCTGGTGGAACCGGCTGTACGAGGCACTGACACCGTTCGTCGTCGACGCGGTCACCGCGGAGGAGCTCGCGGCGCTACCCGTGCCGCTGTCCGACGGGCGAACCGTCACCGGCCCGCGGACCACGGTGATGCACGATCTCGGCTCCCTCGCGTTGCCGTGGGTGCGGCTCGTGCATCCCGACGCGGCGCACCCGCTACTGACCAGGCTCGGCGCGGGCACCGTGACCGCCGAAGACCTGCTCGGCGATCCGGCGCTTGCTGCGGCCATCGACGACGTGCACCACGATCCCGACGAAGAGACGGCCGAGAACCTCGCCGCCGTCGTGCTGACGCTCGTCGCGAGGGTCCCCGTCGGTGCCGTGCCCCGCGAACTCGGGGCGTTGCTGTTGACCGACGCAGACGGTGAGCTCGCCCCCGCCGACGAGCTGCTCCTCCCGGATGCGCCGCTCGCGGAGGTCCTCGTCGAGGATTCGCCGTTCGGCACGATCGATGCGGTTCTCGTCGAGAAGTACGGCGCCGAACCGCTGCGCGCAATCGGTGTCGGCTGGGGATTCACCGTGCTGCGCGCCGAGCTGCCGACCGGACCCGACCACGACCTGCCCGACGAGGACACCTGGTGGCAGACCGTCGATACCGACCCCGAGACGCTTGTCGCGGTGCGCGATCTCGATCTCGTCGACGAGACCCGCTGGGGCCGGGCCCTCGCGTTGCTGGCCGCGGAGCCCGGCACCGCCGCGACACTCACCGACCGCGACGGCTATACCGCGTGGTGGCTGCGCAACTACGCCGTGCTCGGCGACCAGCCGCTCGGACACCTCCGGTACGTCGACGACGCTGATTTCGAGGGTCTGCTCGACCCGTGTACACATCCCGATGCGGGAGCATTCCGCGCATGCCTGGCCGGAACCCGGATCGAGGATCCCGACCTCGCCGAGATCCTGCTCGATCGGCTCGCAGACCCCGGGCGTCGGCCCGGCCCGGCGGCCGTGGTCGCGGTGCACACCGCCCTCGCGCAGTGCTACGCCGCAGGCACCATCGACCTCGACGGCGTGATCCTGCCCGCCGGGGTCCGCAGCCTCGCGGGCACCGTCGTCGATGCCGCAGACGCCCTCGTGGCCGACCTACCGTGGTTCGCTGCGGTGATCCCGGCCGATCGGCTCGTCGCCGTCGGCCACGCGCACGCGGCCGCGCTCGCCGAGCTCCTAGACATCGCTGCAGCGTCGACTGTGGTGTCCGGCGAACCGGCCGGGCACGGCCGGTCCACGACGTGGGGTCGTGAACCGGAGGCTGTACTCGCTGCGGTCACCGCGGGGCTGCCGCTGCCCACGCGGCCACTGGTGATGCACGAGTCGCTCACGGTGCGCTGCACCGGTGCGATCATCGGCGACCGAGAGGTGCCGTGGTGGGTCGATGCATCCGGCGCCGTCCACTGCACGCGTAGCGGCCTTCCGGGCGCGATCGCCGGGCTGTCCCGCAGCTCGTGACACTCGACGGGGCTGTGGCACTCGACGGGGCTGTGACACTCGACGAGGCAATGCTCGACTGGGTCCTCGACATCCGGAGCCCGGAGCTCACCACGGTGTTCACCGTGATCACCCATACCGGTGGTGGGGTCGCGAACTTCGTGGTCGCCCTGATTGCCGTGATGCTCCTGCTGCGCGCATCCAGGCCGGCCGACGCGTTGCTCGTCGGAGGAGCGGTGGCCACGGGCTGGCCCGTGATGACAGCGATGAAGAATCTGATCGACCGGGCTCGGCCGGCGGAGCCGGACCGGTTGATGGACCTCGCCACGTGGTCGTTTCCGTCGGGGCACGCGATGATGAGCGCGGTGATCGCGACGACACTCGCTGTCGTCGCGATCCGGACCTGGCCTCGCGGCGATCGTCGTAGAACGGCCGCGATCGTCGGCCTCGGCGCCTACACGGTGCTGGTGGGCTCGAGCCGCGTGTACCTCGCGGCGCACTGGTCGACCGATGTCGTCGCCGGGTGGATTCTCGGTGTCGCCTGGGCGTTGTCGTGGGTGTGGTTGCTCACGTGGATCCAGGGCAGGCGTGGACGCCGCTAGCGCGGGATACGTGGCCCGTTGCGGTGTTCAGTCCAGGCCTGTCTGTGCACCCCTCCGACCGCGACGCGACGCCGACCGCTGAATCAGGAACAGAGAAGTTCCCAAGAGCCCCACGATGATTCCGGCGATACACACGGGCAGGGCATCCGACCATCGGTCGTCGGCGAACAGGACCACGAGCGAGGCGATCGCCCAGAACGCGGTTCCGATCGCCAGTGCGGGCCGGGGGTCGGCCAGGATCCGGATACGCGCGGCGATGTTTTCTGAGTTTCTCACGATTGCAGATTAGAACCTCACCGCTGCAATAATCTTCATCCGTTGCGACGCACGGTACTCGACGAGCGGAAAAGTGGACATGGCCGTAGGCACCGATTCCAAGAAATCATCATTTCTGGACACGTATTTCAAGATCACCGAGCGAGGTTCGACGGTCTCGCGGGAGGTGCGTGGCGGCCTCGTCACGTTCTTCGCGATGTCGTACATCGTGGTGCTCAACCCCCTGATTCTCGGCAGCTTCTCCGCTGAGGACGCGACCGCGAAGATCGACGTCCTGGGCAACATCCTGCCTGTCAACCAGGTCGCCGCGGTCACCGCGCTCGTGGCGGGTCTGATGAGCATCATCTTCGGTGTGGTCGCGAACTACCCGTTCGCGATCGCCGCCGGCCTGGGCATCAACAGCCTGCTCGCGGTGACGATCGCTCCCCAGGTGACGTGGCCCGAAGCGATGGGTCTGGTCGTCATCGATGGCATCATCATCGTCGCGCTCGCCCTCACCGGTTTCCGTACCGCCGTGTTCAACGCGATTCCGAAGGAACTCAAGGCAGGGATCGCGGCCGGTATCGGTGCGTTCATCGCGTTCATCGGCATGGTCGACGCCGGATTCGTGCGGCGCATCCCCGACGCGGCCGGTACCACCGTCCCCGTCGGGCTGGGCATCGACGGTTCCATCGCCTCGTGGCCGACCTTCGTCTTCGTGTTCGGCGTGCTCCTCATGGGCGTGCTGGTGGTGAAGAAGGTCCCCGGCGGCCTGCTCATCGGCATCATCACCACGACGATCGTCGCGATGATCGTCGAGGCCATCGCCAAGGTGGGGCCGTCGCAGGGCACCAACCCGAAGGGCTGGAACCTCGGCCTTCCTGCTGCACCCGACTCCTTCTTCGGCATCCCGAACCTGTCGTTGGTGGGTGACGTCAACCTGTTCGGCGCATTCACTCGTATCGGCGTGATCGCCGCGTCGCTGCTCGTCTTCACCCTCGTGCTGGCCAACTTCTTCGACGCCATGGGCACCATGACGGGCCTCGGAAAGGAAGCTCGACTCACCGACAAGGACGGCAACCTGCCGGGTATCGGCAAGGCGCTCGTGGTCGAAGGCGCAGGCGCCATCGTCGGTGGTGGTGCGTCCGCATCGTCCAACACGGTGTTCGTCGAGTCCGCGTCGGGTATCGCGGAAGGCGCCCGTACCGGCCTCGCCAACGTCGTCACGGGTCTGCTGTTCCTGCTTGCGATGTTCCTGACCCCGCTCTACGAGGTCGTGCCGATCGAGGCGGCAGCGCCCGCGCTCGTCGTCGTCGGTGCGCTCATGATCGGACAGGTCCGCGACATCGACTTCACGAAGTTCGAAATCGCTCTCCCCGCGTTCATGACGATCATGGTCATGCCGTTCACCTACTCGATCGCCAACGGCATCGGCGTCGGCTTCATCACCTGGGTCGTCCTCCACGCGGTGAGCGGTAAGGCACGCACCGTCCATCCGCTGCTGTGGGTGGTAGCGGCGCTGTTCGCGCTGTATTTCTCCGTCGATCCACTCACGGAACTGCTCACCTGACACAGCGGCGGGTCGAAGGTCCGGTCTGTCCCGTATTGTCCTCGCCATGATCTCGGACACACGGGCACTCGCAGGCGACCTCGCGCTTGCTGTGGTGCGTTTGACGCGTCATCTACGGGGGCAGCGCAGCCATTCCCGAGTCACTCTGACCCAACTGTCGGCGATGCAGACATTGCGGACGGAGGGGGCGATGACCCCCGGGGTGCTCGCCTCCCGCGAACGGGTTCAGCCGCCGTCGATGACCCGTGTGATCGCGTCGCTGAACGAACTCGGTCTGGTGGAGCGCACTCCGCACCCCACCGACGGCAGGCAGATCATCGTCAAGCTGTCGCCTGTGGGAGACAGCCTGCTCATGGAGGAGCACCAAGCGCGCGAGGAGTGGTTGACCGAGCGGCTCGCCCGACTCGACGACGCGAGTGTCGCGACCCTGCGCGACGCCGTGGTCATCCTGACGGAGTTGGTGTCCGAGGACGGCTAGCCGACTCCGATGCGGCGATCACGTCTCCGGCTGGGAGAATGTGGTGGTGGTTCACGTCATCGACATCGACGATCCCGCCGACCCTCGGTTGGACGACTTCCGCGACCTCAATTCCTCGGACCGCCGTCCTGATCTGCCCGGCGGCAAGGGATTGGTGGTCGCCGAAGGCGGACTGGTCGTCCAGCGCATGCTCGACTCCCGCTTCCCGCTGCATGCCATGCTCGGCGTCGATCGCCGTCTCGGTGAACTGGCCGACGCTGTGTGCGACAACGGGGGATGGGCGGGATTGTCACCGGAGGTGCCGTTCTACCGGACCGACGCGGACACCATGGCCGAGGTGGTCGGCTTCCACCTCAATCGAGGAGTATTCGGGGTCGCGTATCGGCCCCGGCCGCTCGACGTCGTCGAGGTGATCGAGAAGGCCACTACTGTCGCGGTGCTCGAAGGCATCAACGATCACGAGAACATCGGGTCGATGTTCCGCAACGCGGCAGGATTCGGCGTCGATGCAGTGCTGTTCGGTAAGGGCTGCGCCGATCCGCTGTACCGTCGTGCGGTGCGCGTGTCGATGGGGCATGTCCTGCGCGTCCCGTTCGCACACGTCGACGACTGGCCGTACGACCTCGATACGCTTCGTGACCGGGGCTTCCAGCTGATTTCGCTGACCCCGAATCCGGAGGCGGTACCGCTGGCCGAGGCGATGACGGGGGAGAAGGTGGCGTTGCTGCTCGGCGCGGAAGGACCGGGGTTGACCGAGTCCGCGATGCGCGCGACCGATGTGCGTGCTCGCATCCCGATGGCGACGGGAACCGATTCTCTCAATGTGGCGACGGCCGCGGCGATGGCGTTCTACGAGCGGGTTCGGATCCCGCGGTGAGTGCGGCGTCCGTGCCCGCGCCGACCACCCCGTGGTCGACAGGGCTGACGCTGACCGCGTTCGTCTTCGCGATAACGGTGGTCACGTTCATCGCGATCGGAGAGGTACTCGTCGACATCCATCCCGTGGTGGCGGTGTTCGTCAATGTCGTTGCTGTTGCGGGGGCCACACCGACCCTCCTGGTCTGGCGCCGGCGACCGGTGTGGCGGTGGGTGTCGATGGGCATCGCTGCCGCAGTGCCCGTGGCGTGGGGCGTGTTGCTGTTCGGGTGAGCGCGGCGAGAACTACAAGCCCACCGCGCGACGCCACCAGGGTTGCCTGGTCTGCTGCGCAGCAGGCGGTGCTGCTTCTCCCGATGGACACAGGGTGAAACTCCACACCTGGATGTCGCCCGGATCGGGTTCGTCGTCGCCGCGACCGACATACCGGAAGCCGAGCCACGCGGCGTTGGCGGCTTCGACGAGGCGGCGGGGATGGAACGGCAGCGCTTCGGGATGCGGAACGGCCCCGGACGGCCATCGCATGGGGTGTTCGCCAGACCAGTACGGACGTTCCCACACGAACGGGATGCCTTCGTCCTCGTAGAACTCGATCGCTCCGGCGCCGAATGCGCGCCGGAGCGTGCCTCGCTCCCATGCGCCGAACGAACCCCACCCTCCGGCGGCGTCGGACACGATCAGGTAGGTGTTCTCGGAGGCGAGTGTGTGCAGCCACTTGTCGCCCACCGCGGAGGGACGCCGATGGGCGAGTTCGCGGCTGCACACCACGGTGACACCGGGAAAGCTGCCGACGAAGATCGTGTTGTCGTCGAAGTCGGCATCGTCGGCTCCCTTGCCCGCAGCCACCTGGGTGAGTGTCGCGCGACCGACCGCTGTGGCGTGCCGATCGGGATGCAGCCGCGCGAGTACAGCGTGCGCGGTATCGCGGTCGGGAGTCGAATTACGCAGTACTGCAGCAGGATCCGGGGCGTCGACGTACCAGAGCGTCGACACGACCGCCGCCATCGGCTCGGCCTCAGGCGCGTCCGTTGCTGCGGACGCCGAGCAGTACGTCGTCCCACGACGGTAACGCGGGCTTGCCACGCTTGTCTTTGTTCGCGCTCGCTGCCGGCTTGGTCGCCGCGGCCGCGTCGGGTTCGTGGTCGGCGACGACGGGAATCGTCCGTGCTGTCTCGGCCGCGTGGGCTTCGTGGTCGGCGGGCTCCGGCTGCCGGTCGATGACGACCGCGTCGGCCGGCGCAGCGACGAACCGTTCGGGTTCGGTCTCCATCGTGTCGTCGGTGTCGCGCGAGGAGTACACCGGCGTCAGGTAGCGGAGAGGACGACCGCAATCCGGGTCGACGAGATCTGCGGCGATGTCGTCGAGTGCGGCGATGGTGCCGCCGTGCGCATCGGGCTGGTAGCGCCAGTGCGCAGCATTGGTGGAACGACCGGCCTGCCACTCGAGTTGAGCGACCCAGTGCCCGTCGTCGTCGCGCCATGCATCCCAGGTCGCGTCGTCGAGGTTGTGTCCGCGTGAACGGAATGCCTGCGAGACGATCTCGAGGAGCGTCTGCACCGTGGGGCCGTCGGGACGCACCGGATGACCCTTCTGTGCCATCTCGGCCGCGCGGGAACGCTCGAGCAGTACCGGATACGCGAAACGCTCGACCTTCGAGAGCGGGATCCCGGCTTCCTCGGCAACTTGCTCGACCGACGCGCCGGCCCTGATGCGGGCCTGGATCTCCCGCGGGCGGAGTGCGCTGGCGGTTTCGATCTGGATCTGCCCCAGTCGGGCAAGGTCGCCGCGCGAAGCGGCACGAAGTGTGTCGTCGACCGGAATGCGAAACTTGTCCCCCGTTGTGGGGTCCGCGAGCACCACATGCTTAGCATCCGGCTCGAGACCCACCACCTTCAGTTCTCGCACACTGACCTCCTCGCGCCGGCTCGCGATCGACTTTCCCGAGATTATCGGAGTTGTCCTCGATCCGGGCGGTCAACACGCCGCGCCACGCCGAGTGGGGTCACAAGAAATGCTCTCGGGGGCGTTATGGTCCTAAGTTTGCCGATTATGTCTCGATGTGCGGTTGAGGGTTTCGGGGATGGTGCGAGGGCCGGACCGCGTATGGGTCCGGCCCTCGTGTGATCAGCGCTGTGAAGTCAGGGCTGTGCAATCAGGGCTGTGGAGATCAGAGCTGGGAGACGACCCAGTCGATGCTCTTGGTCAGCTGCGTGATGTCCTCGGGATCGATCGCCGGGAACATGCCGACGCGCAACTGGTTCCGGCCGAGCTTGCGGTACGGCTCGGTGTCGACAATGCCGTTGGCGCGCAGGATCTTTGCGACCTTTGCCGCGTCGACCGACTCGGTGAAGTCGATGGTGCCGACCACCTGCGACCGCAGAGCCGGGTCGGTGACGAAAGACGTGGCGAACTCGGAAGCCTCGGCCCACTCGTACAGACGCGACGACGAATCCTTCGTGCGCGCGACCGTCCAGTCCAGCCCGCCGTTGCTGTTCATCCACTCGATCTGGTCGGCGAACAACAGCAGCGTCGCGAGCGCCGGAGTGTTGTAGGTCTGATCCTTACTGCTGTTGTCGACAGCGATCGGCAGCGACAGGAACTCCGGCGTGAACCGGCCCGACGCCTTGATCTCGGCGACACGCTCGAGCGCAGCTGGGCTCATCAGCGCGATCCACAGGCCGCCGTCGGCCGCGAAGCACTTCTGCGGCGCGAAGTAGTAGACGTCGGTGTCGGCGATGTTCACAGGCAGACCACCCGCGCCCGACGTGGCGTCGATCGCGATCAGCGCGTTCTCGGAGCCCGCGGGACGCGACACCGGCACAGCAACACCGGTCGACGTCTCGTTGTGCGCCCAGCCGATCAGGTCGACGGACGAGTCGGCAACGATCTCGGGAGCCGAGCCCGGATCGGCGCTCACGACGATCGGGTCGCCGATGAACGGGTTGTTCTTCGTGACGGTCGCGAACTTCGACGAGAACTCGCCGTACGTGAAGTGCTGCGAACGCTCGCGGACCAGGCCGAATGCGGCGGCATCCCAGAACGCGGTGGTGCCGCCGTTGCCGAGCACGACCTCGTAGCCCTCGGGCAGCGAGAAGAGGTCGCGCAGACCGGAGCGGACACGCGCCACGACGTCCTTGACGGGCTTCTGGCGGTGGCTGGTGCCGAACACCGAAGCGCCGACATCTACCAGCGACTGCAGCTGCTCGGGGCGGACCTTGGAGGGGCCGCAGCCGAAGCGGCCGTCGGCGGGCTTGAGATCGGCGGGAATGATCGGTGAAGCGTCAGCCATCGGAAAGCGTGTCCTAAGCGTCGAGGGACAAGTGCAGGAAGTAGTCTAAACCGCCCTGCGCCGCCGATCACCGATGTGTGATCGAATCCCATCCCGCGACCGTCTCGGCGGAACGCGGATCGGGACCGGTGTAGATCGCTGCCGGACGCACCAGCTTGCCGAGCTTCTTCTGCTCGAGAATGTGCGCGCACCAGCCGCCGGTACGGCCGCACGTGAACATCGCGGGCATCATCGCGGCGGGAACCTCGGCGAAGTCCAGGATGACCGCAGCCCAGAATTCGACGTTCGTTTCGATTGCGCGGTCGGGGCGACGCTCACGCAGCTCGGCGAGTGCGGCCTGCTCGAGAGCGGCAGCGGCCTCGTAGCGGGGTGCGTCGAGTCGCTTGGCGGTAGCGCGCAGGACACGGGCGCGGGGATCTTCCGCGCGGTACACGCGGTGGCCGAAGCCCATGAGCTTCTCTTTGCGGTCGAGGATCCCCTTGACCATGGCGCGCGGGTCGCCGCTGCGCTCGGTTTCCTCGATCATCGGCAGTACGCGTGCGGGTGCACCGCCGTGCAAAGGGCCGGACATCGCACCCACGGCGCCCGACAGGGCGGCCGGGGCATCGGCGCCGGTCGAGGCGATGACGCGGGCGGTGAACGTGGAGGCGTTCATGCCGTGTTCGGCGGCGGACACCCAGTAGGCGTCGATGGCCTCGACGTGCTTCGGGTCGGGCTCGCCTTTCCAGCGCACCATGAAGCGTTCGGTGACGGTCTGTGCCTCGTCGACGCGGGCCTGCGGTACGGCCGGCTGGTAGATGCCGCGTGCCGATTGCGCGACGTACGACAGGGCCATCACGGCCGAGCGTGCGAGGTTGTCGCGGGCAGTGGCGTCGTCGATGTCGAGCAGCGGGGAGAACCCCCAGATGGGTGCGAGCATGGCGAGGCCGGCCTGCACGTCGACGCGTACGTCGCCGGTGTGGATGGGCAGCGGGAACGGTTCGGCGGGGTGTAGTCCGCGGCCGAATTCGGCGTCGACGAGCAGTGCCCACACGTCGCCGAAGGTCACGCCTCTGCCGACGAGTTCTTCGATATCGACACCGCGGTATCGCAGCGAGCCACCGTCTTTGTCGGGTTCGGCGATGTCGCTGGTGAAAGCCACGACACCTTCGAGTCCGGCAACGAAGTCTTCGGGTACGGGCGCGTGTGATGCCATGACGGTCTGGCTTCTCCTCGTTCAGGTGCGGCCCGGTCCGGGCTGCACTGCCGGTGCAATGAGTTCGTCGTCTTGTGATCGGCAACTCATTCGGTCGTCGTGAGGAACTCTAGTCGCCCGCGACCCTGTACGACCGGCCGGACCGGCCCGAGTACTCGGAGTATCTTCACATCGTGCAGCAGGATCCGCAGAACCCGTTCGCGTCGATGCGTGTGAACTACACACCGTCCGCTCCGGTGGAGGAGTCGCCGGACATCGATCTCGGTCCCGGAGACCTCGATGACGGCTGGCTTCCGTGTGCACGACGCTGGCTGGCGGCCGCGGTATCCGCAGGTGTTCCCGAACCGAACGCCATCGTCCTCGGCACCGTCGACGAACTCGGCCACCCCGCGACCCGAACGGTGCTGTGCAAAGGAATCGACACCGACGGCGTCACCTTCTTCACCAACTACGGCTCCGACAAAGCACGCCACCTCGACGCGGTGCCGTACGCATCGGCGACGTTCGTGTGGCTGCCGCTGCACCGGCAGATCAGTATCCGGGGCCCGGTCACCCGTGTCTCGGCCGAGGAGACACAGACCTACTGGCGGACCAGGCCGCGCGGCTCACAACTGGGCGCGTGGGCGTCTGCGCAGTCGCAGCCCGTTGCGTCGCGCGCAGACCTCGATCACGCGCTCGTCGAGGCCGGTGAGCGGTTCGGCATCGACGACGACATTCCCGTGCCCCCGTTCTGGGGTGGCTTCCGGATATCCCCGGACTTCGTCGAATTCTGGCAGGGCAGACCCAACCGGATGCACAACCGCGTGCGTACCAGGCTCGTCGACGGCCGGTGGCATACCCAGCGGCTGCAGCCGTGATTCGAGTGTGCAGTTGTTGTCGCGACACGCCGGGCGGATTCAGAACAACTGCACACTCGACATGTTCGGCGCACGCAGTTCGGTGACGGCGATCCGCGCGGCCTCACCGATCGCCGCGTCGACTACCGGAAGAGATGGTTCTGCGCGGGCAGCGCGCGTGAACACCGCGACCGCCACCGGGTGCTCGCCGGGGAATTCGACGACCGCGACCTCGTTGCGGATGATGCCGATCGTGCCGGTCTTTCCCGCGATCATGACCCCGCGATACGGAAAGGCTGTCGCGATGCGATGGGGCCAGATCTGGCTGCGCATCACGTTCTGAACGAAACTCGTCTGCTCGGCGGAGAGCACCTCACCGGCCCACACCGCGGCCAGCAGTCGCGTCATCTCCTCGGGAGTGGTGGCGCTTGTGAACGCGGGGTCGTAGGCCGAAACCGACCACGCTTCGTCGTTGTCGGTCAGGGCCTTGAACGCCTCGACTGTGGTGTGGCTGTCCGTCTCCTCGACCAGTCTTCGGTATATGTCCGAGGTGCCGCCCACGATGTTCGTGTGCTCGAGGCGGAGTCGGGCGAGCATGGCGTGGACCGCGGCGGTGCCGATCTCACCGAGCAGCACGTCGGCGGCGGCGTTGTCGGAGACGGTCATCATCGACGCAGCGATATCGCGCCTGCTCATGGTGACCGGATCACGCATGGTCGCGATGCCGGTCGCGCCAGGCGTGCACTCCGACGGCACGATCCGCAACTCGGACGTCGGATCGATCCTGCCCGCATCCACCTCTGCACAGAACGCGAGGAACAACGGCAGTTTGTACACCGAGGCGAGCACCACCCGCTGGTCGCCGCGCACCGACAACACGGCGTCGTCGTCCGAACACCGGCGCGCGTGCAACCAGCCGCTGCACCCGGCGTCGGCGAACACCGCCTGGATCCGATCGGCAGCCGTGCTCATTTCACTCGCTCCCGGAACAGAACGCGATCGATCGCCGCGACGTGCCGGTCGACCTCGGCGCCGGGACGCCACACGACGCGCACACGCAGAGCGATGGCATCCGGCGCGAGAGTCAGCCACGCGACACCGGGAACCGAGCGCGGGGGCGCAGTGGATATCCCGAAGTGCATGCCAGCGGCGACCGCAGCAAGTGCCGTCCGGTCGTCAGGGACGGTTGTTGCGTCGATGTCGAGACCCCGTTCTCGCAGAATGTCCTGTGTGGAATCGAAACTCGCCGGGTTACCGGTTCGAGGAAGCGCCGCGAACGACAGGTCGGAGAGCATCGGGAAGCGGGGACGTTCCGCTCGGGCGCTGCGGTGCGCCGCAGGCACGATCACCCATCGCGGCACCTTCGTCACCGGTCCCGCCTCGACGCCGTCGAGGAGCGCGGGGTGTTCGACGACCGCGAGGTCGCACATGCCGGACCGGACCGCGGCCACCAGATCGACCGTGGAGGACACCTCGGTCGAGACCGTCACGTCCGGTTCGGTGCGCAGCGCTGCGGCGCACGCGGTGAGTGTCCGGTCGGGGAGGGTAGCCGTTGCACCCCAGCGAACGACGCCCCGCGCCTCCGAGATGCGTTCGGCTTCGGCGAGGAATCGCTCGGAGTCGTCGACGAGCAGCCGTGCACGGGGGAGTAGTGCGGTGCCGGCGGCGGTCAGTACCGCTCCTTGCCGGGTCCGGTGCACCAGATCGGTGCCGATGTGCTGCTCGAGTCGTCGAAGCCCTTGCGACAGAGGGGGTTGTGTCATGTTCAGCGTGGCTGCCGCGCGCCCGAAATGCCCTTCTTCCGCGACGGTGACGAAGAAGCGGAGGTGGCGGATCAGATCCATGACGCCATTGAACCAGCGTCCGCGCCGCGGCCGGCGGATCGGTGTCCCGGGTACCCGGTGTTCGCGACTTCCGGGTCGCCCACCAGCGGCGATACTTTTTGCGACCCGCTCCCGGCACGTGCGGATATTGGCGGCCCGCGTCGCTCGGGTGCTGTGGTGATGGCATGAACCAGCATCGAACGACACTGTCCCGCAGAGGTTTTCTCTCCTCGACTCTTATGGTTGCGTCGATCCCCGTCGCGGCAGCATGCGGAACACCGAGCGCCGAGACCGCTCCGGACCAGGCCCCGGCCGGTGCAGTACCCGAGATGACGATCCGCTCGACCGCGCTCGACGAGCGCCTCACCGAGCTCGAAAATCGGCACGCGGTGCGTCTCGGGGTTCTCGCGTATTCACCGGACAGTGGCCGTACCTACACGCATCGCGGCGACGAGCGGTTCGCGATGTGTTCGCTTTTCAAGGTCTACGCGGCAGCGGGCATCCTGCAACTCGAATCCGAAGGACGGCTCCGGCTCGACGACACCGTCGTCATCGAACCGGGCGATATCGTCGTGAACTCGCCGGTGACCTCCGAACATCAAGGCAGGGTGATGACCGTCGAGCAACTCTGTGAGGCTGCGCTCACGCGTAGCGACAACACCGCAGGCAACCTCCTGCTGCGACAGATCGGCGGACCGCCCGCGGTCACCACGCTCGCGCGCTCGGTGGGCGACGAGACGACGCGCCTCGACCGGTGGGAACCCGAGCTGAACGATGCCGTGCGCGGCGATGAGCGCGACACGACGACCGCGGAGGGGCTGGCGCGCGGCTATCGGGAGCTGCTCCTCAGCTCGACGCTCGACCCGGCACGTCAACGCATGCTCACGGGATGGATGCGCGCGAGCAGCACATCCGACACGAAGATGCGTGCGGGGCTCCCGTCGGGCTGGGTAGCCGCAGACAAGTCCGGGGGAGGCTATTACGGCACCGTCAATGACGCCGGAGTCGTCTGGTCGCCGGATGGCGAGCCGTTGGTGCTGGTGATTCTCTCCGATTCCACGACGGGGGACGTCGATGCTCCCTTCGAGAACGCCCCGATCGTGGATGCGACGGCCGCGCTCGTGGCGGAGCTGCGGGTCGCGCCCTGATTCGGAGACGTTGAACCGGCAGGCCGAATCGGCCGTGGAGACTGTGCCCGGCAGGCACACTGATGATCATGTCCGAGCCGCTCCACCACTCGATCCGAGGTGGCGGATACCGTGCCACGGTGTCCGGTACCGGTGCCGCACTGCTCGCACTCGACTACGACGACCCCTCGTACATGCAGGGATCGGTGCAGCCCTACCGGCTGGTCGAGACCCCCGGCGGCCACGAGCCCCCACTGAACTACGGCGGCGCGGTGCTCGCACCGTGGCCCGGCGGCATCCGCGACGGGCACTTCTACTTCGATGGAATCGAGCATCAACTCGCCCTCACCGATTCCGAGCGGGGCGCCGCGGTGAACGGTCTCGCCTGGTATCGGAGCTGGGAGGTCTCTGCGCTCACCGATTCGAGGATTCAGCAGACGCTGGAAGTGGGGCTGCACAAGGGCTGGCCCTACCAACTGCGGTTGACGGTCGCGCATGAGCTGGGCCCGGATGGTCTCACCGTCACCCACACTGCGACGAACGTCGGCGGGTACCACTCGCCGTTCGGGGTGGGGGTGCGCCCGTACCTGCGGGTCGGCGACATCCCGCTCGACGAGTGCACGCTGCAGGTGGCAGCCGGGACGAGAATGCCGCTCGACCGCGCGCGGGCCTTGCCCGCTGCATACTCGCAGTCCGTCACGAACACCGAGTACGACTTCACCCGGCCGAGGTCTCTGGAGGGTGTGCACCTCGATGTTCCCTTCAGTGCTCTCGACGCGGATCTCGACGGCAACTCCCGGCACCGGCTGTGCGGAGCGGACGGCCGAGGAGTCGAACTCTGGACCGGTCCGGGCTTCGGATGGCTCCAGGCGACGACGATCGAGGACGCCGAACCCCGTGCGCTCGTGCTCGCCCCGATGACGTGCCCACCCGACGCGTTCAACCTCGGCATCGACCTGCTGGTCCTGCAGTCGGGAGAACGGTGGAGCGGACGATGGGGACTGCGAGGATACGAAGCCGACAGATGAGTTCTGCCGCACGCCGCGTACGATCGGTGCTGGTGAGCGGTGTGCAGCGACCTCCCCCCTGGGATTCGGAGGAGGAAGTCGAGCTCCCGTCGACGGTGGGTGTGACGCACCGTTCCGGGACTTTCGACCGACCCTGCCTCCGCGCTGCGGCCACTGAACCGTTAGGTTCTACGTGAATGTTCGGAAGTTTCTGGTAGGTCTGAGCTTGAGAGGGATCCTTCGTGCCCGCTGAGAATGACACACAGCCCACCCTCAGCTACCCCGGTGGCGAGCACACAATGGCTATCGCCAAGGCGACGGAAGGCAATGACGGCATCGAGCTCGGCAAGCTCCTTGCGGACACGGGGTACACCACCCTTGATCCCGGTTTCGTCAACACCGCCTCCACCAAGTCGGCGATCACATACATCGATGGCGAGAAGGGAATCCTGCGGTACCGCGGATACCCCATCGAGCAGCTGGCGGAGAAGTCGACGTTCATCGAGGTCAGCTACCTGCTGATCTACGGTGAGCTGCCGACCACCGACCAGCTCGATGTCTTCACCGATCAGATCCGCCGGCACACGCTGCTGCACGAGGACCTCAAGCGCTTCTTCGACGGATTCCCGCGCAACGCGCACCCGATGCCGGTGGTCTCGAGTGCCGTGAACGCGTTGTCCGCGTACTACCCGGACTCACTCGACCCGGACGACACCGAGCAGGTAGAGCTGTCGACGATCCGTCTGCTGGCCAAGCTGCCGACGATCGCTGCGTACGCGTACAAGAAGTCCGTCGGTCAGCCGTTCCTCTACCCCGACAACTCGTTGTCGCTGGTCGAGAACTTCATGCGCATGACGTTCGGGTTCCCGGCCGAGCCGTACGAGATCGACCCCGAGATCGCCAAGGCGCTCGACATGCTGCTGATCCTGCATGCCGACCACGAGCAGAACTGCTCCACCTCGACGGTTCGGCTGGTCGGCTCGTCCGACGCCAACCTGTTCACCTCCATCTCGGGCGGAATCAACGCGTTGTGGGGCCCCCTGCACGGTGGCGCCAATCAGGCCGTGCTCGAGATGCTCGATCAGATCAAGCTCTCCGGCGGTGACGTCAGCGAGTTCGTGCGCAAGGTCAAGAACAAGGAAGACGGCGTGAAGCTCATGGGCTTCGGGCACCGCGTCTACCGCAACTACGATCCGCGTGCTGCGATCGTGAAGAAGACCGCGGACAAGATTCTCAACAAGCTCGGCGCCGGCGACGAGCTGCTCGAGATCGCGATGAAGCTCGAAGAAGCCGCGCTGACCGATGAGTACTTCATCGAGCGCAAGCTGTACCCGAACGTGGACTTCTACACGGGCCTGATCTACCGGGCGATGGGATTCCCGGACCGCATGTTCACCGTGCTGTTCGCGCTGGGTCGCCTGCCGGGCTGGATCGCGCACTGGCGTGAGATGCATTCGGATCCGACTCTGAAGATCGGCCGCCCGCGCCAGATCTACACCGGTTACACCGAGCGCGACTACCAGGGACTCGACGCACGCTGAGTGCCATCCACCATGAGTGAGACGATCGACCGTTCGACGAGGGAGTTAGACCTATGACCAAGCCGGAGATCGAATTCCAGGAGGGGCCTGCCCCCACCGAACTGGTTGTCAAGGACATCACCGTCGGCGACGGGGCAGAGGCTGTTCCGGGCGCAATCGTCGACGTCCACTACGTGGGTGTCGAGTACGACACGGGCGAGGAGTTCGACTCGTCGTGGAGCCGCGGTGAGTCGATCCGCTTCCCGCTCGCGGGTCTGATCGCCGGTTGGCAGGAAGGCATCCCCGGTATGAAGGCAGGCGGGCGCCGCCAGCTGACGATTCCCCCGGAGCTCGCGTACGGTCCGGCAGGGTCGGGGCACCAGCTGTCCGGCAAGACCTTGGTGTTCATCATCGATCTGCTCGGCGTCCAGGTGCCGCCGGAGCCGCCGGTGATCGAGAAGCCCGAAGGTCCGGCCCCGACCGAGCTGGTCGTCGAAGACATCGAGATCGGCGACGGTGCCGAGGCTCAGCCCGGAGCCACCGTCGACGTGCACTACAAGGGCGTCGAGTTCGACACGGGCGAGGAGTTCGACTCGTCGTGGAGCCGCGGCCAGTCCGTCGCCTTCCCGCTCGCTCGCCTCATCCCGGGCTGGCAGCAGGGCATCCCCGGCATGAAGGTCGGCGGACGTCGCAAGCTGACGGTACCGCCGGAGCTCGCGTACGGTCCGGCCGGATCCGGTCATCAGCTCGGAGGCAAGACCCTGGTGTTCGTCATCGACCTCATGGGCACCAACTGATCCGCGCAGCGCGCTGATACACATCTGAACGCAGGCCCCGCATCCATGGTGATGCGGGGTCTGCGCGCATTTCCCGGTCGTTTCTGCCGTTGGAGGGGCCGGTCAGCGGTGCTCCCACTCGCCGTTGATGCGACACACGAAGTCGCCGCTACGGGTGCCGGTCCGGACGTACTCGACCTCGACGTCCCCGCGGTGGTTCTCGACGAAGACGGCGCAACCTCTCTTGTGATCGTCGTCGTGATCGGACATCGAATCGGCGGCGGCGGTCGCGGTACCGCCGAGTAGCGCTGCGGCGATCATGAAGGTGGCGGCGAAAGCTTTGTGGTGCTTCGACATTCGGTTCTCCTGGGCCGGGTGTGGTGACTGGAACAAGAATGCGTCGTAGGACGCGTCGGTCGAACCCGCCCCAGGGGTGGGTTCGGCGCACCCGGTGGGTGATCATCGACAGCATGGAGAACGCGGACGCCTCACCGATCCACATCGTGCGAGACTCGTACTCGGCCAGATCGCGGGAGTATGTCGATCTCTTCGGCACCATCGGCTCGACACACCCGTGCGATCAGGCCCTGGTGCGCAGCTGGGCAGACACACTGACAGGCCGGGTGCTCGACGCCGGATGTGGTCCGGGGCAGTGGACAGACTTTCTGGCTCGGTGCGGATCTGCGGCGAGCGGGATCGATCTGGTGCCCGAATTCGTCGACCGCGCTCGCAGCGAGTATCCCCAACTCTCTTTCGAGCTCGGACGGTTCGAGAAATTGAACGCGGCGACAGGATCGCTGGGCGGGGTGCTGTCGTGGTATTCGCTCATCCACCATGCTCCGGCGGACATCCGAATGCCGCTCGCCGAGTTCGCGCGCGTGATTCGGCCGGGCGGCGCATTGCTGGTGGGTTTCTTCGAAGGACCGGCCGTCGAGGCCTTCGACCACGCCGTGACCGCTGCGTATCGATGGCCGGTCGAAGAACTCGGCAGAGAACTCGCTGTGGCCGGCTTCGAGGTGACCGAAGCCCACACACGAACGGCAAGCGGTCACAGACCGCACGGCGCCATCACTGCACGTCGGCAGCCTGTGTAGGCGTCAGGACCTTTCGAAGAATTGCGCCAGCCGCCGATGCCTGTGCGCGAACAAAGTGGCAATCACGCGGCGCGCGACCGCCTGAGCACCCGGAATCCGCGACAACGGAATGCGGAGTTCGAACGTGAGCCGGTCGTGCACCCGCGTGCTTTCCGGCGATAGCGGATCCAGTGTGCGTTCGTGCTCCCAGCGTCGCATGAGCATCATCGTCGACTTCTCGTGGAATCGGCGGCCGGGTTCGAACTCGGCGATGGTCAGGTGGTCGTACTCCACCGGCAGTACGCCGAACAGCAACAGCGGGACCCGGGCGATCGGGCGCCCTATGGGAACGGTGTCCTCGGTGAGTGTGTGGGCCCAGCGGGGCATGCGCATCGCGAGTATCGGCGCAAGCTCGTCGTTGATGCCTTCTGCGCTCGTGACACGCGCCCACACAACGGTATTCGGCGCATCGACGATCGACTCGTGCTCGACCACGATCTCATCGCTCATCGGTTCTCCGTATCGAACCTCGACAGAACATTGCGTCTGCTGGACATCATGCACGCCCGTTGGTGTACTGGGATGGTTCTGAAGAACACGGTGTTCGACTCACGAAGTAACTGCAACTACGAACATAAGGATCGTCCGTGCCCGCTCCCGTCCTGTCCCGTCGCGACCTCGACTTCCTGCTCTACGACTGGCTCGACGTCGGATCGCTGACGTCGCGGGAGCACTTCGCCGAGCATTCGCGCGACACGTTCGATGCCGTCCTCGACCTGAGTGCCGATCTTGCCACCAAGCATTTCGCGACGCACAACAAAAAGGCCGACGCTCAGGAGCCTCGGATCGGTGAGGACGGCGTCGTGGAGATCATTCCGGAGGTGAAGGACGCCCTGGACCTGTTCGCCAAGGCCGGGCTCATCGCAGGCGGCTTCGACGAGTCGCTCGGCGGAATGCAGTTGCCGATGACATTGCTGCGGGCATCGATGGCATGGTTCCAGGCGGCGAATGCCGGAACCTCGTCGTACCCGTTCCTCACCGCGGCCAACGCGAGCCTGCTCGTCACACACGGCAGCGAGGATCAGATCGCGACGTTCGTGCCGCCCATGCTCGAAGGCCGATTCTTCGGCACGATGTGCCTGTCGGAGCCGCAGGCGGGGTCGTCGCTGGCCGACATCACGACCAGGGCTGTCCCGGCCGACGACGGCACGTACCGGATCACCGGAACGAAGATGTGGATCTCCGGTGGAGATCACGAGCTGACCGAGAACATCGTCCACCTGGTGCTCGCGAAGATTCCCGGCGGTCCCGCCGGGGTCAAGGGCATCTCGCTGTTCATCGTGCCGAAGTTCCTGGTGAACGACGACGGCACGCTGGGCGACCGCAACGATGTCGCGCTGGTGGGCCTCAACCACAAGATGGGCAACCGCGGCACGACCAACGCGCTGCTCAACTTCGGCGAGGGCGCCGTCACGCCCGGTGGAGAAGCCGGGGCCGTCGGCTACCTCCTCGGTGAGCCCCACAAGGGCCTGCAGTACATGTTCCACATGATGAACGAGGCGCGGATAGGCGTCGGGTTCCTCGCGACCTCACTGGGCTACGCGGGTTACCTGCAGTCGCTCGACTACGCGCGCACCCGCACTCAGGGGAGGCCGCTCGGGGCGAAAGATCCGGCGTCGCCGCAGGTTCCGCTCATCGAACACACCGACGTCCGACGCATGCTGCTCGCGCAGAAGTCGTATGTCGAGGGTGCGATGGCTCTTGGGCTGTACTGCTCGAAGCTCGTCGACGAACAGCGCACTGCGAGCGACGATGATGCACGAGCCAAGGCCGGTGTGCTGCTCGACGTGCTCACCCCGATCGCGAAGTCCTGGCCGTCGCAGTGGTGTCTCGAGGCCAACAGCCTCGCGATTCAGGTTCTCGGTGGTTACGGCTACACCCGTGAATTCGACGTCGAACAGTACTACCGCGACAACCGGCTCAACCCCATTCACGAGGGTACACACGGGATCCAGGGCATGGATCTACTGGGACGCAAGGTCGTCATGCAGGGCGGGGCCGGACTCGTACTTCTCGGTGAGACGATCGGCGCCACCGTCGACAAGGCGCTCGCGTCCGGCGGCGACGTGGCCGAATACGCAGCGCAACTGAGTACCGCGACCGACCGTGTCGCGGCGACGACTGCAACTTTGTGGTCGAACGGAGATCCGTCTGTAGCACTCGCGAATTCGTCGGTGTATCTCGAAGCGGTGGGCCACGTCGTGGTGGCCTGGATCTGGCTCGAGCAGCTGCTGGCGGTGGGGGAGCGTGAAGGCGACTTCTTCGATGGCAAGCGTGCAGCGGCGCGGTACTTCTACCGTTTCGAGCTGCCGAAGACCGGCCCGCAGTTCGATCTGCTCTCGAGCCTCGACCGTACGACGCTCGACGTCTCGCCGAGCGTGTTCTGACCCTGCGTCACCAGGTCACCGAGAGCGTGTCGCCCACACGCAGGGAGTACCAGCGGTCGGCGTAGTCGTCGAACCGGGCGACGATCCGCTCGACCAGCGGGGGAACTGCGTCGTCCGTCATCGACGGCGGCAGTTCCCCCGCGTGGCCGCGTCGGTACTCCCAGACGGGTAACGCCACCCCGACGAGCTCCTCGGATCGGGCCATGTCGGCCTTCTCCTGCGGAGACATCTTGGTTGCCTTGATTTTTCGACGGCGCGCAGCCTTGGTGCGTTCTGCGGGGTCGGCGGGCCAGAACAGGCCGTTGTCGCCGGCAGCGAGTTGCCCGAAGACGCCGAGCGGAATGCCTGCCTCGATTTCGGCGAGGAGGTGCAGCAGGTCGTGCGGGAGATAGGGGTGACCGCCGGGGCCGTTACGAGGAGCGAGTGCCGCGCCGGTCTCGCGGTGTACGGCGATCTCGTAACTCGTACCGGGCCCCTTGGTGAATTCGACGCGCATGCCGTGCAGAGTAGATGACGGCACTGGGCGCGCGCACGCGACTTTCGGTGCTGCTCGGCCGTCAGTCGGTCATCCGCGCGATCAGCAATTTCAGGGCGTGACGCACCGTCTGTGCCAATACGTTTTCCGGGTCTCCGTCGAAATGCTGTTCTTCGGAGCGTGTTCCGGTGTGCCCGGTTGTTGCGAAACACACCGTGCCCGGCGCGCGTCCGTCCTGTGGTTCAGGACCGCCGGCGCCGGTGACCGCGACGACGATATCGGCGTCGAGCAGACGTGCTGTGGACTCGGCCATCACGCGCGCTGCCGACTCGCACACGACCGGGCCTTCGGGGACATCGAGCAATCCATGTTTGACGGATCGCGAGTAGGCCACGATCGCGCCGCGGAACCACCCGGAACTGCCTTCGGCCGCTCCGAGTCGCGCCGCCAGGGTGCCTGCCGTCAAGGATTCCGCGCATCCGATCGTGACGCTGCGATCGGATGCGAGCGTTGTCAGTTCGTCGATCAGTGCATCGGAGAGATCGGTGCCTTCGACGACATCGTGATCGTGGTCCATCGGTGCCATTCCGTTCTCGTCGGCCTCAGCGCTTCGCTGCGAGCCGGTTGACGACGACACCGCTGTCGAACACGCGGCTTTCCGTCAGTTCGAAGTAGCGCGGCTCGAATCCGGTTCGGAACAGCGGGATCCCGTTTCCCGCGACGATCGGATTGACTTTCAGAATCAGCTCGTCGATCTCGGGGAGCAGTTCACCTGCGAGTGTCGCGTCACCGCACAGCCAGATTCCCCTGCCGTCCTGCTGCTTCAGATTACGGACGTATTCGAGTGGGTCGGTCGAGACGAGGGTGACGGTGTCGTCCGGAGCCTCGGTCAGAGTCTTCGAGAAGACGTACTGCTGAAGATGCGGATAGGCGCTGGTGAGGCCGGCACTGAGCGACGGTTCCCATGTGCGTCGACCCATCACGACCGCGTCGAAGTGCTTGCCCGGCGCAGTGACCTCGAGCTGGTCGCGCACGTGCACGGGCAGAGTCTCGGGGTACTCCTCGATCAGGTGATACATGTGATCGCCCTCGACCGGGAAGAATTCGAAGCCGCCGGACGGATCGCCAATGAATCCGTCCAGTGTCGTCGCGACGTAATAGGTCAGTGTGCGCACGCAGTCCTCCTCGAAAGTGGGTACAGACCGAGACCTGATCGAACAGCCACGCTAGAACGAGAATGCCCCCGATGCCAGCACATTCGGCCTGTTTCGACGCAAAAGTTGCTACTGGCTACCCTGCTGGAGAATCGCGTACCCATCGGGTGAGGATTGTGCCGTCGTCGTCGCACACGAGATGAGCACGCCGCATGGCGGTGACGGCGGACGCGGGGGAGTGGGCGATACGGTCTGCCGATCCGGCCGCGAGCACCGGTGTGAAGGTCAGGCACAGGTCGTCGACGACGTTGTCTGCGATCATGCGACCGAAGAGCCGGGGACCGCCCTCGCAGAGAATGCGATTCCATCCGGCCTCGGTCGATGCGGCGACGAGGGCATCGCCGCTGATGTCGTCGGCGGCGATGACGCGGACGTCGGCGCCGGCATCCGCGAGGCTGCGGCGCTTTTTTTCGGATACCGCGCTGCTGGTGAACACGATCGGAGGCACGGTTGTGTCGGTGAACAGTCGCATTCCCGGGTCGAGGTTGCCCGATGCCGTGATCACCGCGATCGGCGGCACCGCCGACAACCCCGCTGCTGCACGGCGCTCGCGTAAGGCCTCGCTCGTACGTGCCCCCCCGTAGTTCTCGGTGCGCGCGGTGCCCGCACCGACGAGGATCACGTCGGCGAGTTCGCGGAGCATTCCGAAGACCAACTTGTCGGCGGGTGTCCCGAGCCCGCCCGAACGCCCGTCCACCGCGACCGCCCCGTCGAGTGAGGACACGAAGTTCACCCGCATCCACGGATGCGTGAGGTCTCTCGGATACGCGTACAACTCGCGCAGGTCTGCGTCGTCGAGGAGCTGGGTCGGAGTGCTGGGATCGTCGAGTCGCTGCATACCGTCGATCAGACCACGACTATCGATGCGTGGTCACGCGCCGTGCCCGGGATCCAGGTCGCGAACATTCTGGAACGTCACGAGATCGTCCAGGTCGACGCGCAACTCACCGAGATCAGGCTCGAGAAGAAACCCGATGTGATCGCCCAGTTCGGCTCGTCCGATGATTGCTCCGGTGAACCACGCGGCCGCCTCGTCGAGGATCGGCAGCCCGTGTGGCCCCTCGCTCCACGCGCACTGCGCGAACTTGTCGACCTCGTCGCCTGTCTTCTCGCCGAACAGTGCAGCGAGCTCCAGGTTCGACCGATCGACGACATGCACCGCCAGGTGTTCGGCCGCCCCCGCCACACGGAAAGTGCGGTTCTTGTCGGACAGGCCGACGAGGAACCGCGGCGGATCGATCGCGGTCTGCGTCGCGAAACCGACCAGGCACCCACTGCGTTCGTTCATCGCTCGTGCCGTGACGACGAACATCGGATAGTCGAGCTTCGACACGATCGCCGAGAAGCCTTCGGTGGAACCACTGATGCTGCCGGACATGAGCAAAGCGTACCGCTGGGATGCGCGTTCGAGTCCCGCGTTTGAGTCCGCTGTCGGCGCGGTACTCCAGTAGTCATGACGGACGAAGAGGGTTCGAAGGCTGCGTCGACGCGAACTCCGTCACCCGACGATCCACGCAAACCCGACTCACCGACGGATCTGAGAACCCCGTCGTGGAAGTATGCGCTCCGCCGCACGGCTCGTGAGTTCAGCCGCGATCAATGTACGGACCTGGCGGCGGCACTCACCTACTATGCCGTGCTGTCGCTGTTTCCGGCGTTGCTGGTGGTGGTATCGCTGCTGGGCGTGTTCGGGCAGGGGCAGTCCACGGTCGACACACTGCTGCAGATGGTCGAGGATCTCGGTCCGGCCTCGGCGGTGGACACGTTGCGCGGACCCATCGAACAGCTGGTCCAAGCACCGACCGCAGGTGTCGCTCTCCTCATCGGTGTGGTGGGCGCGCTGTGGACGGCGTCCGGCTACGTCGGCGCATTCGGTCGTGCGATGAACCGCATCTACGAGATCGAGGAGGGTCGGCCGATCTGGAAGCTTCGGCCCTTGATGCTCGTCGTGACGGCGCTGGCGTTGGTCGCTGCGGGCGCGACCGCACTGATGCTGGTGGTCAGCGGGCCGATCGCGCGTGCCATCGGCGACACGATCGGGCTCGGTGACACCGCGGTCACGGTGTGGAACATTGCGAAATGGCCGGTGATGCTGATCCTCGTGGTGCTGATCGTGGCAGTGCTGTACTACGCGACACCCAACGTGGCGCAACCGAAGTTCCGGTGGGTCAGCCTCGGCTCTCTCATCGCGATCCTGACCTGGATCGTCGCCTCGGTGCTCTTCGCCTTCTACGTGTCCAATTTCGGCAGCTACAACCAGACGTACGGATCCCTCGCCGGCGCGGTGATCTTCCTTCTGTGGTTGTGGATCACGAACCTTGCACTGCTGTTCGGCGCGGAGTTCGACGCGGAACTCGAGCGCGGACGCCAACTGCAGGCGGGAATCGAAGCAGAGAGCAGTCTGCAGCTGCCCGAACGTGACACACGTGTCATCGAGAAGAACGACGCGAAGCATCGGGATCTCATCGAAGAAGGCCGACGGCTGCGAGCCGAGCACGACACCTCCCACCGCGGCGAAGCCGACCGCAATACGGAAGGAAACCGAAGATGACCACGCACTCGAACGGACCTCGCCATGTCGCGGAGCAACCGGCAGGCCTGTCCACCGTGGAACTCACCGAGCGCCTCACCGAACAGGTGTCCACGCTGGTGCGCACCGAGGTGACCCACGCCCTCGACGAAGTGAAATCGAAAGGCACCCGCATCGGAATCGGAGCGGGAATCTCCGGCGCCGGAGCCCTCCTGCTGTATCTCGGTCTCGCCACTCTGATCGCAGCCGGTGTGCTGGGTCTGGCGACCGCGTTGGATCCGTGGCTGGCCGCCTTGATCGTGGCCGTCGCGGTGCTCGCGATCGGCGGGATCCTCGCTGCGGTCGGGGCGTCGAAGGCGAAGAATGCAGCGCCTCCGATCCCGGAGCGCACCGCCGACAGCGTTCGTGCCGATGTAGCCGCAGCGAAGGGAGCAGTCCGATGAGTGATGCTGTGTCGAACAACCAGGGAAACAACGACTCTCGCAATCCCGCATCCTCACTGCCCGCGGAGGAGGGGATCGAGCAGCAACGCGCGGAACTTGCCGCGACCGTGGGCGAACTTGCCGACAGACTCGACGTGCCCACCCGTGTGAAGCATGCGGCGGACGAGCGCATGGAGGCGGTGCGCGAGCGTCCCGATCTGCTCGTGCTCGCGGCCGGTGCGCTCGCCGCGGTCGTCGTCGTACTCGTATGGAGACGACGACGCCGCTGACGGCTGACGTTCGTGACAGCTGGGGCCGTCAGCCTCCGAGTTGCTTCTTCAGCGCTTCGAGCACCGCAGGGTCCTCGATCGTCGATGGCACCGTGTACTTCTCGTGATCAGCGATCTGACGCATCGTCTTTCGCAGAATCTTGCCCGAGCGGGTCTTCGGCAACGCCTCCACTACGGTCACGTCGCGGAACGTGGCAACGGCACCGATCTGGTCGCGGACCATCTTCACCAGTTCCTGGCGCAGCGTTTCGTGGTCGATGTCGACACCGGCCTTGAGCACGACGTAACCGGACGGGCGCTGCCCCTTGAGTTCGTCGCGGATACCGACGACGGCGCACTCGGCGACCGCGGAATGCCCTGCGACCACGGCCTCCATGCTGCCGGTGGAAAGGCGGTGCCCGGCAACGTTGATGACGTCGTCGGAGCGTCCGAGCACGAACACGTAACCGTCCTCGTCGATGAAACCGGAGTCGCCTGTGAGGTAGTAGCCGGGGAAGGTATCGAGGTACGAGCGGCGGTAGCGGTCGTCGTCGCGCCACAGCCCGGCCAGGGTGCCGGGCGGTAACGGCAGACGCACGACGATGTTGCCCTCTGCGTTCGCTTCGACCCGCTTGCCTTCGGCATCGACGATCTCGACGCGATATCCCGGGACGGGAACGGTGGGGGAGCCGGCCTTGAGCGGCATCGGGTCGAGTCCGCGCAGGTTCGCGGCGATGGCCCAGCCTGTCTCCGTCTGCCACCAGTGGTCTACCACGGGGCGCTCGAGCACCTTGGTCGCCCACTCGTACGTGTCCGGGTCGAGTCGCTCCCCGGCCGCGAACAGCGTCTGCATCGAGGAGATGTCGTACTTCTCGAGTTCCTCTGCGTTCGGGTCTGCCTTGCGCACGGCCCGGATCGCGGTCGGCGCGGTGAACAGCGCCTTGACCCCGTACTCGGAGATGACCCGCCAGAATGCGCCGGCGTCGGGGGTGCCGACGGGCTTGCCCTCGTACATCACCGTCGTTGCGCCCACCAGCAGCGGTCCGTACACGATGTACGAGTGGCCGACCACCCAGCCGACATCGGAGGCCGTCCACCACACGTCGCCGGCAGCGATGTCGTAGATGTTGCGCATCGACCAGGTGAGCGCGACCGCGTGACCGCCGTTGTCGCGGACCACGCCCTTCGGCTTCCCGGTCGTGCCCGAGGTGTACAGGATGTACAACGGGTCGGTGGCTGCCACGCTGACCGGGTCGGCCGGGGATGCGTCGGCGGCCAATTCGTCCCAGTCGAACCACGCCGCTGCGGAAGTCCTGTAGTCGGCTGCGGAACCGGGAATCTGCTCGCGGTCCTTCACGATCACGGTGTGCGGGGGAGTCTGCGACAACTGCACTGCCTGCTCGACCATCGGCAGATACTCGATGGTGCGCCCGGGCTCGAGCCCACCGGAGGCGGTCACCAGCAGGACCGGTTGCGCGTCGTCGATGCGGGTGGCGAGTTCTTTCGCCGCGAAACCGCCGAAGACCACCGAGTGGACCGCGCCGATGCGCGCGCAGGCGAGCATCGAGATGGCAGCCTCGGGGATCATCGGCATGTAGATGATCACGCGGTCGCCGGGGGCGACGCCTTGATCGCGCAGGACGCCGGCAAACGTGGCCACCTCGTCGAGCAGTTCCGCATAGGTGTACGTGCGCTTCGCGGGCACCATCGCCGAATCCCAGATCAGCGCAGGGCGGTCGCCGTGACCGGCCTGGACGTGCCGGTCGAGAGCATTGACACTCGTATTGAGGGTGCCGTCCGGGAACCACTTGTACGACGGCGCCTGCGCGTCGTCGAGGGCGCGTGTCGGAGCGGTGTCCCACTCGACTCCCTGCGCGGCGGCGAGCCAGAACGCCTCCGGATCGTCCACACTCTGCCGGAACGCGTCCTCGTACGAGCTCATCGGTTCGTGTCCTTCCTCGACATCGACGTGATCGCGACCACCCTATTCGACCCGGTGCGCGGGCAGTGGCCGGATGGCGCGCATCTGCGCCCGGTGGTACCGATCGGTCGATGAACGGACGTACCGTGTGACCATGTCTTTGCTTGCGGAAGATCTGCTGCTTCTCGCGCTCGACGACGAATCCGGCAAGTCGATCGTCGACAGCATCACTTTGCCCCGTGCGCTCGCGGGCGCGGTGCTCCTCGAATTGGCGCTCGCGGGCGCCGTCCTCCTCGATGAAGCGGGAGTGAAGGGCAAGAAGGGCCGAGTGGTGGTCGGCGGTACTGCGCCCGCCGATCCGTTGTTGGCCGATTCGGTGGCGCTTCTCGGTGGCCGGAAGCCGATGAAGCCGGCAGCAGCGATCGAGAAGCTGAGTAAGAACCTGCGGGACGTCGTGCTGGAGCGTGTCGTGGCGAACGGGTGGGTGCGCGAAGAACGCGGCAAGGTCCTCGGGCTGTTCCCGACGCGGCGCTGGCCTGCCGTCGACGAGAGTCATGAACGGCAGGTGCGCAGCGAGCTGTATTCCGTACTGGTCGACGGGGTGACGCCGTCGCCGCATTCGGCAGGGCTGATCTCGTTGCTGTCGGCTACGAAGCTGGCACCGAAGATCTTCCCGGATGTGGACAAGAAGCGGATTACGGAGCGCGCCAAGGAAATATCAGAAGGAGAGTGGGCGGGTAAGGCGGTTCGTCAGGCGGTCGATGCGGTGAACACCGCGATCATCGTGGCCGTCACCGTACCCGCGGTGGTGGCGAGCAGCTGAGTGACCGCGGTCAGGTGGGTAGTCCCAGATTGCGGAAGCGGGCGATCCGTCGGCGGTAGCGATCGTCGGCGGACTCATCCGTGAGGGAGGACAATTCGCGCGCGACCGCAGCGCCCACGCGTTTGAGGAACCCGATCGGATCGTCTGCGGCATCGTGGTATTCGGGTATGACCCCGTCGACGATTCCGTCGCGCAGCAGATCCCGGGACCGGATTCCCTGCGCCGCAGCCATCTGCGGGGCATGAGTGGTGTCGCGGTGCACGATCGCGCTGGCGCCCTCCGGGGGCAGTGGCGCGAGCCAGCCGTGTTGCGCACACAGCACCCGGTCGGCGGGCAACAGCGCGAGCGCGCCGCCGCCCGTGCCCTGGCCGAGCAGCACCGACACGGTCGGGGTCGCAAGCGTCACCAAATCGGCAAGACAGCGGGCGATCTCGGGTGCGAGACCACGTTCTTCGGCCTCCTTCGACAGGGCAGCACCGAGTGTGTCGATGACGAGGACGAGCGGAAGTTGCAGTTCGTCGGCGAGCCGCATCGCGCGCCGCGCCTCCCTCAACGCTCCCGGGCCCATGGGTTCCGCCGCCGACTGACCACTGCGATCCTGACCGAACAGCACACACGACACACCGCGGAATCGTGCGAGCGACAACATCACGGCGGAGTCGGTTTCGCCCTCGCCGGTGCCGGAGAGCGGTACCTGCGCCGACGCCGCGTGTCGCAGGAGCTGACGGATCCCGGGGCGCTCGGGTCGACGGGTGAGCATCACCGACTGCCAGGCCGGAATGTCGGGTACCTCATCGACCTCGGTGAGTGCGGTCTCTGCGGACGTGTCGGGGCGATCCGGTTCGACGAGAACCCTCAACAGCCGGTGCACCACCTGCCGCATGCCCCCGAGTGGGATCACTCCGTCGATCACGCCCCGGCGATGGAGGTTCTCGGCCGTCTGCACTCCCTCGGGGAAATCCTCCTGGTACAGGGCCTTGTAGACCCGTGGCCCGAGGAATCCGACGAGTGCACCCGGTTCTGCTGCCGTGACGTGCCCGAGCGACCCCCACGACGCGAACACCCCGCCCGTCGTGGGATTGCGCAGATACACGAGATAGCCCAGGTGCGCCGCCTTGTGTGCTGCAACGGCCGCGGCGATCTTCACCATCTGCACGAAGGCGAGCGTGCCTTCCTGCATTCTCGTGCCGCCCGACGTGGGGGACGCGAGTAGGGGGAGTCCTTCCGCGGTGGCGCGCTCGATCGCCGAGACGATGCGTTCGGATGCCGCGACACCGATCGATCCGGCGAGGAAGGCGAATTCGCAGGCGATCAGCGCCACCCGGCGTCCGTGGACGGTGCCGACGCCGGTGAGTACCGACTCGTCGACCCCGGACTTCTCAGCGGCACGTTCGAGCTCGGCGCGGTACGAGTCGTCGGGGTGGACGTCGATCGGTGTTTCGTCCCACGAGACGAAACTGCCCTCATCGAGCACCGCATCGATGAACTGCTGTGCCGAGATCCTGGTACCGGCCACATCGCCTCCTTGTCCGTCGGGTCACTCGATGGTGTTTACCGGCCGAGCGCTTCCTTCCAGGTCACGGTACGACCGATGCGCAGGATCGAGCGCTGGTAGATCTTCGCGGCCACCATGGCGAGGGCAGCGGTGACGAGGATCATCAGCACGATCGTTCCCACGATCTGGAACGGTGACGCGACACCCGCTGCGATCCGCAGCGGCATGAGGATCGCCGAGAACGGCGGGATCCAGCTGAGCACCGTGCTCCACGTGGCCTCGGGGTTGTCGATCGACGAGAACGCCGCGAAGAACATCGCGAGAATGATGAACATCAGCGGTCCGGAGGTGGCGTTGACGTCTTCCTGACGCGACACCATCGATCCGGCCGCGGCGTAGAGCACCGCGAAGAACGCGAATCCGAGGACGAACCAGCCGAGCGTGCTGGCGAACACGCTGATCGCGGTCCCGGTGATGGTGAGGGTGTCGGTGGCCAAGGCGGCGCCGACGCCGACGGCTCCGTAGGCCGTGAGCTGGAGCAGGCCGACAGCGCCGATGCCGAAGATCTTGCCCCACAGCAGCTGCAGTGGGCGCAGCGTCGACAGCAGCAGCTCGACCACGCGCGACGACTTCTCCTCGACGACGCCCATCGCGACGTACATGCCGAACATCAGGATCTGCATGTAGAGCAGGATGACGGCGATGATCGCCAGGATCATGCGTTCGCCCTGTTCGGCGTCGGGTGGATCGATGGCTTCGACCGTGACGGTCGCTGCAGCGGTTGCGGCCGCGATGTCGGCCGGATCGACACCCTGGTCGGTCAGTGCGGCAGCCTGCGCCTCCTGCGCGACCGCGGTATCGATCAGCGTCTTCAGGGTGGTGTCGATGTCGGATTCGGTGAAGGCGACGACACTGCCGTTGTCGCCGGGCACTAGGGCGACCTCGAGTTCGCCCTCGGTGACCTGTGCTCGGCCCGTGTCGGCGTCGGGAAGTTCGGAGATCTCCAGGGGGCTCCCCGTCGCCTCGCCGAGGGCGCCGAGGGTAGCGCTCAGGCTCGACCCTCCGACGACGCCCACGGTGGTGCGATCCTCGTCGCCGCCGCCGAAGATCGACATCGCGACGATGCCGACGACGATCGCGACCAGGATGATCCCGTTGCTGATCAGGAAACTCTTCTTCTGGACCTGGGTCTGGAATTCACGGCCGGCGACGAGCGCGATGGCACGCGGTGTGGTCAATGGGGCGCTCATGCGGCAACCACCTCTCGGAACAGGTCGGTCAGGGACGGCTGGTGCAGTGAGAACTCATGAACGGGACCGGTTTCCAGCGCGGTCTTCAGGATCTGCTGGTCGTCGACACCGGGCAGGACCGCCAGGACGGTTCGCTCGCCGGTGTGCTCGACGGTCGTGACACCCGGGAGCCCGTCGGCCCATCCGGTCGGAGCTTGGGGGGCGTGCACCACGAGCCGGGATTCTCCGCCGGAGCGCAGTTCGTCGACGGTTCCCACGGCGCGCATCCGACCCTTGGAAATGATGCCCACACGATGGCACAGACGTTGCACCAGATCGAGCTGGTGGCTCGAGAAGATCACGGGTACACCCTCGTTCGCCTTCTCGACCAGAACCTCACTCATGACATCCACGGCGACGGGGTCGAGCCCGGAGAACGGCTCGTCGAGGACGAGAACCTTCGGGTCGTGTACGAGCGCGGCGGCGAGCTGGACGCGTTGCTGATTGCCGAGTGAGAGTGAATCGACCGTGTCGCCGAGTCGTTCGGAGATTCCCAGGCGCTCGGTCCACCGCTGCACCGCGTCGGATGACTCCGACTTCGACAGTCCGTGCAGTTGTGCCAAGTAGGAAAGTTGCTTCCCCACCTTCATTTTCGGGTACAAACCGCGTTCTTCCGGCATGTAGCCGATGGTGCGGCGTACGTCGAGGTCGACGGGGTTGCCGTCGAGCCGGACCTCGCCGGAGTCGGCGGCGAGGACACCGAGGATGATGCGCATCGTGGTGGTCTTGCCTGCGCCGTTGCTGCCGACGAAACCGAACAGTTCGCCCGGGCGGACGTCGAAACTTGCCCCGTCGAGCGCGACGGTGCTGCCGTAGCGTTTCGAAAGATTGTCGATTGTCAGGGTCATGGCTGGTCCTCCGGGTCGTCGTCGGGGCGGTTCCAGGCGAGCAGGACGGCGGGTAGGCATCCGCTGAACAGTATCGATGCGAGCGCGAATCCGCCCGCCGAGTACGCAAGGGATTGGTGGTCGAGAGAATCGATCGTCGCACCGAATATGAGGGCGAAAATCGGTATCAGTAGCAGAGTCTGGGCGACGGACAGGCCGATGGACCGGGCGCTGTTGCGTTCGGCGATCTCGCGTTCGTCGAGGGCGTGGCGGGGTGCGTCGGACTGGCGGCCGGACACGATCTGCAGGCACGTCCAGGTCGGTAGGAACGTCAAGGTGACCGGAAGCCAGGCGATCGCGGCAAACATCGTGAAGTACGAGGTGATCGCAACGACGAACATGACGGCGATCAATGCGGTGACGCTGCCGGCGAGGATTCGGCGACGGTGTTGTGTGCGCCAGCCGGGGAGCCAGTGGGCAGTCAGTTCCTCGTTCTTGAGGAATCGTCGGGTGCGGCGGGCCTCGTAGCGATCGAGCATGGACTGCGTGGGCATGTCAGGCCTCCTTCCGGGGCTTGTAGAGCTCGGTCGACAAGGGGGTGAACTCGGTGCGGGAGAAGACGGCCTCCACGGGCAGCGAAAATACGTCGCAGATACGGAATGCGAGGTCGAGGCTCGGGTAGTGGTTGCCGCGTTCGAGCGCGCCCACGGTTTGCGGGTTCACGTCGATGAGCTCGGCCAGTTGCGCGCGGCTCATGCCACGTTCCGCGCGCAGGACGCGGATGCGGTTGTAGATGGGGAGCGTTTCCCCACGGCGTACCGGACTCATGGAACAAAGTGTTGTGAAAACACAACGATTTGTCAATAGAAGCATGCAGTCTGGTTGGCTGGTGCGTTCGATCAGCTTACGGTTTCGGGCATCCGAGTCTGTGCCACCCAGCGTCCGTGGCTCTTCGAGATGGTGATGGAGTGATCGAAGCAGTGACTGATGTTGGAGGTGGTGAGGACATCGGATACCGGCCCCTGCGCAACGATCAGACCTTCCCTCACGAGAACAGCATGAGTGGTCGTAGTGGGAATTTCCTCGAGGTGATGAGTCACGAGGATGCTGGCGCGGTGCGGGTCCCGGGAGCGAAGCTCGTCGAGCGAGGTCAGAAGTTGTTCGCGTGCAGCCAGGTCGAGGCCTGTGGCCGGTTCGTCGAGCAGTAGCAGCTCGGGCTCGGGCATGAGGGCACGGGCGATCAGCGCTCGGCCCCGCTCTCCCTGGGACAGGTTCGGCCACAGCAGATTCAAGCGAGATCCCATCCCTAGAGCGTGGACGAGCTCCTCGGCGCGCGCGATGTGCGCTCCTGTCGGTGCCCACCGGGGGAGGAACTCGGGCGTGTTGGTCAGGCCGGTGAGAACGACATCCCTGACGGTCAAAGGGGCTCGGACCAGGTGTCGCGGGTTGACGTGACCGATGTGTGTGCGCAGTTCCCGCATGTCGACCCGTCCCAGCCGGTGCCCGAGAACATGGACGGTGCCTGCCGTGGGATGCGCCATCGCTCCCAGCAGCGAGAGCAATGTGCTCTTACCGGCACCGTTGGCGCCCAGCAACACCCAGTGTTCGCCGCGCCGAACCTGCAGCGTGACATCTCGCAGGAGGAACCTGCCGTCACGAACCAGGTCGACCGACTCGACACTCACGACGGGAATGGACTTCTCCACTAGCTGTCACCTTTCCGGAGTATGCGCAGGACGGGATCGAGATTCGCTGCCGTTGCTGCGACGGCAGCATCCGCATCTCCGGATTCGAGTGCACGGACGAGGTCGTCGTGGGCGCAGTGGGTGTCGGGTCGTCCGGGCACGTTGTCGACGAGATCGGTGAGCGCGTCGAGTAGTTGGGGCCGGATTGATTCGAACAGCGCGGACAGGATCGTGTTGCCTGCGACGTCGAGGATCGCGGCGTGGAAATCGAGATCTGTGGCGACGAACACGGAGCTGGGCTCTGCACGGCTTTCATGTCTGCGCACCAGATGTGCGCGCAGGCGGTCGAGGTCCTGTGGTCGGGCCCGTTCGGCGGCGAGTCGTGCCGCCTCGATCTCGAGGGCGCGTCGGACTTCGTACACTTCGAGCAGTCGAGCACGACTCAAGAGTCGGTCGAGTCCTGCGTTTCCCGCGGCAGGACGGCCGACGAATGTTCCGACTCCGTGCCGGACATCGAGGAGACCGTCCCTGGCCAGGAGTCGTACTGCTTCGCGCACCGACGACCGCCCGACGCCCAGTTCGGCGGCCAGTTCCGCCTCGCTCGGGATGCGGGTTCCGACTGTCCACCTCTCGGCCCGGATGAGTTCGGTGAGGAGTGTCTCGAGCTGCGGAACGAGCGGTCCGTTTCGCAGAGTATGTCGTGCAGTCACGCCGAGGAGTGTAGCGAAGACATCAGAGGTCTGATGACTTGCGGTCCGACGCGTCGTTGCTCGAGCTTTCGACGGTAGGTGAGCTCAGAACCCGGGGATACGGGGCAACTCCGGCAGGGGGAGCGGCGGGGGCGGAGGAAGCGTGGGCAGCTGGATCTGTGGCAGACCGGGAATGAGCGGGGCAGGTTCCGGCGACGGCGGCGGCGGTGCCGACGAGTCGGCCGGCGTAACACTCTGCGGCTGGGGGACGACAGGCGCCTGTGCCGGACTCTGTGTCTGCGGCGGATACGTGGTGACCGCCTCGGTCTGCGCGGGGATCGTCGGCACTTCGTCGACCGGCAGCGGGGCGACTGCCGGAGGTGAGACCACTTCTGTGGTGAGGGTGGGCTGCGGCGGCGCTATTTCCCGCGCCGCCGGTGCCTGCGTGTTCTGCTGCGTGACGACGGGCTGTGCGTCGCCTTCCGAGCCCTGCAGTAGGACGACGCCGAGTCCGACCGCAGCGACCACCGCGATGGCACCGCCGGCCAGTACGAAGGTCTTTTGTTTCCGCTGCCCGTCGGCCGCGGCGTTGTGTGTCGGTGCGGACGTCCCGGGGGCGTCGAGGGTGTCGGTGGACTCGCGCGTGTTGTCCGTTGACGGTATCTCCGCCGGCGATACCACCGCGGCAGCGACCTCGCCGGTTCCCGGACCAGCGAGCAGCGCCGCACCCTCCGCGGCAACCAGCTCGGGATGTGCGGGCACGATCACCGGAACGTCGAGCCACGATTCCATCACGGACGCGACCAGCGGAATGTGTCCACCGCCGCCGATCAGGACCGCGGCGTCGGGGCTGCGTCCCGAGCTTCGGATGACCTCACGAGCGAGGCGGGCCGACGTCTCCACGGGGTCGTCGATGAGCGAATCGAAACTGTCCTGTGAGAGCAGCAGCAGACCGCCCTCGCCTGGCAGACATACCGCGCCGTTGGTGGACAGCTGCTCCTTCGCATCGCGGCACCTCGCGGCGAGAGCGCGCTGCGCTGCCGCGTCGGCGGGCTGCGTGAAGCGGTGCAGTTCGAGTTGGTGGTCGAAGATCAGCCGGTCGACGAGGTCGCCGCTGATCTGGTCCGAACGAGCAGTACTGAGCACTATCGAGGTGGTTCGATCGACGACAGTGACGGTGAGGCCGGAGCTGCCGAGGTCGTAGAACACGAGCGTCTCGGTGTCACCGAGCTCTCCGGACGTCTCCAGCATCTGCAGGGCGGCCGTCACTTCGGGAACCAGTTGGACGTTACTGATCTCCAGCCGTGCCATCGCGGCGTGGACGACGTCGGCCTGCGTCTCGTTCCGGTACGCGACGCCGATGGCCTGCACCTCGCCGATTTCGCGGGTATCGGCGAGCAACGTTTCGATGAAGTCGGCGACCAGTTCTTCCGGCCGTTCCAGGGTCGTGGTCACCGAGCGTGATCGGAATACCGGGCTGTCGAGGCTCTCGGCTTCACGGCACGCGAAGCGCACAGCGCTGGCACCGACGGATACGCCGAGAACTGAAGTCATGACGACAACTGTAACGGTCCGGTTACGGTCGCGCGCATGAAGCGGGGACGGCTATCGGGCGCCGTGCGCTTCGTCAGACTCCGGCGGGTGCCAGCACGATGTCGAAACGCGCCCGTGCCCAGCTGCGGTCGCCGAGGCTGCGGCCGTCCGGAGTGGGGGTGCCGGGCGACTGCGCGTCGAACTGCTTGATCAGTGAGTCCTTGACACCGAAGACGCTGTCGCCGATCTCGATCTGTGGATCACCGTCGACGAAGATGTGGGTGACCAGGGTGCGCAGATCGTCGGCGGTGACCATGAAGTGGAGGTGTGCCGCGCGGACGGGGGAGCGTCCTACGGCCGCGAGCATCTTGCCGACCGGTCCGTCGTGCGGGATGGGGTAGGGCACCGGTGTCAGGGCCCAGAATCGGTATTGCCCCTTGTCGTCGGTGAACAGGTGCGCGCGGCCGGCAATTCGTTCGTCGCTGTATTGCACGTCGTAGTACCCGTCTTCGTCGCATTCCCATACTTCGATGCGGGCGTCGGCCACGGGGTTGCCGTCGGTATCGGTGACGGTGCCTTCGACCCAGCACGGCTGTCCCGTTGCGCCGCCGGCAATGTCGCCGCCGAGCGGGATCTCGGGGGCGTCGTCGACGAAGAACGGGCCGAAGACCGTCGCGTCGGTGGCGCCCTTGTGGGCCTGGTTGTTGACGGCGATGGTCTGCATGGATGCGCCGAGCACGTCGGAGAGCAGAACGAATTCTTGGCGTTTGTCGTCGGTGATCTCCCCGACGGCGGTGAGGAACCCGATTGCCTTGCTCCATTCTTCTTCCGTCAGGCGCACGTCGCGGATGAACGCGTGCAGGTGCCGGGTCAGCGACTGCATGACGTGTTTCAGACGCGGATTGTCGGCGGCGTCGAACGAGGCGACGACGGTGGCGACGAGTTCGTCCTCGAGAGCTTGCTGTTCTGGGCTGACAGGTGTTTCGGTGTGGGTGGTCATCTCCGGTGTTCCTTTCACAGCACGATGTTCCTTTACAGCACAGGGGTTTCGCCTGCGTGGGCCGCGCGCAGGAGCGCTTCGAGATCGGTGGCGGTCACCGGACGAGGGTTCGAGTCGGGAACGAAGGGCAGAATCAGCTCCACGGCCTCAGCAATCCAGGCCTCGTCGAGTCCGTAGTTCTTCAAGGCTCGGGGGGCGTCGAGCGCGACCCGCAGAGCGTCCAGTCCCGCGACGGCGGTGTCGGTACCGAATGCGCCGGCGATCCTGTGTTCCGCCTCGGGCGCGGCGGGAGCGTTGAACGCGAGCACGTAGGGCAGGACCGTGGCATGGGTTTGGGCGTGGGGCAGGTCGTAGGCGCCGCCGAGGACGTGGCAGATCTTGTGATGCAGACCGGATCCGGCCGAAGCGAAAGCGACCGCGGACAGGTATGCGCCGTACAGAGTCTGTTCGCGTCCTCTCAGGTTCTGCGGATCGTTCTTGATCGCGGGCAGCCCCTCGGCGAGCGCCCGGATGCCCTCGGCGGCCAAAGCACGGTTGATCGGGTCGGTGCGCGGCGCCCACATCGAGTCGATGCAGTGGGCCATACCGTTGAGGCCGGACGCGACCGACAATTCCACCGGCAGAGACAGCGTCAGGTGCGCGTCGTAGATCACCGTGACGGGCAGCACCCGATCGTCGACGCCGGTCGTCTTGCGGGCAGCCTCGGTCAGGCCCCACACATTGGTCGCCTCGGAGCCGGCGTATGTGGTGGGTACCGCGACGATCGGCAACCCCGTTGTCAGCGCAACGGCTTTGGCCAGCCCGGTGGTCGAGCCGCCGCCGACACACACCAGCAGGTCGATCGAGTGCTCCGCCGCCGCCGCGCGGGCCGATTCGGCCTTGGCGATCGGCACGTGCGGGGCGACGTCGTCGTGGAAGAGGGTCCCATCGATGTGTTTCGTGACTTCTTGGGCCACAGGGACTTCGGACGGTGAGGCGATGACCATGATGCGTCGCGCGCCTAGCCTGGTCACTTCCGCTGCGAGGTTGTCGGCGGCGCGCCCCGATCCGAACAGAACACGCTGGCCGAGGGTGACGTGATCGAAAGTCGGACTCACGGGAGTGGCTCCTTTCATCGGGCTGCGACCGGCGTGCGGTCGAGGGTGGTCAGGTGCAGCCCGTCGACAATGGTGTCGAGCGAGGCCCGCAGTGTTGCCGCATCGGAGGCGGTGGCCGCGACGTAGAAATCTGGGCGCACGATCACGAAGTCGGCGCCGATCTCGTCGAGCCACTTCTCGTACGTGCCGTCCACGTCGACCACATCGCAGTTCGTACCCGCTGTCCCGATCCGGACACAGCGTCCGTCCAGGTCCTCCCACGCCCGGCTTTGTTCGTCGGTGAGCACCTCGGCCGGGAATACACCGCGGCCGATCACGGTCCAGCCGCGGCCCGCGACCTCGTCGAAGCGGCCCCGTCGACCGTTCGCCTCCACGATGCCCTGGACGGAGAGTTCCCCGGCGTGTGCGTTGCCGGCGAGCCACAGTCCCGGGCCCAGCGAGGCCATGTCGGTGTCGACCGGGGTGCCGTCGGAGGCGGCCAGTTCGGTGATCATCTGCTGGTCCCGGGCGGTCGCCTCGTCGGCGTCGGCGATGCAGATGATTTTGCCCAGGCGCATGGAGAAGTCGATGTAGTGCTGGACGTGTCCCTTGCGTTCGGTGCCGTAAGAATCAAGTACGTCGTCGCCGGACTTGCCCGAGAGCACGAGATCCAGACGCCATGCCAGGGCCACCGAATCCCGAAGGCCGGCGCACATGCCCTCGCCGGCGAACGGCGGCATCAGATGTGCGGCATCGCCTGCGATCAGTCCGCTGCCGTTGCGCCAGTTCTCCGCCCACCGTGCCTGGAACCGGTAGACCGCCGAACGTTCGAGTTCGGCGTTGTCGGGAGTGACGCCCCACGGTTCTAGCAGGTGCCACGTGGACTGCTCGGAGGCGAGTTCGACGGGGTTCTCCCCAGGCAGCACCATGTACTCCCAGCGGCGGCGGCCGGGACCGCCCGGGACGATCGTTGTCGGCCGGGCCGGGTCGCACAGCTGCCAGTGCGTCGGGCCGAGATCGAGACCGGAAGTGTCCGGCATGATCATGTCGAGGATCAGCCAGTCGAAGAAGAACCCGTGGTCGGCGAACTCGAGGCCGAGCGCCGTGCGGACGAAGCTGTTGGCGCCGTCCGCCCCGACGACGTATCGCGCTCTGATCACCTCGGAAACCTGAGTGCCGTCTGTGCCGGTGAGCTGCCCGGTCAGCGTGATCCCCTCGTCGTCCTGCTCGAGATCGGTAGCGAACCAGCTGCGTCGCATCGTCACGCTGGGCAAAGTCGAGGCGACGTCGCGCAGTCGCTTCTCGAGTTCGGGCTGGGAGAACCAGTACCGCGTGCGCCAGCCGGATGGTGCGATGGACTTCCAGTCGACTTCGAGGAGGGTTTCTCCCTCGGCGTTGCGCCAGTGATAGAGGTCGTCGTGGTACTCGACCGCCGGGTCGTTGTCCGAGTCGATGCCCAGAATCGAGAGGATGCGGGCGATTTCGTGGTCGTAGGTGACCGCGCGGGGCTGTTCGTACGGTGCGGGCCATTTGTCGACGATCGTCACGCGGTGACCGCGTTGGCCGAGCAGCACTGCCAGCAGCGTGCCGACGGGGCCGCAGCCGACCACTGCTACGTCGGCGTCGTACGCGAGGTCTGCCCCGGGGTGGGACGTCCGTGTGTCCGTCATCGCGAGCTTCCTTCCGTGGGTGATCTGGGTCATAGTGACGATCCGATAATGACATAGGACTCAATATTGAGCAATGCCTCAGTTATGAAAGATGCGTCATGCGCCACTTTCGTGCGGGCTCGGCAGTCGGCGCGATCACGTAACGTTTGCGACGTGCCCGCAACGACGAACAGCTCCGCGACGCCCGCATCGACGTCGCGTCACCAGCGTCGGCGCGAGAAGACGCGAGCACGTCTGATCGATGCGGCCCGGACTCTCGTCGCAGAACGCGGCGTGGATGCTGTGGGTCTGTCGGACATCACCGAGGCCGCCGACCTCGGGGTCGGGACGTTCTACAACTACTTCCAGTCCCGAGACGAGATCGTCGAGGCTGTGGCCGAGGCGTCGATCGAATCACTCGGTGCCAGAATGGATTTGATGGCAGCCGGGATGGACGATGCTGCCGAGATCTTTTCCTCGTCGTTGCGTCACCTCGTGCGTCATGCGATCGGCGACCCCTTGTGGGGATGGTTCGTGGTGCGACTCGGTGTCGCTCACCCCAAGCTCATCGGCATCCTCGGACCCCGGGCTGCGCGTGACCTGCGCCAAGGTGTGGACAGTGGACGCTTCACCATTGCCGATGTGGATATGACCACGGCGTGCGTCTTCGGGGCCTTGTTGTCGACCCTGCATTACGTGATCTCCGCGCCGGTAAAAGATGGCATCGACGAGGTATTCGCTCAGGCGATGCTCTGTATGGTCGGCGTCACCCCCGGTGAGGCGCGGGACATCGCCGCACGGCCATTACCTGAGCTCTCGGACGTGCCGAGCACTCGATAACGTGGGTCCCGACCATGCAGTCGAGCAACACCTCCGCATCGAGGTCCTTGCGAATGCCACCGGCGCCGATGCGCTCACCCAGCACGCGCGCCGCGCTGACCATAGGTCACACAAAAAGTTCTAGTCCTCGTTGAAGCCGTGGAGACGGTCCAGTTCGCGCCGCTCTTTCTTGGTCGGCCGCCCCGCACCACGATCGCGGCGCGGAATGGAAGCCAAGACCTCCTTCGGAGGCGGGGGAGGGCTGTGATCGATGTACGTCGTCGCCGCGACCGGTGCGCCCACCCTCTTGTTCACGAGCTGCGCGACCTCGACGATCTTCTCCACTCCGTGTACGCGGACCCGCACTTCGGCGCCGATCGTGACCGGCGTCGACGGCTTCGCAGTCGCGCCGTCGACCCGCACGTGCCCGCCCCGGCATGCACTCGCCGCAGCCGAACGGGTCTTGAACAAGCGCACCGACCACGTCCAGCTGTCCACCCGGACACTTCCGCTCATCTACAGCAACTCCTCGCTCAGTCGTCCGTCATCGAGCATCCACCTGCGCGTGCTGCGCGTGGTCTCCAGCATGCGACGGTCGTGCGTCACCAACAGCAGCGTTCCGTCGAAGCTCTCGATGGCCTGCTCGAGCTGTTCGATCGCAGGCAGGTCGAGGTGGTTGGTGGGCTCGTCGAGTACCAGTAGGTTCACCCCGCGCGCCTGCAGCAGCGCGAGGCCCGCGCGGGTGCGTTCCCCCGGCGACAGCGATGCCGCCGGCCGGAGGACGTGGTGCCCCTTGAGAGCGAACTTGGCGAGCAGTGTCCGCACCTCGGCGTCGGGCCAGTCGGGAATTTGCTGTCCGAACGCCTCGACGAGCGGCTCGTCTCCCTCGAAAAGTGCTCGCGCCTGGTCGATTTCGCCGATGAGCACTCCGGAACCGAGGGTGGCACGCCCCGAATCCGGTGTGAGGGTGCCGAGGAGCATGCGGAGCAGGGTCGTCTTCCCGGCACCGTTCGGCCCCGTGAGGATGATCCGGTCTCCCCACTCGACCTGTGTGGTGACGGGACCGAGTGTGAAATCGCCGCGAGTGACGACCGCGCCGTCGAGCGACGCGACCATCGTGCCGCTGCGCGGTGCCGCAGCGATCGACATGCGCAGTTCCCACTCCTTGCGTGGCTCCTCGACCACGTCGAGGCGTTCGATCCGCCGTTGGGTCTGTCGCGCCTTCGCGGCCTGCTTCTCGGTGGATTCGGCGCGGACCTTGCGTCCGGCCTTGTCGTTGTCCTTGGATTTGCGTCGCGCATTGCGGACGCCGTGTTCGAGCCAGTTGCGTTGCATCTGCGCGCGATCCTCGAGCGTCGATTTCGTATCGGAGTACTCCTCGTACTGTTCGCGGGCGTGACGTCGCGCGACGTCACGCTCGACGAGATACGCCTCGTAACCCCCGTCGTACACCGAGATCTGTTGCTGTACAGGGTCGAGTTCGACGATTCCCGTCACCGTCCGCGCCAGGAACTCTCGGTCGTGACTGATGACCATCAGTGCGATGCGGGTCTCGGAGACGAACTGTTCGAGCTGTTCGAGCCCGGCCAGATCCAGATCGTTCGTCGGTTCGTCGAGCAGCAGCACGTCGTAGCGCGACAGCAACAGGGCCGCGAGGCCGGCGCGGGCGGCCTGCCCGCCCGACAGGCCGTCCATCGGCGCGTCGAGACCCACGTCGAGGCCGAGATCGGCGACAACCTTCTCTGCCCGTTCGGCGAGATCGGCGCCGCCGAGCGCAAGCCACCGTTCGAGTGCGGGGGTGTAGTCGTCGACCTCGGAGACGCCCAGAGCTTCGGCTGCCGCGTTCATGGTGTGTTCGGCGTCGGCGACGCCGGTGCGGCGCCCCAGGAAGCCGAGGATCGTTTCGCCGGGCACACGCTCGGGTTCCTGCGCGAGATAGCCGATCGTCGCGTCGGGAGGGCTCAATGTGACGGTGCCGGTGACATCGGCGCTTCCTGTACCTGCGAGGGTCGTGAGCAGGGTCGACTTTCCGGCGCCGTTGGCGCCCACCAGGCCGATCACGTCGCCGGGTGCGACCGTGAGGTCCAGCCCGTCGAACAGGGTGCGTTCGCCGCGGGAGGCCGACAGGTCGCTGATACGTAGGGTTGCGCTCACCCCATGATTATCGCCGTCGCGATGAGTTCGCCGTCCGGCGCGGGTCGGTACCGGTATGACCACACCCACTGTCACCACCACCATCGACTCCCGATACGGCGAACCGGGCGCCGAACCCACGCCGTGGCCCGAGACCGAGGCACTGTTCGCATCTGCACCGTTGTACTGGGTGAGCACCACCCACACCTCCGGCCGACCACACGTCGCACCCCTTGTGGGCGTCTGGCACGACGACGCCTTCCACCTGACGGTCGGCCCGGGCGAGCAGAAGGCGCTCAACCTCGTACGAGACCCCAGGATCGCCGTCACCACCGGGCGCAACGAGTGGGATTCCGGCGTCGACGTGGTTCTCGAAGGTGAAGCCGCCCGCGTCACCGACCACGACACGCTCACCGCGATCGCTGCCGCCTACCTCGACAAGTACGGCGAGGCGTGGCGCTTCGAGGTCGGCGACGAGGGCTTCGGCATTGCCGACGAGTTCGCGTGGGTGTTCCGCGTCGCGCCTCGCAAAGTGCTCGCGTTCGCGAAGAAACCGCACGGGCAGACCGCCCACAGGTTCCGCTAGATGGGTCGGGTTCCTGGCCTGCCCCATGTGTGGTGGGTGCTGTTACTGGGCGGGAGTTGATCAGACCGTAGAGGCCAGCGCCGCGTTGTAGTGCGCGAGCATTCGTTCGACGAGCACCAGGCCGGCCGGGCTGTGGAGCGGGACTGAGTCGTTGCTGTCGAGGGTCGGGTGGCGGGGGTAGGCGGGGTCGGTGGTGAGCATCCAGGCGAAGCGGTCTTCGTTGTGACGGCATCGATATGTCAGTCCAGCGGCCGAGGGCGCCGCGGTCAGCAGTGCGCGTGCCCAGGATCGGGTCTGCACGTAGTCGGAGGGATCACATTTGGTGAGCCAGGTGTCCTGTCCGACGGCGGACAGGTGCGGGCCGTGCAGGGCGATCACGGTGATGTCGGTGGTGACGGTGAGTCGGCTCAGTACGCGGCCTGAGACCTGGGCGCGAGGAATCAACCGAGGCCGTGCGGTTACCGCCAGGTTCCGGCACAGGGTTTCTGCGACGGCCGCCTCGGGCGAATCGCCGAGGTAGGTGTAGGCGTAGTCGCCGGTAAGGCTGTCGAATCGGGCGCCGCCGGGAATTGCGGGCTGCGGAGTCGGATTCATCGCATTGGCAGCGTATTTTTCGTGGTGGATCCGCCACAGTTCGGTGCCTGCCCGGAGGGGCACCAGGACGGGCTTTCCGGTCAGGCCGGGTGGCGGTGGTGCTGCGGGCACCGGGTCAGTCCGCCAGCAGGTCGTGGGCGATGGCGCGGATCCGATCTTCGTGACCGCCGGCCGTAGCGAGATCAGCAGGCGATTGCCCGTCCTCGAGCCATCCTGATGGGCTGAGCCACCAGGAGCTCACCCCCCATGGGTCGTGCTTGGCGTCGAGAAGCTGATTGACTTCGGAGACGATGGGCCGGACCTTCGCCGTGGCGGCGTCGAACTGGAAACTCGGGTAGAGGAAGCGTCCGCCGATCTCGTATCCGACGATGTCGCTGCGTTCGCGTAGCCGGCTGGCCGGGCTGCGCCGGTTTTTGTCACGGGACTGCAGGACCTCGGCGATATCGTTCGCCTCGAGATGGGGGTGCTCGAAGATCTGTTGCCGGGCAGACGTTTCGATCCGGGCCCGCGTGACGGCCTCTGTCACTGTGTGCGTGGGGACAGCCGAAGCGATGGAGGCGCTGAGGGTGGGCCCTGAGGCGACAAGTGAGAGCAGGGCGTCGCGGACCGAGCTCATCGACTCGCGACGGTCGACTTCGCGGGCAAGAAGGGTGAAAAACGCGCCATCGGGCAGGGCGCGCAGTTCTGCGTCGAGATCGTGATCGATGTTCATGTCGGCCTCCTGTGGTGCGACAATAACAACATCGTACCTCTTGTCGTTTCTGTCGCAGGGTGGCAGATAGTTCCGCATCGAGTGCGCAGTTGTCGTCGCTCCTTCTCGAAGAATGCGACGACAACTGCGCACTCGATCGAGGGTCAGCGGACGGGGCCGGTCTCGAGCGTCAGGTCGGTGGAGTGCGATGCCCCTGTCTCGTCGATCCACTCGACACGTACTTGATCGCCCGGGCGAAGGCGGCCGAGTGCGTCCTCGAGGTCGGCGGTCGAGGAGACCGGCGCACCGTTGAAATCGACTATCACAGAGCCTGTTTCGAGACCCGCATGGTAGGCGGGGGAGTCGTACGACACCCACAGGATCTCGGCGCCCCGGTCGCCGCTGTCGGAGCGGGCGGTGGTGACGCTGACACCGAGGTGCGGGGTGGGGCCCACGTGGACGGTATCGGAACCGACCCCGCTGCGCACTTGTTCGAGCACGTCGAGTGCTTCGCTGATGGGTACGGCGTACGCCTCGGGTGAATCGCCGGTTTCGATCCCGATGATTTCCGTTTCGTCGCGGTAGACCGAACCCGCGGTATTGACTCCGACCACCACACCGAATGCGTCGACGAGGGGACCACCCGAATCGCCGGGCCGGATCGCCGCGTCGGTCTGGAGCATGCCGGTGAGCCGGTGGCGCGAACCATCGGTCGAGTCGCGCACCACGACGTTACGGTCGTGCGCGACGACCGTGCCCGGTGCCGCGACGACCACACCGCCGCCGTCGGCATTGCCGAATGCAGTGACGGGGGATCCGACCTCCGGTGGCGCCTCGGCCAGGTCGGCGACCGGCAGATCGTGTGCCGCGCCGAGTTGCAGGACCGCGATGTCGCGGGTGCGGTCGTAGCCGGTGACGGCGACGTCGTAGATCAGTCCGGTTGCGGGACTGACTGCAGTGATTTCGGTGGCGCCGCTCACGACGTGATGATTCGTCAGCGTGACGCCGTCGGAGGTGAGGACGATTCCCGTGCCGGCAACCCCGCTCCACCCGCGGTGCGCGTCGATGTTGACCACCACCGACTCGGTGCGGGAGACGAGTTCGTCGAACGACAGGGACGGCAGGGGTGGCGGTGGTGCGGGTGCCGCGACGGGTGCAGGCGGGGGTGTCTCGACCTCGACGACGGCGGGTGCGCTCACCAGGAGACTCGCGGTGGCAGCGAGCGCCACCAGCAGCACCGACCCGCCGCGCCCACTCACGTCGCGTGGGCCTCCGCCTCCAGGTGGTCGACGAGTTCGCGTGCCGCCGCGCGCCCTGCGCGGTTGGCGCCGATGGTGGACGCCGACGGACCGTACCCCACCAGATGGATTCGAGGATCACCTTCGACCCGGGTTGCGAGCCGGCCGGTCAGTGTGATCCCGCCGCCCGCGTTGCGCAGGTTCAATGGTGCGAGGTGGTCGAGGGAACTGCGAAAGCCCGTGCACCACAGGATGACATCGACGTCGAGTTGTGATCCGTCGGGCCATTGCACGCCGGTCTCGGTGATCTCGGAGAATATCGGCTGCCGTTCGAGGACGCCACGCTCGCGGGCGGCTCGGATCGCCGGGGTGACGGGTAGCCCGGTGACGGAGACGACGGAGCCGGGCGGTAGGCCGCGTCGCACCCGATTCTCGACGAATGCCACTGCGGCCCTGCCGATCTCGGGAGTGAATTCCTCGTCGCGCCACGCGGGTTCGCGTCGCGTGGTCCAGGTGGTTCTCGTGACACGGGAGATCTCGTCGAGCAGTTGCACCGCCGAGATGCCGCCGCCGACGACCAGTACGTGTCTGCCGACGAACTCGTCGGCGGAGTGGTAGTCCTTGGTATGCAATTGCCTCCCGCGGAAGCGAGTGGCTCCGGGATACCAGGGGACGAAGGGGTGCTCCCAGGTTCCGGTGGCGTTGATGATGCCCCTGGCGGTGTATATCCCGGAGTCGGTTTCGACGCGCAGGTGGTCGCCGCGGTCGCAGACCACCGTGACCTGGACCGGGCGGTGGATCGGGAGTTCGAACCGCTTCTCGTAGTCCGCGTAGTACTCGGGCACCGCCGTGGACGCGGGGGCGAGACCGGACCCGGAACCGGCGATGTCCTCGAATGCGGACCCGGGAAGGTCGTGAATTCCGTTGACGGTGCTCAATGTCAGGGACGGCCACCGGTGCTGCCATGCTCCGCCGGGTCCGTAGGAGCGGTCCAGGACAACGAAACCGGTTTCCGGAGGGGCACCGAATCGGCGCAGGTAGTACGCGGAGGACAGCCCCGCCTGCCCGGCGCCGATCACGACGACGTCGACGGCCTTCGTATCGGCCGCGGTGTCCTCGGGCGTCATCGAACCCCTCCCCGTCGACTCTCGTGTCTCCAATGATGCCTCGCAAAGCGGGTGCGTGTGCGGCAACGGTGCAGGGAGTTGGGTCGACGTCCGGTACATCGGATTCGTGATGGTGCTCCGGCCCGATAATGTGATATCAATTTAATATCCTAAAGGTATCGAGAGGGAGCTTCATGGACACACCGGACACATTCACAGTCGAGCGACCGGGCCGCTCGTTCAACGGCTGGGCCGTGCTCGTCGCGGGCCTCGTCGTGGGGCTCGCCGCGATCGGACTGATCGTGTGGGGCGCGATCGAGGTCGACGTGCCGCTGATCGTCATCGGTGCGGTGGTCTTCGTCGTCGCCACCGTGCTCCTCACCGGGTTGATATTGGTGGAGCCCAACGAAGCCCGCGTTCTGCAGCTGCTCGGTGGGTCGTACTCGGGTACGTTGCGCGAACCCGGTCTGCTGTGGATGAACCCGCTCAACTCGCGCCACAAGATCACCACCCGCATCCGCAACCACGAAACGGGAAGGGCGAAAGTCAACGACGCCGACGGCAACCCCATCGAGATCTCCGCGATCATCGTCTGGCAGGTCGAGGACACCGCCCGCGCAGTGTTCGACGTCGACGACTTCGAAGAATTCGTCGCGGTCCAGACCGAAGCCGCCGTCCGCCACGTGGCAGGCAGCTACCCGTACGACGGCCCCACCGAGGTGATGTCGCTGCGTCAGAACGCCGACGAGATCACCACCAGGCTGTCGGAGGAGGTCCACGAGCGGGTGCAGTCCGCGGGGGTTCGCATCATCGAAACCCGCATCAACCAACTCGCCTACGCCCCGGAGATCGCACAGGCCATGCTGCGCCGCCAGCAGGCCGGCGCGGTGATCGCAGCGCGCGAGCAGATCGTCCATGGCGCCGTCACGATCGTCGGCAGCGCGCTCGACCGGCTCGTGGCCGAGAACACCGTCGAACTCGACGAAGAACGTAAGGCCGCGATGGTCTCCAACCTCCTCGTCGTCCTCTGCGGCGACCACGGTGCACAACCCGTCGTCAACGCGGGCTCGCTCTACCAGTAGGACGATGGGGCATGGCCGAACGTAAGAAGGTGCTGCTGCGGCTCGACCCCGCGGTCCACGACGCGCTCGCGCGATGGGCCTCGGACGAGTTGCGCAGCACCAATGCGCAGATCGAGTTCGTCCTCCGTCGTGCCTTGACCGACGAAGGACGGATGCCTCGGGATGCCGGGCAGATCCGCAGGCCCGGTCGTCCCCGCGCCGACGAGGAGGAATGACCGGGATCCCCGATGTGGGGGGAGAACAGTTCGAACCGCCCACATCCGCTTTCCATTGCGGATAGCTTGTCCGGAGGCGCCTCGCCGATCAGACGGGGCGTCTCCGACGCCGACACGACGGGGCGTCTCCGACGCCGACACGACGGAGCGTCTCGGTCACGAGGTCAAGAGGTACGCCGTGAGTTTGTGGGGCTACATCCAGGGACGTGAGGAGACATTGCTGTTCCTGACCTACCAACACGCCTCCCTCGCGTTCCAAACCGTGCTGGTGGGCAGCCTTGTCGCGTTGGCGATCGGCATTGCGGTCTACCGTCTTCCGGTGCTGTCCTCGCTCACACTCACCGGCAGCCGCGTGGCGTTGACGATCCCGTCGCTTGCACTGCTTGCGCTGCTGATCATTCCGTTCGGGCTCGGTGTCACCCCTTCGTTCGTGATGCTCGCCTTCTTCGCGGCGATGCCGGTGATCGGCAGTGCCGTGGTGGGCCTGCGGTCGGTGTCGCCTGCGGTCGTCGAATCGGCGCGGGGAATAGGACTCGCGCGGTGGCGGATACTCGCATTCGTCGAATTGCCGATCGCGTGGCCGGTCATCCTCAGCGGAATTCGCGTCTCGACGCAGATGGTCGTCGGTGTCGCGGCCATCGTCGCCTACGTCCTCGGGCCGGGCCTCGGATCCTTGATCTTCAACGGTCTGTCCCGCCTCGGCGGCACCAACGCTGTCGAAATGGCGCTGACCGGAACCATTCTCGTCGTCGTCGTGGCGTTGGTCTTCGATGCCCTCCTCGTCCTGCTCGGACGCCTTACCATTTCGAAGGGGCTGTGATGACGAGCGACCGCACCACCCCCGAGGTCGTCGCAGGTGACGGGTCGGATCGGCGTATCACCGGAGAATCGATCCGACTCGACGGCGTGGTCAAACGCTATCGGGGCCAGACGAAGCCTGCGGTCGAGCGGCTGGACCTCGAGATCGCCGCGGGCGAGATCGTGGCCTTCGTCGGACCCTCGGGATGCGGCAAGACCACGACGCTCAAGATGATCAACAGAATGATCGAACCGACCGAAGGTCGCATTCTCATCGGCGACCGGGACGTCACCGGAGAGAACCCGGACCGGCTCAGGCAGTCGATCGGATACGTGATCCAATCGGGAGGACTCTTCCCGCACTGGTCGGTCGCGAAGAACATCGGCGCAGTTCCCCGGGTCCTGGGGTGGAGCCGTAAGCAGATCGCGGAACGCACCGACTATCTTCTCGAACTCGTCGGACTCGAGCCGCAGACGTACGCCGACCGGCTTCCCAAGGACATGTCCGGTGGCCAGCAGCAGCGGGTGGGCGTCGCGCGGGCACTCGCCGCCGATCCGCCGGTGTTGCTGATGGACGAACCGTTCGGCGCGGTGGATCCGCTCACCCGAGTACGTCTGCAGGACAGCCTTCTCGCCATCCAGCAAGAACTGGGAAAGACGATCGTCCTGGTCACACACGATTTTCAGGAGGCGACGAAACTCGGCGACAGGGTGTTGATCCTGTCGGAGGGTGGCCACATCGAACAGTACGCGCCCCCCTCCGAAATTCTCGCCGACCCCGCGACTCCGTTCGTCGAGGAATTCGTCGGGTCGGGCGCCACCCTCGCACAGTTGACGCTGGCGCGAGTCCGGGATGTCGACTACGAGCCCGTCGTCACGGCCACAGTCGGGGAGGCGGCCCAGCAGGTGATCGATCGGGCTCGCGCTGCCGGCCACGATTGGATCGCGGTGGTGGACTCACGTGGACGGCCGCGTGCCTGGCCGACTCTCGCCGAAGTCGCCACGAAGCCGCAGATATCCGACTTCGTCGACGTGCGGCTTCCAGTGGTGAGTGCGTCGTCCACACTGAACGACGCGCTCGACATGATGCTCGCCGCGAGTCAGGGCGGTGTTCTCGTCACGGACGGTCGCGGCGTGGTGCAGGGCGCACTGAGAATCGGCACCGTCATGGCGGTGATCCGCGCATACACGGCCGAGGTGCGTTCGGGCGACGAGGCGTCGTACACCTCGCACGAGGAAGGTGCCGACCGCGAACCCGGCGGTGGTCCGGTGCGGGGGGCGCGATGAACCGCACCCGGCGTGTGCCGGTGGACGTCTGGGTCGAGCCACTGATCATTGTCGTCATCGGTGCCGGCTACGCGTATTGGTACCTGACGTCGTCGTTCACGGACACCGAGCAGGCCGCCCTCGGGTGGGGCAACTTACGCGCGACCATCATGGACCACATCGTGCTGACGGTGGTGGCAGCGGTGATCGTGATCGTGATCGCCGTGCCGCTCGGGATCCTCCTGAGCCGCGACTCGATGCGCTGGCTCAATCCGGTGGTCGTCAACGCGGCGAACGTCGGGCAGGCTGCCCCGGCAGTGGGATTGCTCGTCCTGTTCACGATGTGGTTCGGCACCGGATTCCGGACCGCGGTGATCGGACTCGTCGTATACGCGATCCTTCCGATTCTCCAGAACACGATCGTCGGCCTGCGGCAGGTGGATCGGCGGGTGGTCGAGGCGGCGCGAGGCATCGGATTCTCCAGCACACGAACCCTGGTCCGTGTCGAGCTTCCACTCGCAGTACCCATCATTCTCAACGGTATTCGCACCGCGCTGGTGATCCTGGTCGGAACCGCCACCCTCAGCACGTTCATCGGTGCACCGAGTCTGGGAACGCTCATCACCACCGGCGTCACGTTGTTCCTTCCCGCTCTGCTCATTTCGGGTGCAGTCCTGGTCGCGCTCCTCGCGATGATCATCGATTGGCTCGGCCGGCTGGTCGAGCTCGCCGCGACCCCCCGAGGCCTCGCATGAAACCGCACGCTGTTCGCCTTCTTCTCCTGGTTGTCAGCGTGGTCGTTCTCGGTGCGTGCGGCCTGGTCAGCTCCTCGGGTACCTATCGGAGCGCTGCTCTCCCGGACGGCGACGAACCCCTGGCCGGTGCGTCGGTGACGGTTTCGTCCAAGAGCTTCACCGAGGGCGTCGTTCTCGGCAAGATCACCGCCACCTACCTCGCGGCGGCCGGTGCGGACGTCGCCGATCTCACGGGTGCGCCCGGGTCGGCGTCGTCGCGCCAGGCGCTGCTCAACGGTGACGTCGACATCGTCTGGGAATACACGGGCACCGGATGGGTGACCTATCACGGACAGACCGAGACGATCGCCGATCCGCGTGAACTCTGGGAGCGGGTGCGTGAGCTCGAGGAACAGCAATACGACCTCGTGTGGCTACCGCCGGCGAATTTCGACAACACCTACGCGTTCGCCGCGTCGTCGCCGACGGCCGAGCGTCTCGGCGTGCAGAGCCTCGAGGACATCGCAGGCCTGCCTGTCGCGGAACGCACGTTCTGTGTGGACGACGAGTTCTTCAGTCGTCCGGATGGTTTCGTTCCGATGCTCGATGCCTACGGGATCCCGTTGAACGACCCGAACGGAGTTCCCGCAGACAACGTGACCAGGATGGATGCGGGCGTGATCTACACCTCCACCGCGGCGGGCGAACCCTGCAACTTCGGCATGGTCTACACCACCGACGGACGGATCAAGAACCTCGACCTCGTCGTCCTCGAAGACACTCGGGAGTTCTTCCTGCCCTACAGCGGGACCGCGGTGATCCGCGGTGAGGTCCTGGCCGAATACCCGGAGATCGCGGAGCTCATGGGCACGTTGTCTGCACGGCTGACCGACGATGTGATGCGGGACCTCAACGGCAAGGTCGACATCGAGGGGCAGGAGCCCTCCGAGGTCGCGTACGAGTGGTTGATCGCCGAGGGCCTGATCTCCTAGAACGAACGACGCGAACGCAACCGGACAGGTGAGAATTCGCTGGTCGATCATGATCATGCCTACTACTGTCGTTGGGGTGATGGCGTCATGCTGATTCGTCTGATCGCCGCGTACCTGCCGCGATATCGCGTCAACGTCGCGGCGGTGGTGATCCTGCAGTTCGTGGCAACGGCCGCGATGCTCTACCTGCCGACTCTCAACGCCGACATCATCGACAACGGTGTCGCCAAAGGCGACACCGGATACATCCTGCGTATCGGTGGCTGGATGTTCGTGGTGACGTTCGTGCAACTGGTCTGCATGATGTGGGGTCAGTACTTCGGTGCCCGCGGTGCACTTGCCGTGGGACGCGACCTCCGCCACGATCTGCTGCACCGGGTGAACACCTTCTCGGCACGTGAAGTCGGCACGTTCGGTGCGCCGTCGTTGATCACCCGCACGACCAACGACGTGCAACAGGTCCAGCTCCTGCTGGTGATGAGCTCGTTCATCCTGGTTACGGCGCCGATCATGTGTATCGGCGGGATTGCCATGGGGATTCATGTCGCGGCGCCCATGGCGTGGGTGCTCGCGGTGGCAGTGCCCGTTCTCGGTGTCACCATGGCCCTGATCATCCGGGTGATGGTCCCCGGTTTCCGAGTGATGCAAGCCCGACTCGACAGCGTCAATCGGATCCTGCGGGAGCAGATCACGGGGATCCGCGTGGTGCGCGCATTCGTCCGGGAACGACACGAGGCCGACAGGTTCGAGGTCGCCAACGACGAACTCGCAGACGCGAGCCTGCGGGTCGGGCGGATGATGGCGTTGATGTTCCCCGTGGTCATGGGAATCACGAACGTGACCATCGTTGCGATCATCTGGGTCGGCGGGCACGAAATCTCCGACGGCAGCGTGGAGATCGGTGCCCTGAGTGCAATGATCAGCTACGTCATGCAGATCATGATGTCGGTCATGATGGCGTCGTTCCTCGCGATGATGGCTCCCAGAGCGAGCGTGTGCGCCGAACGGATCGGTGAGGTCCTCGCCACCGAGACGTCGGTGGTGCGTCCGGCAAAGCCGGTCGGGTTCGCCCTGGATCCGGCCACCGTCGAGTTCCGCGGCGCGCAGTTCCGCTATCCCGGTGCCGACAGCCCGGTGGTGGACGGCATGTCGTTCCGTGTCGCACCCGGCACCACCACAGCGGTCATCGGATCGACGGGGTCGGGCAAGACGACCCTGATCGGATTGGTGCCGCGCCTGATCGACGTCACCGACGGGTCGGTTCTGGTGGGCGGCATCGACGTCCGGAATCTCGACCCCGACGCATTGCGGGCGGCGATCGGGCTGGTCCCACAACGCGCGTACCTGTTCTCCGGCACCGTCGCCTCCACTGTGCGCTACGGGAAACCGGATGCCACCGACGACGAGGTCTGGGAGGCGCTACGTATCGCGCAGGCCGAAGACTTCGTTCGCGCGATGCCGCAGGGCCTCGACACGCCGATAGCCCAGGGCGGCACGACGGTCTCGGGTGGTCAGCGGCAGCGCCTGGCGATCGCGCGGGCAGTCGTCCGCAGGCCGTCCATCTACCTGTTCGACGACGCATTCTCTGCGCTGGACCTGTCGACAGACGCGCGCCTGAGATCCGCGCTACGCCCCGCGACCACCGCCTCTGCGGTGATCATCGTCGCGCAGCGGGTGTCGACGATCATGGATGCCGACCAGATCGTGGTACTCGACCGCGGACGAATCGTCGGGTTGGGGCGGCACGACGAACTACTCGACTCGTGCGAGACCTACTCCGAGATCGTCCGATCGCAGCTCGCCGTCGAGGAGCGGTCGTGACCGGCCCGGGCGGCAGGCAGCCGCTGGGTGCGCCGGTGCAGAAGCCTCGCTCGTTCGTGCCGTCCATGAAACGGCTACTGCACCTGCTGGTGTCGTATCGCGGCTTCATGATCGTGATCCTGACCGCGACCGTCGGATCAGTGATTCTCACGGCGATCGCCCCGCGGATCCTGGGGCACGCCACCGACCTGATCTTCAACGGTGTCATCGGCCGGATGCTCCCGGCAGGCACCACCAAGGATCAGGCGGTCGCCGACCTTCGAGCACAGGGACAGGACACGTTCGCCGACATGGTCGGCTCGATGGACCTCACCCCCGGTGTCGGCATCGACTTCACTGCAGTCGGGCAGGTGCTGCTGACGGTTCTCGCCCTGTATGTGGGGTCGGCACTGCTCGCGTGGGTCGGTGCATATCTGCTCAACATCGTCGTCGTCGGCACGATCAAGCGCTTGCGTTCCGATGTGGAGGAGAAGGTTCATCGCCTGCCCCTGCACTACTACGACACGACACCGCGCGGGGATCTGCTCAGCCGAGTCACCAACGACCTCGACAATCTGTCGCAGAGCCTGCAGCAGACCGTCTCGCAGGCACTGAACTCGGTGCTCACCGTCATCGCGATCCTGATCATGATGCTCTCCATCTCACCGCTGCTCACGATCATCGCGCTGGTGGCGATCCCACTGTCGATCCTCGCGACCGTCCTGATCGCCCGGCGTTCCAAACCGCACTTCTCTGCGCAATGGTCGTCGACCGGCAAACTCAATGCGCAGGTCGAAGAAGCGATCACCGGGCACGAACTGATGCTGGCGTTCGGTCGGCAGCAGGAAGTCGAGAACGAGTTCGACACCCGCAACGACAAGCTCTACAACTCGAGTTGGCGCGCCCAGTTCATCTCCGGTCTGGTCCAGCCGGCCATCATGTTCCTGGGCAACCTGAACTTCGTCGCGGTGGCCGTCGTCGGCGGACTCCAGGTCGCGTCGGGCTCGTTGAGTCTCGGGTCGGTGCAGGCGTTCATCCAGTACTCGCGGCAATTCACCCAGCCGCTCGCCCAGATCGGGTCCATGGTCAATCTGCTGCAGAGCGGAGTGGCCTCGGCCGAACGGATCTTCGACATCCTCGACGCCGAGGAACAGAGCTCCGATCCGGAAGACCCGCAGACCCCGGCGACCAACAGCGGACGCATCGACTTCGACGACGTGTCGTTCCGCTACGTTCCCGACAGGCCGCTCATCGAGAACCTGACGCTGGTGGCCGAACCCGGGCACATGGTCGCGATCGTCGGACCGACCGGCGCGGGCAAGACCACCCTCGTCAACCTCATCATGCGGTTCTACGACGTCGACTCGGGGACGATCCGCGTCGACGGTGTGGACTCCCAGCGCATGACCCGCGACGATCTGCGCGAACGCACCGGCATGGTCCTGCAGGATTCCTGGCTGTTCGGCGGCACCATCTACGAGAACATCGCCTACGGCGATCCGAGCGCTTCCCGAGAGGAAGTGATCGAAGCCGCCGAGCTGAGTCACGTCGACCATTTCGTACGGTCGCTACCCGACGGCTACGACACGATGCTCGACGAGGAAGGCGGAGGCGTCAGCGCCGGGGAACGGCAGCTGATCACAATCGCGCGGGCCTTCCTGGCCAAGCCGGTCGTGCTCATCCTCGACGAGGCGACCAGTTCCGTCGATACCCGCACCGAACTGCTCATCCAGCAGGCCATGGCGACGCTGCGCACCGACCGGACGAGTTTCGTCATCGCACACCGTCTCTCCACGATCCGTGACGCCGACGTCATCGTCGTCATGGAGGACGGACACATCGTCGAGCAGGGAAACCACGAGGAGCTCCTCGCTGCCCGCGGTGCCTATTACGACCTGTACATCAGTCAATTCACCGGCCCTGTCGAGACGGTGGACAGCACTGAACAGTCGACGGTCGTCGAGCACGGCTGATCGAGCTCGCTGCCGAATGACCGGTCAGCGCCGGCTCGATGCAACCGACAGCACCGCCTCGGTGGGAAGCCGCGGCGTCGGTGCGGGCCTGCCTTCGGGCACGGCTGTCCCGATTCGGATCAGTGCCTGCGGACAACCGCCGTCGGGCGTGACTCCGGCGATGATCTCTCGGCTACCCGGCAGCTCGGTCACATGAGTCAGAGGGCATGTCGCCAAGCCGTGCACCGTCGCTTCGAGGAGCAGTTCCGAGAGCAGCCTGCCGGCGGCCAGCCACGAGTGCCGCTCGTCGGCCGAGGTGCTGACCAGCAGGACCGTCGAGGCATCGTCTTCGACCGGGACTCCCTCCGGGGTGGTTCTACTGCCCGCGGGGAAGCGGCGCCCGACGTCGACCCGGGGATGTTGTTCCGTGGTCACCAGTGCTTCGGGCGGGATGCCGGTTGTCGTGGTGGTGTGCCCCGCCCACCAGCGCAGCTCCTCCTGGTACGAGGTGTCGTAGCGGCGGAGGGCGGCGCTGCGCGCGGTCGCGTCGGCCAACACCGCACGTGCTTCGGGAGACAGGACGGTCACCTGCGCGGCATCCGTCCCGGCTCTCGACGCGATGCTCCGGGTGATGGCCGTGTCGGGCGTTCCGAGCGGTCGCCGGTCGGAATAACGGCGCCTGATCGCCGCGACGAGATCGAAATCGTGTGACGCGGGCCGGGCGCCGTGTCCGAAACGGACGGTGGCGAGATGATCGGAATGTGCGCCGTCGGGAAGTCGTCGGACGTCGGTCGACCATTTCAACGCCGTGAACGCGACCTCGAGGTGATGCAGGGCCGCGCCGCAGCTGAGGACGAGCTGCCTGCCCGAAGGGTCGGTGGCCGCGAGCATCCGCGTCGCGTCGGCGTGCAGGTCGAGCGCCCCGGTCTCGTATCGCCAGTGCCACGGCTGACTGTTGTGCACCGAGGGTGCGCGGCACGCGAGATCCACGGCCATACGCACCACGTCGGAATCGGGAATGCGGGTGCTCATCAGCGCTCCGTCCTCGTTCGACAGGTCGGGCCTTGTCCCCATTGTTCGCTGTCGGCGTCGTCGGGTCCAGGGACAATGGTCATCGGTTTCAACACCGCACGCGGTGGTGGGATGATGCGGATGCCCGAGTCGAACAGGATGGGGAAGTGATGATCGGAATCAGCCGCGACGGTGCCGTGTTGACGGTGGAACTCCAGCGTGAGGAACGCCGCAACGCGCTCACCACACAGTTGTGTGTGGAGATCCGCGAGGCCGTGGAGAAGGCCGTGGAAGACGACGCACGAGTTGTCGTGATCACCGGGCGCGGTACGTCGTTCTGTGCGGGTGCCGACCTGTCCGGCGATGTGTACGCGGAGGGATTCACCGAGAGTCTCGCCGAGCTGCTCCGCACGATCGTGGAGGCGCCGCTCCCGGTGATCGCCGCCGTCAACGGTCCGGCGATCGGTGCGGGAACCCAGCTGGCGCTCGCATCCGATCTGCGCGTGGTGGCTCCCGGCGCAAGATTCGCGGTGCCCGCGGCGAAGTTGGGGATCTCGGTGGATCGGTGGACGGTGCGGCGGCTCGCGTCGCTCGTCGGTGGTGGTCGTGCCCGCACGGTGATGCTCGCGTGCGAGGCGATCGAGGCCGACGACGCGTTGGCCCACGGCCTGGCCAACAAGATCGGCGATCTGGCGGCTGCCCAGTCGTGGGCGCAGGAGATCGCGAAGCTCGCACCGCTCTCGATGCACGCGCACAAGCTCTTTCTCAACGACGACGGAACTCGCCGCGACCCCACCGCCGAACAGCAGGCGGCAGCTGCCGCGGCGTGGCTCAGCGAGGACGCGCAGGAAGCGCGCCAGGCGCGGGCCGAACGTCGCGACCCGATCTTCCGCGGCCGATGAACATCGGGCGGATGGCCTCCTCTGCGGCTGCGGGCGCAGGGCTCGTGTGGTTGGCGCGCGCGGCACACGGATTGCCCGCGTCGATCGGTGCCTCGGTTGCCGACATCCGCCCGTACGCAGCGGGATCGCCGCAGTACCGCGAGGGGCGCTTCCACAATTCCGAGCCCGCGCAGGCTCTCGGCCCCGAGGCAGGCGGTGGGTTCGTCAAGGACCTGTTCGCCCGTGGTTCCCGCGGAACACCGCAGGGTGAAGTCCCCGTCGCCCCGTACGTGGCGCCGGTCGAGGCAGCGCCGCTGGCAGTGACCTGGCTCGGGCATTCGAGCGTCCTGATCGAGATCGACGGGTATCGGGTGCTCGCAGACCCCGTGTGGAGCGACAGGGTGTCGCCTTCGGCGACGGTCGGTCCGATGCGTCTGCATCGCATGCCGATGGAACTGTCGGTGTTGCCGCCGATCGACGCGGTGATCATCTCGCACGATCACTACGACCACCTCGATCGCTTCACCGTCGAATCGCTCGCGGCAACACAACCCCGGACCAAGTTCCTCGTGCCCGTCGGGGTGGGAGCGCATCTGCGGAAGTGGCGGGTACCCGAGGATCGCATCGTCGAACTCGACTGGGACGAACACGCCGAGATCGACGGACTGAAGGTGACCTGCACCGAGGCCCGCCACTTCTCGGGCCGCGGTCTGCAGCGCAACATCACGTTGTGGTCGTCGTGGGTGCTCACCGGGCCTTCCCATTCGGTGTTCTTCGGCGGTGACAGCGGATACACCCGCCGCTTCGCCGACCTCGGCGAGAAGTACGGGCCGTTCGACCTGACACTTCTCCCCGTCGGGGCGTACGACCTACGGTGGCCCGACATCCACATGAACCCGGAAGAGGCGGTGCGCACCCACCTCGACCTCGGCGGAACCGAGCGCCGTGACAGCCTCCTCGTGCCGGTGCATTGGGGCACGTTCAACCTCGCGTTCCACGCATGGTCGGAACCGATCGCCCGTCTGTTGCCTGCAGCGCAGGAGAACAATGTCGCGACGGCCGTCCCGATGCCGGGGCAGCGGGTGGACGTGTCTCGGCCGCGTGCGGACCAGCAGTGGTGGGTCGACCTCGGCTGATTTCACCTCCGACCTCGGCCACAACAGCATGGAGGAATGCGCGATCAGCTCCGGCAGGGTTGTGCACCAGAGGGCACTGAAAAAAATGTCGGCTCACGGCATAGCCTGATCGGCATGACAGCAGACGAGCCCACCGTGACGTTAGGGCCGGGTGAGACGATCGAGACCGACGCGACGCATGTCGCGAACGGGCTGACGACCGAGCAGATCGCCGAACGGGTCGCGCGGGGCGAGACCAACGACGTTCCCGACAGGGCGTCACGGTCGGTCAAGGACATCGTGCGCGCCAACGTATTCACGCGCATCAACGCGATCCTCGGTGTGCTCTTCCTGATCGTGCTGTTCACCGGGTCGATCATCGACGGCATGTTCGGGCTGTTGATCATCGCGAACAGCGGGATCGGCATCATCCAGGAGGTGCGTGCCAAAAGCACACTCGACAAGCTTGCGATCGTCGGGCAGGCCAAACCGGTGGTGCGCCGAAACGGCATGTCCGCAGAGCTGTCGCCGCGCGAGGTGGTGCTCGACGACATCATCGAACTCGGCCCCGGCGACCAGCTCGTGGTCGACGGGGTCGTCGTCGATGCAGCAGCACTCGAACTCGACGAATCGCTGCTCACCGGCGAAGCCGACGCGATCGACAAGACACCGGGCTCGACGGTGATGTCGGGCAGTTTCGTGGCGTCGGGCAGCGGTGCGTACCGGGCGACGAAGGTGGGACGCGATGCGTATGCGGCCAGGCTCGCGGACGAGGCCAGCAAGTTCACGCTGGTGCATTCCGAACTCAACGCCGGGATCAACAAGATCCTGAAGTTCATCACCTACCTGATGGTTCCCGCGGGCCTGCTCATCATCTACAACCAGTTGTTCTCGAGCGGCGAGGCGCTCGGGCCGGCATTGAGTGGCATGGTCGCCGCACTCGTCCCGATGGTGCCCGAAGGGCTTGTGCTGATGACGTCGATCGCGTTTGCGGTGGGTGTGATCAGGCTCGGACGCCGACAGTGTCTCGTGCAGGAACTTCCCGCCATCGAGGGTCTCGCTCGCGTCGATGTCGTGTGCGCCGACAAGACCGGCACACTCACCGAGAACGGAATGCGGTTGGCGGACGTCGTTCCCGCCGACGGCACCGATCTCGATACCGCCCGTGCGGCACTCGCCGCGCTCGCTGCCGACGATCCGCGACCCAACGCGAGTGTGTTCGCGATCGGCGAGGCGTTCCCGGACGATCCGGGATGGGGGGAATCGACTGCGGTCGCGCCGTTCTCGTCGGCGAAGAAATGGAGCGGGCAGTCCTACGGAAACCACGGCAACTGGCTGCTCGGTGCACCCGACGTGTTGCTCGACCCCACATCCGATTTCGCGTTGAAGGCGGAGGAGATCGGAGCGAAGGGGCTGCGGGTGCTGCTGCTCGCCTCGGGCGACCGCCCGGTCGACGATCCCGATGCTCCCGGCACGGTGACTCCGCAAGCGCTCGTGGTGCTCGAGCAACGGATCCGGCCCGACGCGCAGGACACTCTCGAATACTTCGCAGGTCAGAAGGTCGACGTCAAGGTGATCTCCGGCGACAACGCCGTATCGGTGGGTGCGGTCGCGTCGTCGCTGGGACTTCAAGGCGGTGACCGTCCGATCGACGCCCGCACGTTGCCCGACGACCCGACCGAACTTGCCGAGACCGTCGGATCCGCAACGACATTCGGACGCGTCCGACCGGATCAGAAGCGTGCGATGGTGGCCGCCCTGCAGTCGCGGGGACACACCGTCGCGATGACCGGCGACGGCGTCAACGACGTGCTGGCGCTCAAGGACGCCGACATCGGGGTCGCGATGGGATCGGGCAGCCCGGCGACCCGATCTGTTGCGCAGATCGTCTTGCTCGACAACAAGTTCGCGACCCTGCCGTACGTGGTGGGGGAGGGGCGCCGCGTGATCGGCAACATCGAACGCGTCTCCAACCTGTTCCTCACCAAGACCGTGTACTCGGTGTTGCTGGCCTTCCTGATAGGTGTGTCGGGGGCGCTGTCGCAGGTCTTCGATTTCGAGCCGTTGCCGTATCCGTTTCTTCCGCGACACGTGACGATCGCGGCGTGGTTCACCATCGGTATCCCGGCGTTCCTGTTGTCGCTCGCACCGAACAACGAGCGTGCGCGGTCGGGATTCGTGTCGCGGGTGATGCGTCTGGCGATCCCGTCGGGCGTGGTGACCGGTGTGGCCACGTTTGTCTGTTACGTGCTCGTCTACGGCGGGCCGGATCAGACCGAAGAGCAGAAGATCCAGGCCGGGACGTCGGCGCTGATCACGCTGATCATGATCGCGCTGTGGGTTCTGGCTGTGGTGGCACGCCCGTACCAGTGGTGGAAGATCGTCTTGCTGACCGGTTCATTGCTCGGCTACGTCGTGTTGTTCTCGGTTCCGGCCACGCGCGAATTCTTCGCGCTGGACCCGTCCAACGTTGCCTATTCGACGATCGCGGTGACGTGCGGTGCGATCGGTGTGGTGCTCGTCGAGGTCATCTGGTGGGTCTCGGGGCGCCTGCACGGCGAGCACCGGCGTCTGTTCGCAGCCCCGGACGACCTGCTCCCGGGAGTACACTGACCGTCGACCGCTGCCTGGATTCGTCGGTGCATGTTTCGCAAGGCCTCTCGGGCGGGAAATCGTGTCGACGACTCCACCCACAGAAGGAGGACGGCATGGGTTTGATGGATTCGCTCAAGGGTTTGCTCGGTAAGGGCAAGGACTACGCCTCACAGAACCCCGACAAGGTCCAGGGGTACATCGACAAGGCGGGCGACACGGTCGACGGGAAGACCGGCGGCAAGTATTCGCAACACGTCGACAAGGCGCAGGACGCTGCGAAGAAGCACCTCGGTACTTCCGGCAATCCCGCGCCCGGCGCCCAACCCGGTGCCGGCGGCGACCCCGGGCCACAGTCCGATCCTGGCCCGGAGGCACAACCGGGGCCGCGCACCCCATAGCGCAGTCCGTCGACGTGTCCGTGTGCTCCGCCGTCTCCCTTTCCCTGCTGTGCGAGGATTTCTTCGCTCGATAGCCGAACGAAAGGGACACGCTGTGGGATTCATGGATCAGGTCAAAGGCATCGTCGACAAGGGCAAAGATCTGGCCGCCGAGCACCCGGACAAGGTGAACCAGGCGATCGACAAGGTCGGCGACCTGGCCGACGACAAGACCGGCGGCAAGTTCGCCGACAAGGTCGACAGCGCCCAGGATGCGGCGAAGAAGAGCCTCGGCACCGTCTGAGGCCTCCTGCCCCACGCATGCCTCGTGCGTGGGGCGTTGCGCTTCGGGCCCGCGACACGGGCCCCTGACGCACAATCGACCAGGTGAGCGGAACCTGGATTCTTCTCGTCGTCATCGCGGCGATCGCCGTCACCGGACTGGCGAACCGCGGAAATCTGCAGGCCCCGCTGGTGCTCGTCGTGATCGGGGCCCTCGCGTCGTTCATCCCCGGCCTGCCACAGCTCGAACTCGAACCGCACGTCCTCCTCGGGGTGGTCCTGCCGCCGCTGCTGTACTCGGCTGCGCTGCGGTTCTCGGTTCCCACTTTCAAACGCAACCTGTCGCATATTCTTCGTCTCGGTGTCGGGACGGTCCTCGTCACCGCATTCGCCGTGGCGTTCTTCGCGGAATGGCTCGTCCCGGAACTCACCTTCGGCGCGGCACTGGTCCTCGGTGCCGTCGTCGCGCCCACCGATGCGGTCAGCGCGGTCGCGGTCGGGCAGAAACTCGGTCTGCCGAAGCGGGTCATCGCCATCCTCACCGGTGAAGGCCTGGTCAACGACGCCACTGCCCTGACGCTGTTCACTGTGGCGGTCTCCACGGTCGTGGGCACACAGGTATTCGTCGACTCGCCCGTCGTGTTCTTCGGCTACGAGGTCGTCGGTGGTGTCGCGGTGGGTCTCCTTCTCGCGGTGACCGTGCATTGGGTGCGTTCCCGTATGGATCATCCGTCGTTGGAAACAGCGCTGGGCCTGGTCATTCCGTTCACCGCGTATCTCGTTGCAGAGGAAATCCACGCATCCGGGGTGCTCGCGGTCGTCGCCGCCGGCCTCTACATGGGGCACCGGTCGACCGACCTGTCGGTCTCGACCAGACTCCAGGAACGCTTCGTCTGGGAAAGTCTCGACACACTGCTCGAGATGTTCGTGTTCGCGTACATGGGATTACAGCTGAAGTTCGTTCTCGACGAAGTGACCGACAACGGCTACGACGTCGTCACGATTCTGCTGTATGCGTTCGCAGTGCTGGTCGTGGTCATGCTGGTCCGTCCGGCCTGGGGCCTGCTGAATTGGAGCCGGCGACGAGCAGTCCGGAAGGCCGGATTGCACAGACTCGGCCGCGACACGCTCAGCTTCCGAGAGCACGTCGTGGTGTCCTGGGCCGGGATGCGCGGCGTCGTGACGCTCGCCGCCGCAGGCGGCATCCCGTTCGTACTGGCCTCCGGTGAGCCGTTCCCCGGCCGGGAGATCATTCATCTCACCGCGATCGTCGTCGCCGTCGGCACCCTGCTCATCCAGGGCTCGACCATGCCCGCGCTGATCCGCCGTCTCGACGTCACCGATCCGTACGAACGGCTGCGGGCCGAAGAACAGCGTGCGCTGGCCCGGTCGATCAGTTCCACTGCGGCGAGAAGCCGACTGCACGCCCTGTCCGTGGAGCTCCCTGAAGGAACCGACGCCGACGCGGTGCGCCGAATCCTCGAACGCGTCGACCGGTCGATCCAGGCGCGTGCCGACGTCGAGCGGACCGAATCGGAGATCGACGTCGAGCAGAGTCCGGACGCGGGTGTGTTGTTCGACCGGTTCCGTCGTGCCGTACTGCGTGCCCAACGCACCGCGCTGATCGCCGCGCGCGACGACGGCACGCTCGACGACGAAACGCTCCGGACCGAACTCGAGACTCTCGACGTCGAAGAGGCCGCGGCGGAGGAGCGGATCGACCGGCGCGGCCGGGACTGATCCGTTCGGTGCGCATCTTCGTTCATGCGCGTCGTAGCGTAGATCCGTGACCGGAACCGTCCTGCTCGTCGTCGCTGTCGTGGCACTGTGCGTTGCCGCGGGGATCGCCGCGGTGTGGGCGCGCACGCGCCGAGTTGTCACGACACCCGCCGAGCGGGCCGTCCACGCAACTCTGCACACCGCGTCGCTCGCTGCGCGACCGCTGCGCAGCGGCCTGGATGCGGCCTCCGCGCAGGAAGCAGCCCCGCACCTGCGGATGCTTCTCGCCGAGGCGCAGGCGGTGGCTCTGTTCGACGCGGACGGACTCATGCTCGCGTGGGACGGGCCGTTCGAAACACTGTCCGAGCAGGTCCAGGATGCGGCGGCCCGCGCGATCGACGGTGAGCGGCGCGTCCTCGTCGGGCACAGTTCTCTCGAACGCGGATTCGGCGATGTCGCGGCGCGTGCCGTGGTCGCGCAGCCGCTGGTCATCGACGAGGTCGGTGTCGCTGGTGTGCTCGGTGTCGTCACCACCACCGACCCGGGGCCTGCGCTGCTCGGCGCGCTCACCGAGGTGGCCAGATACGCGTGCAGCCAGCTCGAACTCGCCGAACTCGATGCGTCCCGCGCTCGCCTCGACCGCGCCGAGGTACGTGCGCTGCGGGCACAGATCAGCCCTCACTTCATCTACAACGCACTGAACACGGTCGCCTCGTTCGTGCGCACCGACCCCGACCGGGCCCGCGAGTTGCTGCTCGATTTCGCGGACTTCACCCGCTACTCGTTCCGCGCGACCGGCGAATACACGTTGCTCGCCGATGAGCTGCGCAACATCGACCGATATCTGACGCTGGAACGCGCCCGCTTCGGCAACTCACTCGAGGTTCGGTTGCAGGTCGCGCCCGAGGTACTCAACGTCGCGTTGCCGTTCCTGGCATTGCAGCCACTCGTGGAGAACGCGGTGCGGCACGGCATCGCCGGTAAGTCGGCGCGCGCAGGCACCATCACGATCGTGGCCGCGGATGAGGGCACCGACTGCATCATCAGCGTGGAGGACGACGGTGTCGGCATGGACCCGGAACTGCTGCGGTCGGGAGTACTCGATTCGACCGCCGACGGCACCGAGGGCAGCGGGATCAAGGAATCCGCGCACGTCGGACTTGCCAACGTCGACGACCGGCTGCGTGCCGCGTTCGGCAACGACTACGGCCTCGTCGTCGACACCGCACCGGGCGCAGGCACCAAGGTGAGCATGAGGGTGCCGAAATTCCGGGCGGGTATCCGGCCGTGACCGGAATCGTTCGTGGCACGATGAGTTCGCTGTGAATGAGAACACCGAGAACCTGACCGTACTCGCCGTCGACGACGAACCGCCCGCGCTCGACGAGCTGGCCTACCTGCTGCGTGCCCGGCCCGATATCGGGCAGGTTCACACCGCGGGCGACGCGACCACCGCGCTGCGGTTGCTGCGCGACGGCGGGATCGACGCTGTGTTCCTCGACATCAACATGCCGGGCCTCGACGGGCTCGAACTGGCAGGGATCCTGCGGAACTTCGCGGCGCCGCCGTCGGTGGTGTTCGTGACCGCGCACGACGACCGGGCCGTCTCGGCGTTCGACCTGGGCGCGGTGGACTACGTGCTCAAACCGTTGCGGGAGGGGCGGCTCGCCGAGGCCGTGCGTCGCATCGTCGAACGTCACCCACCGGCGACGCCCGAGCCTGCCGATGCGGAGGCTCGCGACGAGGTGATTCCCGTCGAACTCGGCGGCGTGACCACCCTGGTGTCGCGGTCGTCGGTGCGCTGGGTGGAAGCCGACGGCGACTACACGCGACTGCACACCGATACCGGTTCGCACCTCGTACGCATTCCCATCTCGTCGCTCGAGAGCCGCTGGGCGAACGCAGGCTTCCTGCGCGTCCACCGCTCCTACCTGGTGTCGCTGCCGTTGGTGACCGGTATCCGCAGCGCCGGAACGGGGCTGGTGGTGTGCATGAAACCCGTCGGTGGCCAAGCCCCGGTGGAATTACCCGTGAGCCGCCGCCACACTCGTGAACTCAAGGACCGGTTGATCAGAGGTCCGATGCAGTCGTGGATGTCGCGGTGACCGGCCCGGCCGCACGCCCCGCCGGACCGCACCGCGAACGTGTCGTGCTGGCGAAGCGACGCGGCGCGCGCATGGTGCGCACCCGCGTCGAAGTGCAGCAACAGACCGAGGTGGGCGACGCGATGGTTCGAGGTCTGGTGCGCGCGCAACTCGGGCTCGCCCTGCGGATCGCGGTGGTCCCGGTGTGCCTGCTCGGCGCGATCCCTGTGGTGCTGGCCCTGTTTCCCGCGCTGGCCGACCTCACGCTGTGGAAGGTGCGGATGCCGTGGATCCTCCTGGGCTTCGTCTCGTATCTCCTGCTCTTGGGCTGTGCGTGGCTGTATGTGCGCCTGGCCGAACGCAATGAGCAGGATTTCACCGACCTGACCGACGACTGACGTTCCACCTCCATGGATACCTCGGTTCCTGTCCTCACAGTGGTCGGCATCGTCGCCGCCGCGATCGCGACGGTCGCGATCGGCGTGTACGGGGTGCGGATCTCCCGCACCACCTCGGATTTTCTTGTCGCGTCCCGCAGTGTCGGACCCCGCTGGAACGCCGCCGCGATATCGGGTGAATACCTTTCCGCCGCATCGTTTCTCGGTGTCGCGGGTCTCGTCGCCAAATACGGCACCGACGCCCTGTGGTATCCGGTGGGGTTCACCGCCGGCTACCTCGGCCTGTTGCTGTTCGTCGCCGCGCCGCTGCGTCGCTCGGGCGCGTACACCGTGCCGGATTTCGCCGAGTTCCGACTCGGCGAACCCTGGTTGCGGTCGCTGTCGATGGTGGTCGTGGCGGTCATCTGCGTGCTCTACCTGGTACCGCAGTTCCAGGGCGCCGGACTGACGCTGAACATCCTGCTCGGACTTCCCAGCTGGGTCGGGGCGGCGGTCGTCGGCGTCATCGTCATCGCCAATGTGGTGGGCGGCGGCATGCGGTCGATCACGTTCGTGCAGGCCTTCCAGTACTGGCTCAAACTCACCGCGGTCGCTGTTCCCGCGCTGTTCCTCACGATCTATTTCGTGAACGACAGCCGCGGTGTCGACGAACCATTGCCGCCCACCGTCACCGAGATCACCACCGTCGACATCACCGTCGACGTCGTCGTGCAGGTCGCGGAGCCGATCCCCGTGACGGTCACGGGCGAGGTGGATTCCCGGCCGGTGGCAGGCCGGATCGTCCTGACCCCCGGCGAGCACGAACTCGGCGCGGGCACCGAACTGGTCCTCGATGAAGGGTCGTCCGTGCCGGTGGTGGCGGGCGCACCCTCCGACAACGATGCGTGGGGGTCGCCGGGCGCGGGGATCGGCGCCGGTGGCGAGCACCACCTGTTCCAGGTGTATTCGCTGATGATCGCCACGTTCCTCGGAACGATGGGCCTACCGCACGTCCTGGTGCGGTTCTACACGAACCCCGACGGCCGCGCGGCGCGCGTGACGTCGTTCGCCGTGATCGGGCTGCTCGGATTGTTCTATCTGTTTCCCACCATCCTCGGAGTGTTCGCGCGCCTGTACGTGCCGCAGCTGCTCATCACGGGCCGATCCGACGCCGCGGTGTTGCTGCTGCCCAACTCGGTGCTCTCGGGGTGGGTGGGTCAGCTCCTCGCCGCGCTCGTCGCGTCGGGTGCGATCGCCGCGTTCCTGTCGACGTCGTCCGGTCTGCTGGTGAGTGTCGCCGGGGTGTTGTCGACCGACGTGCTGCGCGGACGGGTCCGGGACTTCCGGATGGCAGCGGTACTGGCGGGGATCGTTCCGTTACTGCTGGCCGTGTCGGTGGTCTCGCTGGACCTGTCCAGGTCGGTGGGGCAGGTGTTCGCGATCGCCGCGTCGACGCTGTGCCCGCTGCTCGTACTGGGGATCTGGTGGCGTGGACTGACCGCGATCGGCGCAGCTGCGGGAATGGTCGTGGGAGGTGCGGTGGCCGGAGGTGCGGCCATGCTCGCAGTCGTGGTGCGGTTCGACCCGTCGACCGCGGGGGGATGGCCTGCCGTTCTGTCGGCCTATCCGGGCGCGGTGAGCGTGCCACTGGCCTTCCTCGTCATGATCGGGGTGAGCCTGGCAACGAGGCGGAGGGTGCCCGCCGACGTCGGCCGCACCTTTTCTCGGATGCATGTTCCGGAGCGTCTCGGGATGGGTCGCGACCGAGAGCTCGGCGCATTCGGGGAGCGCCGTTCGTCGCGGTGAGTCGACCGTTCGGCGCACGCCACGACAGCTCGGCGTGCAACCTGCACGCACCCCTTTCTGTGTGATGACCGTCTCACTAGCGTCTGTGTGAACTACACCTCACACGTACGACCAAGGAGTCGGCAGTGACCACAGCACCACTCAGCGAGAGTGACGTACCGGAGCGGCGAGAACCCACGCCGCAGGACTTCGTCGACATGCAGGCGAGCCCGGAGTTCCAGGAGTTGCGCAGCCGTTTGCGCCGGTTCGTCTTCCCGGTGACGGTGTTCTTCCTGGCCTGGTACGCCCTGTACGTTCTGCTCGCGACCTACGCGGCGGATTTCATGGCAACCAAGGTGATCGGCAACATCAACCTCGGCCTGATCCTCGGCCTGGGGCAGTTCGTCACCACGTTCATCATCACCGCCGTGTACGTGAAGTTCGCCGGCCGTGAGCTCGATCCGCGCTCGGCAGCGATCCGCGACGAACTGGAAGGGCCGCAGAAGTGACCGTACTTGCCCAGGGCAGCACCGACGTCGGTAGCCCGCTGCTCAACATCGCCATCTTCGTGGCGTTCGTCGTCGTCACGATGGGGCTGGTCATCAAGGCCAGCCGCACCACGAAGAAGGCATCGGACTTCTACACCGGCGGCGGCCAGTTCTCCGGTCCCCAGAACGGTTTCGCGATCGCAGGCGATTACCTGTCGGCGGCGTCGTTCCTCGGTATCGCCGGCGCCATCGCTGTCTACGGCTACGACGGATTCCTGTACTCGATCGGCTTCCTCGTCGCGTGGCTCGTCGCGCTGTTGCTCGTCGCCGAACTGCTCCGCAACACCGGACGATTCACGATGGCCGATGTGCTGAGCTTCCGACTCAAGCAGCGGCCCGTGCGGATGGCCGCGGCGCTGTCGACCCTTGCGGTGTCGCTGTTCTACCTGCTCGCCCAGATGGCCGGTGCCGGTGGCCTTGTCGCGCTGCTGCTCGACATCCAGGACAAGGCCGGACAGGCGATCGTCGTCGCCGTCGTCGGTGTGCTCATGATCGTGTACGTCCTCATCGGCGGCATGAAGGGCACCACGTACGTCCAGATGGTCAAGGCAGTCCTGCTGATCGCGGGCGCAGGCGTGATGTTCGTGCTCGTGCTGTTCGCGGTACGCGGCAACTTCTCGCAGCTGCTCGCCGACGCTCAGGCGATGGCATCCAGCTCCACGGACGAAGCGGTCGCCGGCCGCGACATCCTCGCTCCCGGAGCGAAGTACGGCATCAGCGGCATGACCCGGATCGACTTCATCTCCCTGGGCATCGCGCTGGTGCTCGGCACCGCGGGTCTGCCGCACGTGCTGATGCGGTTCTACACGGTGCCGACCGCCAAGGAAGCACGACGTTCGGTGACCTGGGCGATCGCGCTCATCGGCGCCTTCTACCTGTTCACCCTGGTCCTCGGCTACGGCGCCGCAAAGATGGTGGGCCCCGACGTCATTCTCAATGCCCCGGGCAAGGAGAACGCGGCCGCACCGCTGCTCGCCTACGAACTGGGCGGCACGATCTTCCTCGCCGTCATCTCCGCAGTCGCATTCGCCACGATCCTCGCGGTCGTCGCAGGTCTGGCGATCACGGCATCCGCATCGTTCGCCCACGACATCTACGCGAGCGTGCTCAAGCACGGTAAGGCGACCGAGGACGAGCAGGTGCGGGTCTCGCGCATCACCGTCGTCGTGATCGGCCTCGTCTCGATCGTGCTCGGCATCCTCGCAATGGGGCAGAACATCGCCTTCCTCGTGGCGCTGGCCTTCGCCGTTGCCGCCTCGGCGAACCTGCCGACGCTGCTGTACTCGCTGTTCTGGAAGAAGTTCAACACCACCGGTGCGTTGTTCAGCATCTACGGCGGCCTCATCAGCTGCCTGCTGCTGATCGTGTTCTCCCCGGCGGTGTCCGGCAGTCCGTCGTCGATGTTCCCGGATGTCGACTTCTCGTTCTTCCCGCTGTCCAACCCGGGCATCGTGTCCATCCCGCTCGCCTTCGGCCTCGGCATCATCGGCACGTACATCGGCCGCAACAAGCCGGAGGATTCGTTCAAGCAGGCGGAGATGGAGGTGCGCTCGCTCACCGGTGTCGGTGTCGAGAAGGCCGTGTCGCACTGAGAGGGTCGCACTGACGGTTCCCTACCCTTGCCCGAGCGAACGGCACCTTCGATCGATCTGATCGAGCGAAAGGTGCCGTTCGCTCTGTCGTGGGGAACGGTTTACGCTGCGGGCATGGCGAAACTCGAAGTCGCGACCGATCTTCCGCTCGACCCACAATCCGCGTGGGAGAAGGCATCCGACCTGGAAGCGTTCGGCGAATGGCTGAGCATCCACGACGGCTGGCGCGGCGAACTCCCCGACACACTCGAAGTCGGAGTGGCACTGCAGTCGGTGGTGTCGGTCAAGGGAATGCGCAACCGGGTGGAGTGGACGGTCGAGGAACTCGACGCACCGCACCACGTCGTGCTCCGTGGGTCGGGTAAGGGCGGCACCAAGTTCAAGATGCGGCTCGCTGTTGCCGACGCGGGGTCGGGTTCGCGGTTGACGATGAAGATCGAACTCGGGGGAGCGCCGCTGTTCGGACCCATCGGGTCGGGTGTGGCGCGCGCCCTCCAAGGTGACCTCGACGCCTCACTGCGCAAGTTTGCGGAACTCTACGGCTGACCGTGACTGAGCGAATGGCTCACCCGTCTCCTCAGACCTAGCGAACGATACATTCGCTCGAATGTGGGGGAGCGGTAGGACGCGGTTGGCACAATGAGACGATGCCGACCCGCACGATCGGGGACCGTCGTCTCACTCTGACGAACCTCGACAAGGTGCTGTACCCCCGCACCGGCACCGTCAAGGGTGAGGTGATCGACTACTACGTCGCCGTCGCCGAGGTCATGCTGCCACACGTCGTGGGTCGTCCCGGTACCCGTAAGCGCTGGCCCAACGGCGTCGACGAACCGGCCTTCTTCGAGAAGAACCTGGCGCCGCACGCGCCGGCGTGGCTCGACCGCCGCACGGTGCATCACAAGCAACGCTCGGTCACCTACCCGGTGTTCGACTCGGTGGCGGGTATCGCGTGGCTCGGGCAGCAGGCCTCGCTCGAGCTGCACGTCCCGCAGTGGCGGTTCGCCGGATCCACCCCCGGCCCTGCGACCCGGCTCGTGTTCGACCTCGATCCTGGGCCGGGCGCGGGGCTCTCGGAGTGCGCCGAGGTCGCGCGGTATGTGCGCGACATGGTCGCGGAACTCGGGTGGGAGACCTATCCCGTCACGAGTGGCAGCAAGGGTCTTCACCTCTACGTGCCGTTGGATCGGCAGTTGGGCTCCGACGGTGCGTCGACCGTCGCGCGACAGGTCGCGACGAATCTTGCGACGCTGCACCCGGATCTCGTCACCGCGACCATGGCAAAGGTGGTGCGCGGTGGGAGGGTGTTCGTCGACTGGAGTCAGAACAACGCGGCAAAGACGACGGTCGCGCCGTATTCGTTGCGTGGACGCGCCGAACCGTGGGTGGCGGCGCCGCGGAGCTGGGACGAACTCGACGACCCGAAGCTGCGGCAGCTCACGTTCGACGAAGTGCTCGAACGGGTCGCAGACCACGGTGATTTGCTCGCGGGCCTCGACCCCCCGCTCGGCGACACGCAGTCCGAAGACTCCGCCGCCGACGCGCTCACCGACTACCGGCGCAAGCGCAACGCTGGGCGTACCCCGGAGCCGATCCCGTCCCGTGTCGCCGAGACCGGCCACGACGATCGGTTCGTCATCCAGAAGCACCACGCCAGGCGCCTACATTACGACCTGCGACTCGAACGCGACGGCGTGCTTGCGTCGTGGGCGGTGCCGAAGAATCTCCCGGAGGACACCGGCCGCAACCATCTCGCCGTCCGTACCGAGGATCACCCACTCGAGTATCTGGACTTCCACGGCACCATTCCGTCCGGTGAGTACGGCGCCGGAACGATGACGGTGTGGGACACCGGCACCTACGACACCGAGAAATGGCGCGACGACGAGGTGATCGTGCGACTGCGCGGTGAGCGCATCGACGGCCGATACGCGTTGATCCGCACGGAGAAGGATCAGTGGCTCGCCCACCGGATGAAGCAACAGTCCAGCTCAGGGCGGTCGGAGGCATTTCCGGTCGATCTGCGTCCTATGCTCGCGACCGCGGGCGAGGTCGAGGACCTGGGCGGTTCGTCGTGGGCGTTCGAAGGCAAATGGGACGGATATCGCGCGATTGCCGAGGTGCACGACGGCGCAGTCCGGTTGCGTGCCCGATCGGGACGGGACGTGACCGAGGAGTTTCCCGCGCTCGCTGAACTTGCGGATGTCCTCGCCGGTCACGATGCCGTCCTCGACGGGGAGATCGTGGCGGTGGACGCGGAAGGTGTCACGAGTTTCGAGAAGTTGCAGCGCGGGGCGGTGCCGGAGTACCGGGTGTTCGACCTCCTCTACCTGGACGGCGTGTCGCTCGTGCGCAAGACGTACGACGACCGCCGCCGGGTGCTCGAGGCGCTCGCCGCGGTATCGGCGAAGCTGATCGTGCCGGAGCTGTTGACCGGGAACGGCGCCGACGCACTCGCCGCGAGTCTGGAGTACGGGTGGGAGGGCGTGGTCGCAAAGCGACGTGACTCGGTGTATCTGACCGGGAAGCGGAGCGCGGCGTGGGTGAAGGCGAAGAACTGGCTCACACAATCGGTGGTCATCGGCGGGTATCGCCGAGGTCAGGGTAACCGCGCGGGGTCGTTCGGATCGTTGTTGCTCGGTATCCCCGGCGACGACGGGCTCGTCTACGTGGGAAGGGTCGGCACGGGGTTCGACGACCGGGCTCTCGCGGCGCTGACGTCGTCGTTGCGGGAGCTGCGGCGCGACACGAGTCCCTTCGAGGACGAGCTACCGGCCGTCGATCGGCGCGACGCGGTGTGGGTGGCACCCGTGCTGGTGGGAGAGGTGCGGTTCGGGTCGTGGACCGAGGGTGGCCGACTCCGTCATCCGAGTTGGCGCGGCCTTCGCGACGATCTGGACCCGCAGGATGTGCACCGCGAATAGTGTCCGACTCGGTCATCGACTGGTAGTTGTCGGTGCAAAATCGTATGTTCTTCTGATACCGGACGTAATGGCTTTGTCGGGGAGCCACCGGTTCGTCAGACCGCTCAACGAAGGAACCCGACATGACGAGTGTGCTTGCACCCATCCGCACCTACTCCTCGCCGCAGCTCTCGGCCCGTGAAACCGAGATCCTCCGGGAGTGGCTTCTGTGCGAGTCCAAGTCCGAGACAGCGTCTCGTCTGTTCGTGACCGCGGCCACCGTGAGTACTCACATCGCCCGCATCCGCGACAAGTACATGCGGGTCGGGCGGCCCGCAAATACCAAGACGTCGCTGCTCGTGCGCGCGCTCCAGGACGGTGTCGTGTCCATCGACGAGCTGTAGCCGCCGATCCGTAGCCTGTCCCAACATGACCGTCCTGAAGTCCCTCGTTCTGTTCGCTGTGGCTGCACTGTTCGAAATCGGTGGGGCGTGGCTGGTCTGGCAGGGTGTGCGCGAGCATCGCGGGTGGATCTGGATGGGCCTCGGTGTACTGGCGCTAGGGGCGTACGGATTCGTCGCGACGCTGCAACCGGATGCCAATTTCGGCCGCATCCTCGCCGCGTACGGGGGAGTGTTCGTCGCGGGCTCGCTGCTGTGGGGTGTCGTGATGGACGGATTCCGCCCGGATCGCTGGGACATCGCGGGCGCGCTGGTGTGTCTCGCAGGTGTCGCCGTGATCATGTACGCGCCGCGGTAGCCGCGCGCCGAAGGGTGGCCGGGTACCCACCTCAGGGGATCTTCTGAGCGGCAGTCATAGTCCTGACACTGGGCGCATGACAACAACAACGAATACGGGCCCTCGCACCCGAACCCTGGCCTCACGCCTACTCGTCACCGGATACGGGGTGGGCGCGTATCTCATATTCCTCGCGGTGTTCCTGTACGCGATCGGGTGGGTCGAACGACTGGTGGTCCCCCGGAACATCGACGAAGGGCCGCGTGCCCCGGCCGGAATCGCCATCGTGATCAATCTGGCGTTGCTCTCGCTGTTCGCCGTGCAGCACTCGGTGATGGCCAGACCCTGGTTCAAGAAACGCTGGACCCGGATCGTGCCCGAACCCGCCGAACGATCGACCTACGTCTTGCTCGCCTCGGCCGCGCTGGCGCTCGTGATGTGGCAGTGGCGTCCACTCCCGCACCCGATCTGGGACATCGAGACCGGTCCGCTGCGAGTTCTGCTCTACGCGGTGTCGCTCGGCGGATTCGGGCTCGTGCTCGTCTCCACGTTCGCCATCAATCATTTCGACCTGTTCGGGTTGAGGCAGGTCGTCCGTCATCAGCTCGGAAAACCGCCCGCCGCGAACGCCTTCCGGATACCGCTGCTGTACCGGTCGGTGCGGCACCCGCTCTATCTGGGGTTCGTCGTCGCGTTCTGGGCTGCGCCGACCATGTCTGTCGGGCACCTGCTCTTCGCTGCGGTCACCACCGCGTACATCCTGGTGGCGATCAGGTTCGAAGAGCACGACCTCATCGCGACATTCGGTGAGCGATATCGCTCCTACCGGACCCACGTGCCGATGATCGTGCCATGGAAAGGGCTCAGCCGACGGTGACCCCGCCGGTCGCAGGCGTCGAATTGCACAGCGGGCCGCTCGCGAGGCTCACCGATCCGAACACGGTGGTCAGCACCTGGCCCGGCCCGGTATCGACCATCGCAGACAGGTTCGGGTACGCCCCGGTGAGGTCGACGATGCCGGTGCGTCCATTGTCCGGGTTGAGCCAGGCGACCGTCACCTGACCGGCGGCCGGTATCGGCCACACCGCCTGCGTCGTGGAGAACAGCACGTGGCCCGCGGCGATCCCGTGTTCCTCGTCGGGGCCGGGATGGGCTGCTACCGATGTGAGCGACGCGAGGCTGCCCTGATTGAGGCAGCCGATGGTGATCGCAGTACCCAGCGGTTGCGTCGGAGCCGCCGTGGCGACACCGGCGAACAGAACAGCGGCTGCGACGGGGGCTGCGAATGTGAGTGCTCGACTGGTGAATCGCACTGCAGACATGCTGCGGGCTCCTCAGAGGTGAGAATGACGTGTCCGGGTGCCGACCACAGTGCGTATTGCTCGCGTGGCGCGTCCCACGACCGAAAGACTTTCGTGATTCTATCGAGCAGTCGATCATCGAGGGGCGGTTTCGGGCACCGCAGTGTTGTTGCGGTCACAGGTGCGGAATCGTGATCGGTTAGCCTGGCCTAATGAAGTGGGAGAATTTTGTTGCCACGTTGGTCGCGCGTGAGCAGGTCGCCGAGCATCTGTTGCGTGCCCGCCTCGAGGTCGGGGAAGGGACCGGGAACGGTTACCTTCCGCTGGCTGCAGCCGACGAGTCGGTGGCGTTCTATCTCTCGCGCGACGCGGAAGAGCTGCACGCAAGACCCAGCGAAAATCCGAATGCCCTCGGCGGGTGGGAGATCGCCGACGAGGAGCGCAACGCCGGACACCGCAACTACACGGTGCGCTCCTACGACGCGGAGTCCCGCGAGATGGTGATCGACTTCGCCGAGCACGATCACGGTCCCGCGATCGAGTGGCTGCGCGCCGCGGAACCCGGCTGGCGTGTGCTGATGGCCGGTCCGCGCTCGTGGCACGCGCCCCCGCCCTCGGCGACCCGTCACGTCCTGGCCGGAGATCTCGCCGCGTTGCCGGCTTTGGCCAGAGTCCTGGAGCAGACAGACCCCGCAGTTCACGTGACCGTCGTTGCCGAGGTGCTCCACCGCAGCGAGCTCGAGTACCTGCCTGCTCGGGAGAACACTGAGATCGTCGAGCTCATCGGTACCGGAAACGGAGTGTCGCGCACACGACTGTCCGCTGCGCTCGCCGAGCTCGACCTGCCTGCCGACGGATACTGCTGGTTCGCGGGCGAGGCCGCCGACATCCGCGCCGCCAAGAAGCACCTGCGTTCACTCGGCTGGTCGCGCGACCAGTACGACATCGTCGGCTACTGGCGTGAGGATGCCGAGCGGTGGTCGGCGAAGTTCGAGGAGCAGGGCGACGAGTTGCGCGCGGTGTACTCGGGCGCGCTCGCAGAGGGGAAGTCGGTCGAAGAGGCCATGGATGTGTACGAGGCTGCTCTGGAGAAGGTCGGACTGTAGGCCTCGGCGCATGCTAACTTCTGCATGAAGTTATGCATGCGGAGGAGGGGTGATGGCAACGCTTCAGGTGCGTGATGTCCCGGACGAAGTCGCCGCGGTGATCGCGGAGAAAGCTCTTGCCGAGCACAAGTCGGTATCGGCGTATCTGCGGGATCTGATGGCGGCCGACGTTCGGCGGGAGTTGCAGCGGCGCGCCATTGCCGCGTGGGACGAGAAGTTGGAGCAGACGCAGCGGCGGCTGGCGATCTCCGGCAGGGCGACGATGTCCGGTGCTGAAGTCGTGCGAGACATTCGAGACGAGTACGACCGGGGAGAAAAGTGATCGTCGTCGATGCATCGGTGTGGGTCGATCTGTTGCGAGGGGCCTTGCCTGCCGGCTACGCGGACCGGATCCGTGCGGCAGGATGTGTGTCTCCGCCGCACGTGGACTTCGAGGTCGGCTCCGCGCTCCTCAGTCTGGTGCGTCGAGGGGAACTGGAGCACGATCAGGCGCGTGCGCTCATAGCTGCGTTCAGTGATCACCCTGTGGAGCGAATCCGTGAGCCGATCGATTCGGTGGCTGCAGTCGGGTTGATCGATAACGCCACGTACGCGGAGGCCTTGTACTTGGCGCTTGCCCGACGTCTCAGCTATCAGCTGATGACGCTGGATCGTGGCATGCAGAATGCTGCGAGGATCCATGGGGTGGAACTCGTGGACTCGCCCGGCTGAGTGTTCCCGCGCGCTTATCAGCTTCCCGCTTCAGCAATCGCTGACGCGGGAAGCTGCTTTTGTAGCGGGAGAGCGGCGTATGGAGAGTGTGTGCCCTCGGCAGGATTCGAACCTGCGACCTACCCTTTAGGAGAGGGTTGCTCTATCCCCTGAGCTACGAGGGCGCGCGCCCATCCGGCGGACCGAATCGCGGCGCGGTGTGAGTGTAGCGGTCGCTCTCCCGCGGTGACGAAGAGAGCGGAAAATCCGCCCTTTGTTACCGACCGGTTGGTTCGGTTCCCGCTCTGTGAGATCAGGAAGAGGTAACGCTGGACCTGGCGTATATCGTTTTGTTACCTTGAATCGCCAGGAACGGCCGGAACGTTACGAACCGGTCGAATCGGGACTACGAACGGGACAGCAACTGTGGCACGGCACCAGCGGACACGCGAAGATGCATCGGCATACGAGATCGGCCTGACGGCCGGACCGGCACAGCGTGGACGTCATCGCATCGAACCGACGGGCCCGTCGGCTCCTGCCAAGGCCGCGACCGTGGCGTGCGCCACGGGCGCCTTCATGGCCATCGGCGCGCAGTTCACCGCAGGCACCGCCGCTGCTCACCCCGGCCACGATCACGGACCGGTCCAGGCCGCGCCCGCTGCCCCGCAGCTTCCGTTCGAACTTCCCGCGGGCATCGAACTTCCGGCGATCCCCGGTATCACCACTCCCGCCGAGCAGGGCGCTCCGCAGCTGCCCGTCGAGGTCCAGGGCCTCGTCGACCAGTTCACCGGTGGCGGCAACTGGCTCAACGACCTCAACCCCATCAAGCCCAGCACGGTGCAGCCGGTCTCCGGCACCCTGACCTCGGACTGGGGCTCGCGCTGGGGTTCGCACCACGGCGGAATCGATATCGCTGCTCCCATCGGCACCCCGATCCAGTCGGCCTCCGACGGCACGGTCCTCGATGCGGGCGCCGCGTCCGGCTACGGCCAGTGGGTTCGCGTCCTCAACGATGACGGCACCACCGCCGTCTACGGCCACGTCGATACCTTCCAGGTCTCTTCCGGTCAGCGCGTGAGCGCGGGCCAGCAGATCGCCACCGTCGGTAACCGTGGCTGGTCCACCGGGCCGCACCTGCACTTCGAGGTGTGGGATGCGTCCGGCAACAAGACCAACCCGAACACCTGGCTCAGCGACCGCGGCGTCGTCGCCGACTGGAGCAGCTACCGCGCGGTCTGACCGTCACTTCCGAAAACTTCGAAACACACCCGGCCCTGCGGCCGGGTGTGTTTCGCATTCACAGGATGGACGTCGTGGGATCATGCGATTCGAGACGGACAGCGGTTAGGCTTGCGAAAACGTCCGACGGCACAGACCGGGAGAACCCGTGGGCACAGAGATTTCTGCTCGTTCGTTCACCGGGGCAGACCGCCGACAGTTCCGGCACAAGGTTCGTGAGTGCATGGGTGCGCTCGAACGCATGCTCCGTGATGGCGCATTCGCCGATGCGCACTCCTCGCCCGAGCCGCAGCTCGGCATGGAGATCGAATTCAACCTGGTCCAGAGCGACATGGCCCCGGCAATGTCCAACCTCGAAGTTCTCCAGGCGATCGACGACCATGCGGTCTTTCAGACCGAGCTCGGCCAGTTCAACGTCGAGATGAACGTCGAACCGGGCCCACTCACCGGCGACGCGACCCTCGAGATCGAGGATTCTCTTCGTCAATCCCTTCGGCGAGCCGACGAACGCATGCACCTGTTCGACGCCCAGCTCGTCATGATCGGGATGCTGCCGACACTCGAACTCGACCATCTCGGTCGTGATCGGATCACCGCGAATCCACGCTACGAGGCACTCAACGAGCAGATCTTCGCGGCCAGAGGCGAAGACATCGAACTCGACCTCGACGGTGTGCCCCTCCCAGGAACGGAGGAGATCGAACGGTTGCGCGCCGATACCAACTCGGTGGTGCCCGAAGCGGCCTGCACGTCACTGCAACTGCACCTGCGGGTGGCACCCGAAGACTTCGCGCCGCACTGGAACGCGGCGCAGTGCTTGTCGGGGGTGCAGGTGGCCCTCGCGGCGAACTCGCCGTTTCTGGCGGGCAAGGCACTGTGGCACGAGAGCCGGATTCCCCTGTTCGCCCAGGCAACCGACACGCGGCCGCTCGAGCTGAAGAACCAGGGTGTCCGTCCGCGGGTGTGGTTCGGGGAACGGTGGATCGAGTCCCCGATCGATCTGTTCGAGGAGAACTCCCGCTACTTCACTGCGCTACTCCCGGAGATCACCGATGCCGATCCCGCCGCCGAACTCGACGCGGGCCTGATTCCGCAACTGCGCGAACTGCAGATGCACAACGGCACCATCTACCGGTGGAACCGTCCCGTCTACGACATCAGTAACGGCCAGGCGCACCTGAGGATCGAGAATCGTGTCCTACCAGCGGGACCGACCGTGCTCGACACCATGGCGAACGCCGCGTTCTACTACGGATTGCTGCGGGCGCTCGTCGAGGACGACGACCCGTTGTGGCGGCGGATGAGTTTCGATGCGGCCGAAGAGAACCTGATCATCGGTGCCAAGCACGGACTCGAATCCCGTTTGTACTGGCCGAAATTGGGTTGGGTCGCTGCCGACGAACTCGTCCTGCGGCGATTGCTTCCGCTCGCCGACCGGGGTTTGGACTCGTTCGGTCTCTCGGCGCAATCCCGCGACCGCTACCTCGGCGTCATCGAGGGGCGGTGCCTGAACCGGCGCACAGGCGCCGCGTGGCAACGCGAGCACGTCGCACGACAGGAAGCAAGTGGGACCGACCGGAAGACCGCGCTCACCCGGATGATGCGTGACTACGTGGAGAACATGCTGACGGGAGCGCCGGTCCACACCTGGAGTTGACGGCCGATCAGATCCGCAGCGACCGCGCGACCACAACGGTGGGTGCCACCACCACCCGGTCGGTCGGTGGTTCGTAGCCGGGCACAACGCTCAGATCATCCGACAGGTCGATGATGCGCAGTCCCACTCGGTCTTCGAGGACGCTGAGAGTGAGAGTCACCTCGACCCCTTCCGGCCCGGCCCCCCAGAACCGGAATCCGAAATTTTCTGCCGGTTCGGCACGGTGCCCGTCGACGGTTGCGCCGTGAACGGTGGCCGTGGTGCTGTCGACCCACAGGCCGACGGCGTTCGCGCCTCGTGGAGACGACAGGCGCAGGCGGAGTTCGCGGGCACCGCCGGCCGACGTGTCGTCGAGCACCTCGACCTCGGGAGCCTGGAGAGGGGCGACGGGTGCTGGACCGTGTGCCATCTGCTCGTCGCGCCACGGGAATTCTACGGGCAGGGGACTTGCCTGGTCGATGAGTAGTTCGCGGCTCCACTCGGAGCGAGGGGAGTCCGGCGAAGCCCAGACCGCGGTGTCGAGATCGCTGTTGAGCGCGTACCACAGGTGTTCCTGCCGTGGCTCTGTCGCGCCGTCCCGGTTGAGGAATCCCGCGACGAGCGCGCAGACGAGTACCGATGCGAGGGTAGCGGTTCCGGCAACGCGAGTAACGGAGGCGATGCCGACAGAGGTGCGGGATGACGGAAGTACGGCTTCCCACAGCGTGAGGGTCAGGACGAACAACACCGCGACGAACACTCCGGCGAGGGGGGCACCGAACATGAGTCCGGCGTCGAACGACAGCACTACAGCGGGGACGAGGAGCACAGCGGCCGGGATCGAGCCGATCGCCACCGCTACTACCGGAAGCGGTGGACGGTCGACGACGAATCGGGCGACGTGCATGCCCACGAGGGCCGGCAATGCGGGCAGAACCAGCGCCGATGCGGCACCGCTGAACGGAAGCGCGACCGCTGCCACCACTGCGATCAGAACGAAGGCGCCGACGACGAGAGACCCTGCGGACAGGTGCTTGCGGGCCCACAGATAGGCCGTGATGAGCACACCCAGTGCTGCGACGACGGCGGCGAGTTCGTACATGCCCGGGCGGTAGGGCTCCGAGACGACGGGCGACGCCATCCCCGGAGCGAGCCGTTGGGCGAGCCACCACGGTAGCCACGCTGCGAGCGCCGTGGCTCCGACGGTGGCGACCGACACCCCAGCGGCGGCGGCCACGGACCAGATACTGGCCTCGGCTCGCCGGATCCGTGCGATGACGAGCCACCCGACCGCGACGAAGAACAATGCGGTCAGCGCAACCTCCACCCACCGCGCGTAGTAGAGCAACCCCCACGGCGTGGTGGTCACGACCTTTTCGCCTCCCGAATCGAGCTCGGTGAGGTCGGCGTCGATGAGAGAGTGCGCGGTGGCGAGGGCGATCTCGCCCATCTGTTGCAGTGACTCGTGGCTCAGCCGGTCGGGAGTGTCGAGTGGGCTGTGATAGAAGGCCGAACCTCGGGAGATCGCCGTGTCGTATGCGTGAAATCCGGCGTTGTCGAAATGCTTGAAGTCGGTGTCGTTGGGGAGCAGCTCGAATCCGAGTTGCGTGAGGGAATCCGCGCTGGCGTCGGGTGCGCCGGCAAGAGCCTCGATGAGGGCACCATTGGGGTCGGAGATACGAAAGGTGACGGGTGCGCCGGAGTTGCCGCGTGCTTCGTGGTTCAGGACGACAGTGGGTCCGAGGGACGGCGAGCGTGTGCTGGTGAACATGTCGGCGCCGAGAAGTCCGTCCTCCTCGCCGTCGGTGAGTAGGACCATGATGTCGTTGCGCGGCGGCGGTCCGGCGGTGATCGCGCGGGCGGACTCGAGGACGGTGCCGATGCCGATCCCGTCGTCCCCGGCGCCGGGCGAGCCCCGCACGGTGTCGTAGTGGGCGGCGAGCACGACCGTCCCGGTGGGATCCGTTCCGGGCAGAAGGGCAACGATGTTGTGCACTCGGGCACCGCGCTGCGTTGTTCCGTCTTGGGGAGAGAACCAGCCCACCCCACTCTTGACGGAGGTACGCCAGCCCAGTTCTTCCAGTTCGCCGACGAGGTACTCGCGGGCAGCTCGGTGAGCGGGGGAGCCCAGCACACGGGGTTCGGCGGAGACCGCTTCGATGTGGGTGGCGGCGCGGCCGGCACTGAAGACCTCGTCCGCAGCATCGGGTCCGAGCGGCGTCGCCGCGGCGGGCAGCAGCACCGTTGCGAGTCCGACGACGAGAAGAGCGAGCAGCGAGAGGAGGCTCGGCAGCCGGGGCAGAGCCCGAGCGTCGCCGGACGCAGTGGTGTCCATGGACCGAGCGTAGCGGTCAAAACGGGCAGAGCCCCGGCCGACAAGCCGGGGCACTGCCCATCAGTGGATCACTCGCGTTCAGGCGCCCGCGGGTGCCCAGCTGTCGGGGCCGAACACCTCGTAGTGGATGTTCTCGGCGGGTACGTTGCGCTCGAGGAGAGCCTCACGCAGCGACAGCATGAACGGGAGCGGCCCGCACAGGTAGGCGTGGGTCTTCGGGTCGAGCGGCAGGTCCGTGATGTCGGCGCGGCCGACGCGGATCGTCTCGAGCGGCTGACGTGCGCCGAGGTCCTCGTACCAGCGGTACACATCGGCCGACGGGATCCGTCCGACGAGTGTCGAGAGTTCATGCCGGTGTGCATGGTTGGCTGCGGACCGGTCTGCGTGCAACACCGAGATCGGGCGCTGATCGCCGACCTCCGCGAGATGCGAGAGCATGCCGATCATCGGGGTGCAGCCGATACCGGCCGATGCGAGAAACAGGGGGGCGTCCTCATCAGTGAGGACGAGGTCGCCGAACGGCGTGGTCACCTGAAGTTCATCGCCTTCGAAGAGATTCTGGAACAGGAAGTTCGAGACCTCACCAGCGGGAATGACCGTCCCGTCGGGAGCGGAGGAAGAGGCCACGCTCTTGACGGTGATGCGCCAGTCGCCCTGCGACGGGGCATTGGACAGGCTGTACTGACGGATCTGGCGGGCGCCGTCGGGCAGCTTGACGCCGACCGAAAGATACTGTCCTGGACGGAAAGTGGGAAGCGCAGCGCCGTCGAGTGAGGTGAGTACGAACGAGACGGTGTCGGCTGACTGGTATAGACGCTCGGCGACACGCACGGTGCGCCACACCTCTCCGACCTCGACGCCGGCAGCCTTGTAGAGGTCTGCCTCGAGGGATATGAGGGTATTCGCCATCAGCCAGTACACCTCGTCCCATGCCTTCGCCACCTCGGGAGTGACTGCGGCACCCAGTACTTCGACGATCGCCGCGAAGAGGTGCTTGTGCACGATCCAGTACTCGTCGGGCTTGATGCCGAGCGAGGCATGCTTGTTGGCGATGCGCGAGAGGATCGCTTCGACGCGGGCGGGATCGGGATCGAGCTGAAGCGTGGCGAATGCTGCGATCGAACCGGCGAGTGCCTTCTGCTGCTCACCCTGCTTCTGGTTGCCCCGGTTGAACAGGTCGCGCTCGAGTTCGGGGTGCGCCGCGAACATCTTCTTGTAGAAGAGGGGAGTGATATCGCCGATTGCCGCGCCGACGGCGGGCAGTGTCGCGGCGATGACTTCCTTGGATTCGGGCGAGAGAGTCATGGTGAACTCCATTTCCTGTCAGAGTGTGGGCTGGGTGAGGGTCAACAGGACCGGTTCGATCTTCGATGTGGCCAGGTCGGCGACGGTGATGTCGTCGAGCGTGGCGTAGAAGGCCTCCTGCGCATCGCGCAGTGCCTTCCTGAGTGTGCAGCCGTGGCGGAGAGGGCACGGGTTCGAGCCCTCGCAGTCGACCACTTCCTCGTCTCCTTCGAGCTGCCGCGCCAGCCATCCGATGGTGGCGGTGCGGCCGAGTTCGGTGATGGCCAGCCCTCCGCCTCGTCCGCGACGGGTAGTGACGACACCGAGCTCGCTCAGCCGGGCGACCACCTTCGTCGTATGTGCATACGACAGATGTAGCTGCTCGGCAACGAGTTTCGTTCTCGGTACGTAGTCCGCAGGGGATGCGGCCAGGTGCATGACAACTCTCAGTCCGAGATCGGTGAACTGGGTGAGTTGCATGCCCTCACGTTAGTTAATTTGCATCCAGAATGACAATTTAGTGTGACGTAGATCGCTGTTGGAATCTCGTTGTCTCGCTTAGGTCTCTGGCTACAGGGACGAAAGTCCATTCCACACCACATCGTTAGGGACTAGTCTCGATCTTGTGAAACCTCACGGTGAAACACCTCGGGACCACAACAATGTGACGGTCGGTGTGGATGGATCGCCTGCGGCCACCCGAGCGATCCGCTGGGCCGCGACCACCGCCGCCCAGCGCGGACTGTCTCTGCATCTGGTACACGCGGTCGACTTCGCCACCACGGGATGGGCCGCGACCCCCTTCGTTCAGTCCTCCTCGATATTCGAGTGGGCGGAGGACGATGCCCAGGTCGTTCTCGGCGAAGCCGAGCAGTTGGCGGAGGAGAGCGCCCCGGGCCTCGAGATCACCGCCGCGGTGGCCCTGACCGGAACCGCGAAATGGCTGGTCCGATTGTCGCAGGAGACTCGGATGCTCGTCCTCGGGGAATCCGGAAGCGGCCGTCTCGGCGAAGTGTTCCTCGGTTCGACGCCGGTGGCAGTGGTCGGCCACGCTTCATGCCCCGTCGTCGTCGTGCGCGGCGACGCGCCACCCGAACCCGACCGTCGACCCGTCGTTGTCGGAGTCGACGGCAGCCCGTTGAGCGAGAACGCCCTGGCGGCGGCATTCGAGGAGGCATCGTTCCGCGGCGTCGACCTCGTGGCTGTGCACATCTGGAGCGACATGAAGGTCGGAAGTCTCGAGGCGATGCCCCTCGAATTCGAGCCCCAGGCCCTCGAAGACATCGAGCGCGTGCTGCTCGGTGAGCGCCTGGCCGGCTACGGTGAGCGCTATCCCGATGTCACCGTCGTTCGCAAGGTCTACATCGACGGACCACGCACACATTTGCAGGCATGGAGCGAAAACGCGCAGCTGATCGTGGTCGGCAGCCGAGGCCGAGGCGGATTCAAGGGACTCGTCCTCGGTTCCACGAGCAACTCGCTCCTGCGTGAGGCCCACTGCCCGGTCATGGTTGTTCGTCCGGACGAAACCTGACGACGGTAGTGTTCGGGACACGGTCCACAGGCGTGCCCCGCACGCTGCAGAGTTGAGGTGTGTGCATGCGAATCGGAATGGGTTTGAACTACAGTGGCGGATTCGCCGAGACGGTCGCCGAGGTCGCCGACCTCGAGCGTGCCGGCCTCGACATCGTCTTCGTCCCTGAAGCCTATTCGTTCGATGCAGTGAGCCAGATCGGTTATATCGCCGCCAAGACCTCGCGAGTCGAGCTCGCGTCCGGCATCTTCCAGCTCTACACCCGCACGCCCACGCTGACCGCGATGACCGCGGCCGGCCTCGACTACGTGTCCGACGGTCGCTTCGTCATGGGTATCGGAGCATCGGGTCCGCAGGTCATCGAAGGCTTCCACGGCGTTCCGTACCACGCGCCCCTCGGGCGCACCCGCGAGATCGTCGAAATCTGCCGCAAAGTGTGGCGGCGCGAGAAGGTCGAGTACCAGGGCAAGTACTACCAGCTCCCGCTTCCCGAAGACAAGGGAACCGGGCTCGGTAAGCCGCTCAAGCTGATCAACCAGCCTGTGCGCGAACGGATCCCGGTGGTCATCGCGTCGATCGGCCCGAAGAACGTCGAGCTGACCGCCGAGATCGCCGAGGGCTGGGAGCCCATCTTCTACTACCCGGAGAAGGTTTCCGAGGTGTGGGGCGACGCGCTGGCCAAGGGCAAGGCCAAGCGCGACCCCGCGTTGGGTGAACTGCAGACCTACGTCCAGGTCGCACTCGCGATCGGCGACGACGTCGACCACATGATCGACTGGGTCCGGCCGATGCTTGCGCTGTACATCGGCGGTATGGGCGCCAAGGGCAAGAACTTCTACAACGATCTCGCCGTCCGCTACGGCTTCGAGAAGGAAGCGGCGCTCATCCAGGAGCTCTACCTGGACGGCAAGAAGGAGCAGGCGGCCGCGGCAGTGCCCGAGGATCTCGTGCGCGCCGTGTCGCTGATCGGCCCCGAAAGCTACGTGCGTGAGCGTGTCGCAGCTTTCGAGGAAGCCGGCGCTACGACACTGAATGTGACCCCGCTCGCCGGCGACACCGCCGGTCGGGTACGTCTGATCGAGCAGATGCGAAATATCTGTAGCTGACTCACGGAGAAAGGTTCCCGACATGAGCGAGACCAAGCCGATCGTCGTCGCGGTCGATGGGTCCGATGCGGCCTCGGGCGCGGTGATCTGGGGGGCCCGCGCGGCAAGTGCCCGATCGCTGCCGTTGCGCATCGTCACGGTCGTCCACGTCCCTTCGTTCTACTACTCGGAGCCCTACCTCGCGCAGAGCTTCCACGAGGAGATGAAGGCGACGGCCCGCGACCGGCTCGCCAATGCCGGGGTGCTCGCGCGGAAGGTCGTCGACGACAACAACGGATCGGTCGAGATCAGCACCGAGCAGATCGAGGGCAAGATCACCAACACCCTGATCGAGCTGTCCGAACACGCCGACCGAATGGTCGTCGGGTCGCGTGGCCTCGGCGAGGTCAAGGGCCTGCTCGCGGGATCGGTGTCGACGGCCCTGGCCGCCCACTCCGCGGCTCCCGTCGTCGTCGTGCGCGGTCGCACACTCGACGGAGCACCCCCGGCCGAAGGCCCCGTCGTGGTCGGAGTGGACGGGTCGGAATCCTGTCGGGCGGCCGTCGAGGTCGCATTCGAAGAGGCTGCCGCACGGCGCGCGACCCTCGTCGCCGTCAACGTGTGGAGCGATGTGAGCGTGCAGCCGTCGCTGGGCGCCGTCCCCGAAGACCCGCACTGGAGCCGCATCCAGACCGGCGAGGAGATCGTGCTCGCCGAACGCCTGGCCGGCTTCCACGAGCGGTATCCCGACGTTGTTGTCGAACGGATCGTCGCGCGCGACAGGCCCGTACGGGTGCTCAGTGAATATGCCGAGAGCGCACAGCTTCTCGTGGTGGGGTCGCGCGGGCGCGGAGGATTCAAGGGGTTGCTCCTTGGGTCCACCAGCAATGCGCTGATCCAGACCGCAGACTGCCCGGTGCTGGTCGCGCGGTCCGAGGTGGTCGGGGAGTAGGCGCCTGCCTCAGCAGTCGAAGGTGACGTAGGAGTAGGGAACTGAATGGTTGCGGTATCGAAGGGCTCGAAAACCGATCTCACCGATGTTCGGTACGAGATCGGCCTCGGAGCTGGAGCAGCGGGCGTAGCCGACCTGATGGTTGTTCTCCTCGCCGACAACGGGCGCGTCCGCAGCGACGACGACTTCGTGTTCTTCAACAACCCGAAGGCTCCCGGCGTCCAGCTCACGTCCGATACCTCCGCTGTCGTCGTACTGTCCGAGGTGCCTGCAGACGTCCAGCGGGTGCTCGTCGCCGCGAGTACCGAAGCGCAGGGACGAAGGTTCGGGGATGTGCCGGGAGTAGGCGTCGAAGTGCGAGGGCCGGGCCAGGCCCTCGAGTTCGCCCCGCCTGGATTGACGACCGAAACAGTCCTCCAGGTCGTCGCGCTGTACCGACGTGGTGACGGGTGGCGCCTCGACGCCATCGGGCAGGGGTATCAGGAGGGGCTCGCAGCGTTCGCGACCGATCACGGTATCTCTGTCGACGACCCGGGCGACCAACCGTCACCCGAACCCGTGAACACTTCGGCGCCTGCGCCTGCGCCTGCGCCTGCGGAGCGTCCGATCTCCTTCGAGAAGGTGCAGGTCTCACTCACCAAGGACTCACCCACCCAGAGTGCCCGGATCGACCTGCGGAAATCCCAGGGCGATCCGAACTGGGTGCTCACCGTCGGTCTCGAATGGGACGGGCGCCGTGCGATCTACGACCGGAACGGCAAGGTGAAGAAGTTCGGTACCGGCGACCTCGACGTCTACTTCTACTGTCGTGACGAAGAGACCGACAAGTACGTCGTGATCAGCGGAGATCCCGGACATCGCGGCGACCTTCAGACGTGGCCGTACATCCATCACTACGGCGACAGTCAAGGTCCTGGCCGTGGGAAGAAGCCTGCCGTCGAACAGGTTCGGGTGCTGCCGAACGAAAATGGGGATCTGCTCGTCAACATCTATCAGAGCGTCGACAACGGAGCGGGCGCGATCGATACATTCGGAAAGCCGCGCGTCGCAATCCGATACGGGCGCGCGGGACGCGACGGTCTGCCCGGCCCGGACGCCGACGAGATCCTCGTGTACGTGGGCAACGGAAAGGATTCGTACTGGGCGACGGTCGCTCACATCGACGTCCAGGACGGCGTTCTGACCGTGGACGGCGAGACCCGATACGGCGATCGGGGGAGTGAGCGCATGCCCGGGTTGGACTCGAGCAGTAGGTGGGTTCGTAAGCCGAAGGGCGGGCCCACCGGTCGGAGCAAGAAGCGGAACAATGGTCTGGGTCTCGACCGGTACAGCGGGAGTTGCCCGAAGTAGAAAGAAGCGGGCGCCCTGCGGGCGGCTGCGCCTGACCATGCGGAGACCCTACGGGTCCCTGAGCTTGCCTTCGGCCCCTTCCCCAACGCTGCCCGGTCGCCATACCCCGATAGACCGTCTCGGCCAGCACTTCTGGCCCCACGTCGGAGGTGACGCGTGGCTTGTACTGGACCCGGTCGGTTGTGTCGACCCGCGCGATCGGGTGCTCCACCGCCAGCTGTGGAGACGAAGGATACTGGCGCCCAGTCGGTTTCGTGCCAGGGAATGGAACCCCGGTACGCAGCGTCGATGCGCTGACGTCGGACCTGAGGAGATGAGCGACGAATGCCCGACGTGTCGCGGCTACCGGAACGGCCCGCGCACATGTCGAAGCGAAGCGAACACCTCGAGCCCCTCGACCTGGAGGTCGAGGGGCTCGAAGGTTACGACGTCAGTGAAGCCCCCGGCGGGCAGGGGATATGGTGGCCGGCGCGGCAGAATGCGCTCGCGGCTCGCTGCTGATTTACGCCTCTGAAGGGCGTGTGGATAGAATCCACCGTACGGTGCATGACAGCTCTTTCTGTCGTGTGCCCAGACCCCGGTTCGGTGTTAGCGCACCTGCCGGGGTCGACCTGTATTCAGGCCGGTGCAGGGATGATCTCACGTGGCGCGATCGGGGTCAACTCGAACGATTGTTCGGTTCGCTATGGCGTCTTACCGGCGAACCTGACCACGGCGCAGTTCTTTCCGGATTCCGGTACCGAGAATCATCTGTGCGGAATTTTGATCAGGGGAGTGGTGGAGGCATCTGCTGACCGTCCCACTATTCGGTGTTGCTGACTACCGGTACTCAGTGTTACTTTCTACCGGTAGTCAGTAACGCTGACTAGAAGGGAGGTGGGTAGTGGCCAACCAGATGACGGAGATGCTCAAGGGCGCGCTCGAAGGCATCGTCCTGGCAATTCTTGCCGAGAAGCCCGCGTACGGATACGAGATCACAGCGCACCTGCGAGAGCGCGGTTTCGTCGATATAGCCGAAGGCACGATCTACGCCTTGCTCGTCCGGATCGAGCGCCGCAAGATCGTCGATGTCGAGAAGGTCCCATCCGACAAGGGGCCTCCACGAAAGGTGTACTCGCTCAATCCACAAGGGCGACGCGAACTCGACGAATTCTGGAAGACATGGAGCTTCCTGGCGGAACGTATCGAACAACTTCACGAAGGAATGAAGTGATCATGACCAACTGGATCGAAACCATCACCGGATCGTTCGAGCAGAAGAAGCAGTACAAACAACACAAGGCGCGCCTTGACGCCCTTCCGGAACCGTACGCTGCCGCCGCAAAAGCCTTGCAGCGGTATATCTTGCACCACGGCAGCATCACCGACGGTGCGACCCTCGTCGCGATGATGGGCGACTTCGTCGACCTCTGGGAGCGAGCGGCCGTCGACGGTACGCCGGTGCGCGAGATCGTCGGAAAGGACCCGGTCGAGTTCGTGGAAACCTTCGCCGAGGCCTACGGCGGCAAGCGGTGGATCGACAAGGAGCGCGCCCGCCTGGTCAAGGCCATCGACGACGCGGAACGGCAACAGCGATGACCACGGCGACCGCGATCCGGGTGCAGCACCTGGAAAAGTCGTACAACGACCTGCACGTATTGCGCGGGGTCGACTTCGACGTCACACGGGGCAGCATCTTCGCCTTGCTCGGCTCGAACGGGGCGGGCAAGACCACTGTCGTGAAAATCCTGTCCACGTTGCTCCGGGCAGACACCGGCACGGCCACGGTCAACGGCTTCGACGTCGCTACCCAGGCCGGCGACGTGCGAGAGTCGATCAGTCTCACCGGGCAATTCGCGGCCGTCGACGAGATCCTCAGTGGGCGAGAGAATCTCGTGCTGGTCGCGAAACTGCGCCACGTCGAGAATCCGGGCGCGATCGCCGACCACCTCCTCGCTCGCTTCTCGCTCACCGACGCGGGAGACCGGAAAGCAGCCGAGTACTCGGGTGGCATGCGCCGACGCCTCGACATCGCGATGAGCCTGATCGGGGATCCGCCGGTCATCTTCCTCGACGAACCGACCACCGGCCTCGACCCTCAGGCACGTCTCGACGTGTGGCAGACGATCCGAGAACTCGCCGACAACGGCACCACCGTGCTACTGACGACGCAGTATCTGGACGAGGCCGAACAGCTCGCCGACCGGATCGCGATCCTGCACCAGGGCCGGATCATCGTCAACGGCACCCTGGCCGAACTCGAGGCACTGCTGCCGGCCGCGACCGTGGAGTACGTCGAGAAACGGCCCACCCTCGAAGAGATCTTCCTAGCGATCACCAGTGGCGACGGCAATGTCGGCACCAACACCGCCGACGACAATCGCACGAGCGAGGAGGAGCGAGGATGACCACCGCGTACTTCTACAGCGACACCACCGCGCTGACAGGCCGTTCACTACGCCATATCCTGCGCAGCCCGGACACCATCATCACGACCGCGGTCACCCCGGTCGCACTCATGTTGATATTCGTCTACGTGTTCGGCGGCGCGATCGACACCGGTTCGGAGTCGTACCTGAACTTCATGCTGCCCGGCATCCTTCTCATCACGATCGCGTCGGGTATTGCCTACACCTCCTATCGACTCTTCATGGATATGCAGGGCGGGATCTTCGAACGGTTCCAGTCCATGCCGATCGCCCGCTCCAGTGCGCTGTGGGCGCATGTGCTGACGTCGCTGGTCGCCAACATGGTCTCCCTCGCGGTCGTCGTCGGAATCGCCGTGGTGATGGGGTTCCGCACGGGTGCGAGCCCGGTGGCGTGGCTCGCGGTGGTGGGCATCTTGGGCCTGTTCACACTGGCGTTGACCTGGGTCGCGGTGGTTGCAGGTTTATCCGCGAAGACCGTCGACGGCGCGGGAGCGTTCGCCTACCCGCTGATCTTCCTGCCGTTTGTCAGTTCGGCGTTCGTGCCCACCGACACCATGCCCGGCCCGGTGCAGTGGTTCGCGGAGAATCAGCCGGTGACCTCGATCGTCAACACCATTCGCGATCTGTTCGCCCAGCAACCGGTGGGCAACGACATCTGGATCGCGCTCGCGTGGTGTGTCGGTATCCTCATCGCCGCGTATGTTGCCGCGGGAGCGGTCTACCGCCGCAAGATCCGCTGAGATGTAGAGACGCGCACACACCGCCTTCACCGCCGCGAGTCGGGGCGACTTCTCTCGGCAGCATCGAATGCCGGCGCGAGGGGGGACAGTGCTGCACGGAGTTCATCGGAAAGCGCGCCGGACACCGTGACCAGCCCGCTGGTACCGAGGGCATCGGTGGCGGGTCGTAGCCACTCCTCGAGTGCGATGCGAACCGCGGCCGCCGCGCTCGCGGCGAGTACGTGGGCTGCGCGCCTGTCGGCGCCGTCGAGTCGGTCGGCGATGGCGTCGGCGAGGGGTTGCTCCATGGCACGTGTGGAGCCCAGGAACACCTCTCGGAGGGCCGGGCGGGTGGTGATCAGCAGTAGTGCGTCGCGACGTTCTTCGCCTGGGTCGGTGTACTGGGTGACGATCGCGTCGGTGATGGCATCGGAAAGTCTGGTGGTCGAAGGTTGTGCTGTAACTGCCGCTGCGACTTGCGCTTCGCGTTCGGCGGTGACCGCCGCGACGATCGCGTGCTCTCGGCTGGGGAAGTAGTTGTTGTAGGTCCTGGGCGAGACACCGGCTGCCTCGGCGATGTCCTCGACGCGTACGTTCTCCGGCCCGTGTTCGAGAGCCAGCTGCAGTGCCGATTCGCGCAATGCCCGGCGGGTGTTCTGCTTTTTTCGCTCTCGTAATCCGAGCTGGTTCGTCGTCACGGAACCATCATGACTGGAGAATGTACGCGCCCGCAATATTGCGTGCACGCAGTATTTATGTACTGTGGGCTTTGAATCGACGGAGCGGGGAAGGAAGCAGTGCGTATGCGGGGCAAGGGAATGACATACGACACCGGCTTTATCCGGAAAGGCAGGATCTCACGTGAGGAGTTCGATCCAGAGGTCGTCAGGCGCGAACTCGCCATCATTCGCAACGATCTGCACTGCACCGCCGTCCAGATCACAGGAGGTGATCCCGACCGCCTCGAGTTCGCGGCCCGCTGTGCCGCCGAGTCGGGCCTGGAAGTGTGGTTTTCCCCTTATCCCTTGGAACTGACTTCCGATGAGATCCTGGCTCTGTTCACCGAGTGCGCCGAGCGGGCCGAACAGCTCCGACGCGCAGGAGTCGAGGTCGTGTTCGTCGCCGGTGTCGAGCTGAGCATCATGAACCGGGGATTCATCGCTGGCGACAGCACGTCGGAGCGACTGGACAACCTACTCGGAGTCCCGGAGGCCAGGCCCGCCCGGTTCGCCGATGTGAGCGCTCGTCTCAACGACTTCTTCCGTACAGCGTTGCCGATCGTGCGCGCACACTTCCTGGGAAAGGTCACCTACGCCTGCATACAGTTCGAGCAGATCGACTGGGCGCCTTTCGACTACCTGTCGATCGAGCTGATCCGGTCGGCCGAGGTCGCGGACCGCTTCCGCGACGGTGTGCGCGCGTTGGTTGCGCAAGGAAAACCATTGGCCGTCACCGGATTCGGGACAGCGACTTGGCGCGGTTCCGGCGACCTGGCGCCGCGCAGCATGGAGATCGTCGAGCACGACGAGAACGGTGATCCGCTTCGGTTGAATGGGCACTACACACGTGACGAGGCCGGCCAAGCCACGTATCTGCGTGAGCTGTTGGAAATCTTCGACACGGAGGGTGTCGACAGCGCCTTCGTGTTCCTCTTCGCGCTCCACAGTCACCCCCACCGTCCCGACGGTGATCCGCGCGAGGATCTCGACCTTGCCAGCCTCGGGATCGTCAAGGTCCTCGAAGGGCGCCGCGGGCAGACGTACCCCGATATGGCGTGGGAACCCAAGGAAGCGTTCACTGCGGTGGCCGAGCATTACCGTGCGCACTGACGACGCCTCTGATGCCGCACTCGACGGCATGTCACGGCCGGTACATGTCTCGATCGAACACAGGTGGGCGCGCACCACCGGAACCGCGGGCGACGTGGCACCGAGGTGGAATCAGGACACCCCCACAAGTCCAGCACCGAAGGCTTGCAGGGATTCTGAGATGAACAAGCCATGAAAGAGTGAGCGGATGAAACGCGTATACGTCGTCACACACACTGAGGCAATGCACCACGTCGAAGGTCTCGTCGGTGGCTGGCACGATTCCGAACTGACCGCTCGCGGAGTCGAAGACGCTTGTGCCACTGCAGCACGGTTGCGTGAGATCATTCCAACCGATCGAGTGCCCGCGCTGTATACATCGGATCTCGCACGCGCCCGTCAAACCGCTCGTCCCATCGCAGACTTGTTCGGAATCGAACCGGTGTTACTTCGGGACCTACGGGAGAAGTCTTATGGAGTCGCAGGCGGGCGCCCACAAGCATGGCTCGATTCTCGGTTTGCACCTCCGCCTCGTGTCGGTGAGCGTTTGGACCACGACGAAGGGATCGAGGCCGCGGAGACGAAGCTGGAGTGGGTTACCCGTGTCTACCGAGCCGTCGACCGCATCACTCAGGACAACTCCGACGATCTCATTGTTGTCACCCACGGTGGTTCCCTCAGCTGGGTCATTGCGGCTTGGCAACGACTGCCGATGAGTGCCTGTGCTTACGCCTCTTTCCGAGGCAGGCCTGGGAGCATCACCATTCTCGAGGAAGACGACTATTTTTATAACCGCACATTGCATACTCTCGGGGACGTCGGCCACATTCCGTAGACTTCGATGGTCCGATAGCGTCGGGGCACCCCTTCCGCATTTGCGCAGTTCTACGGCTTCAGAACTGTCAAGATAACGGTTGATGCCGCTGCAACGTATTCTGGAATCCGCCGTTTGTGTAACCCGTTGCACGCACCCTTTATCATCGGAAGGGTCCGAGCGGACATTACTAGTTGGAGTGGGTGAGGCAGATGTCTGTTGTCACGCCGAAGACTCTGCGCCAGCAACTCCTCCAGGCCGCGGTCTTGGACAAGATCATACGAGAAGGTATCTCCGTTGACACCGAGCCGGTGCGTCGGAATTTGGAGACCACCCGCCGGCAGGTGGGTCGTAGTCCGTTGATGGATCGCTACCTGGATCGCTGGGAGAAGACCCTCCGCGACAACGACATAGACGGCATCCGTGTCATCGTCGAGAGCGACGATGACACCAGTCGGGAGATGCGCAATCTGTCGCCGCTGTCGGTGCTGCTCAGTGACGACGAACGCCACCGCGTCATCGTCGAGTTCGGAACCAAGCTCGAGGCCACTTCCCAGGGGTGAATCGAGACGAACTCGGGCGGCGCCTTTCTTTCCCGCGAAGCCGACACATGGGGTGAGTCATATGCCTACGCGGTACAAGAGACACGATTCCATCGTGCTGGGGTTGCCCTCTGCTGCGATCTTCCCCTCGGCTATCAACTCGATCAAGCGTCCACGCAAGACATAATCAGCTACTGGCCCTGACGGTGCCCTGCCCATAGTTTCAGCAATCACTCGACTCATCGGTGTCGGAAGAGTCGGCGTGTGTTGAAGCAACAGCCGATCGAAGTAGTCTTCCGGCACTGATGTCAGAGCGGAACCGGTCAGTACCCGAAACGGCGCGTTTTCGTGTTGAAGAATTCGCCAACGTTCGGCCAGTTCGGCGGACAGCGTGTCGTCCACCGGTACCTGACTGTCGATGAGCAACTCCAATTCCGATGGGCTCGTGGCGGCGACGTGCCCATGGTCGTTGCTTTCGGTGACGTCGATGAAGGACCACGGACGGCCCTCGGCGGCGCTCGCGAAATACAGCATGCTGCACATTTCTTCAGCGGATCTCCTGCCGAACCAGAACACCGTGGGGGTATCCAGGTCGATGAATCGTGGATCCCAACGACCGTAGGCAGGTAGCCACGCGATATGACGGGAGTGCTCCTCGCGCGCGGTGACATGACTGAACAGCCGGCCGGACGAGTGGCGGCGCAGTGACTGCGCATCGATCGGCCCGTGGCTGAGATCGTCGAGGTCGGCCAGAATCGTGCACTCGGCGCCGGCAGCGGACAGCGCCCTGTGCAGTGCAACCCCTGCGGTGAAGCTGGGCGCAATATGGATCGTCGCCATAAGCTCCGTCGTACCCGACTGTGTCGCAGCTGTCGACCCGGTCAGCCGAATTCGTCGACGCCGGCCGTGCGCACGCGACGCCACATGTCGGCCGGATGCACACCCTCACGGATTGCGTTGTTCTCGATGAGGATTCCCAGCATTTCCGTGCAGGTGTAGGCGAGGTCTTCGAGGGGGAGACCGCTGTAGCGCGCCGCCAGCCACCCCGAGGTGTTGCCGGCCTTCGCTGCCTGCGCCATGTCCAGAACAGCCTGGAACAGCTCGGAACTCGGTGATTCCTCGAGTTCGATCGCGGTGAGTTCTTGCGTCACCTTCGACGATCCTTCCTCACAGTCAGAAACCGATCCGCATGATCAGCTGCGGCGGGGTGGTCATTCCCAGTCGTGTACCGAGACGATCGGCGGAGTCTCCGATCCGGAGCGGGTGGGTGAGAACCGAGGCCGAGAGACGGGCATCGACGGCCGCCAGCCACGCACGCTCGGTGGCCATTCCGACCCGGACCAGATCGATCGGGTCGGTGGAAGGAGCGTTGAACAGCAGGACGGTTTCGCGGTCGATCGAGGCGGCAAGGGCCGAAGTGTCGGGTATGTCGGTGGTGATCATGGCCTTGCCCGCGGCGCCGCGCTCGTCCAGCGTGGCGTCCCAGCCCTCGACGACCTCGGCGTTACCTTCCGGCTGCCAATGCGATGTCCACGAGAACATCTCGCGCTGATAGTGAGGATTGCGACGTTTGGCCTCGGCGGAGTAGGTGAGCATGTCGGCGAGAGCCGGGGCCTCGTCGGACGCCAGTAGACGGATACCGACGCCAGGAACGTCGGCGCCTGCGGACACGACGTCGCCGATGGTCTCGGCGGGCACCGGGATGTCAGCGAAAGCGTCGCGGTGGCTCTTGCGATGTGAGATTGCAGCGTAGAGCCGTAGATCCGAGCTCGTGGGGACAGCCGGCCCGAGCGTCTCGATACGCGCGATGAGCGCGGGACGGTCGGGGTCCGGACACAGGTCGGTGCGGGTCTGCCTGCCGAGGACGCGCATCGCGAGCTCGAGGTGAGCCACGGCGGTACCGCACGAGATGAGCCGGTCCGGGCGTAGGGGATCGGCGCCCGGCTCGGCGAATTCGAGGCGTTCCTCGAGTTCCGCGGCGGAGCCGGGAAGCCGAAGATTCCACGGCTGCGTGTCGTGCACCGACGGCGCCTCGATGACGGCCCGCGCAATGATCTCCGTATCGCTGTGAGACCAGGTTTCGGAATCGACGGTCATCGCCACCCTCCCAATCCGGTCGTCACCGGGCTCGGACAGATATCCCGGTGTACTCCGAGCCTCTCTCACGGGTGCAGAAGGGCACAGGTGGCGAAGGTCCCGATCTTGACGTCGAACGGCCCTGTGGTGAATGGGGTCCGGGCGGGCTGAGACGATGGCACCATTACCAGCAGAACGAAAGGTGCGTGCGATGCCCCGCATATTTCTCGTCGACGACCACGAGATCGTCCGGCGTGGACTGGTGGACCTGCTCAGCAGCGTCCCTGACTTCACCGTCGTGGGTGAGGCCGCCTCGGTGGGGGAGGCGCTGGCCCGGGTCCCCGGTAGCGGCGCCGACGTCGCAGTGCTCGACGTTCGGCTTCCCGACGGCAACGGCGTCGAATTGTGTCGGGAGTTGCGTGCCCGGATGCCTGAGTTGCGCGCGCTGATGTTGACGTCGTACTCCGACGACGAGGCGCTGTTCGACGCAATCATGGCGGGTGCGTCGGGATTCGTTCTCAAGCAGATCCTCGGCACCGACCTCGTGTCGGCGGTCCGCACCGTGGGCGAGGGCGGCTCTCTGCTCGACAGCCGCGCCACCGCCGCCCTGATGAATCGGATCCGCGCGTCGCGGACCGCGGATCCGCTCGCGGAGCTGTCCGATCAGGAGAAGGCGGTGTTCGAGCTGATCGGCGAGGGCATGACCAATCGCGAGATCGCCGAGCGGCTGTTCCTCGCCGAGAAGACCGTGAAGAACTACGTATCGCGGTTGCTGGCCAAGCTCGGGATGCAGCGTCGGACCCAGGCCGCAGTTCTGGCGACCGAGCTGCGTAAGGGCAAGGAGCAGGGGCAGTCCTAGTATTGCTGAACTGCAGGGTGATTCAGATCGGAGCCCGCCACGACAACCGGGTGCCGCCGCTGTCGCCGGGGCCGATGAGGAATACACCTCCGCATTGTGCGGCCCGGCGTTCGAGGTTGGCCAGCCCGCTTCGTCGTGCGGTGGAGGGGAGCCCGGTGCCGTCGTCGAGGATCTCGATGCTGAAATCGTCCTCGGCGGTCACCGACACTGTGATGTTCTCGGATTGCGAGTGCCGCAGCGCATTGCTCAGGCCTTCGCGCAGCACGGCTTCGGCGTGAGGGTGGATGCGGTCGGGTACCAATGTGTCGATCGGGCCGATGAATTGGACATTGGGTGAGACGGACGAGTGGATGCTGAGGTCGCCGACGACGTCGAGTAGTCGCCGCCGGAGGCTGGTCCCCGCCGAGGCGCCCGTCGTGTGCAGGTCGAAAATGGTTGTGCGGATCTCGCGGACAGTCCGGTCGAGTTGTTCGACGGCGTGATGAACCACGTCGGTGACGCGCTCAGTGTCGGTTCCGGGACCCAGCACACTCTGCAGGCTCATTCCGGTTGCAAACAATCGTTGAATCACGTTGTCGTGCAAATCTTGTGCGATGCGATCTCGATCGGCGAGGACGTCGAGTAGTCTCTTCTTGCGTTGCTGTTCGGCGAATTCGAGTGCTACTGCTGCGAGGTTCGCCATCGAATCCAGCCGCGCGACGTCTTCCTCGTCCCACGGGTCGGATCCCTTCTCTCGGGTCGCGATCAGCACTCCCGTGATGGTTGAGGTGGCCGACAGTGGCAGCACAACGGCCTTGCCTGCGTCGCGGTCGCCGGCGGACGGCAAGCCCGCGAGCGTGTCGGTCAGCACCTCACGCCGCGTCTTCAGGGCGTGCAGCACAGGAGAATCGGTCAGATCGATGCGGACTCCGCGTGTAGGGGGGATGGGGGAGGCTGCGCGCACTGTGCCGTGTGCACCGTCGACGAGCACGACGAATGAGCCTGCTCCACGGGTGAGATCGCGTACGTGGCCGGTGAGCAGGTCGAGTGTTTCGTCGACCGAACCACCCACGAGGAGGCGCGCATTGATGGCGGCCATCGCGGCGAGCCAACGCTCGCGGGTCAACGCGCTCTCGAACAACCGGGCATTGTCGATAGCCATGCCCGCAGACTTCGCGAGCACCTCGAGAATGACGCCGTCTTCCTCGGTGAACTCCGTCGCGCCGAGCTTCTCGGTGAGGTAGATGCTCCCGAAGACCTTACCCCGCACCATGATCGGGGTTCCCAGGAAACTCTTCATCGGCGGATGATTCGGTGGGAACCCGATGGATGCCGGATGCTTCGACAGATCCGCCAGCCGCACCGGACGCGGATCGTTGATCAGTAATCCGAGAATGCCTCGGCCCTCGGGCAGATGCCCGAGATGACTGCGCTGCTCGGGGTTGATGCCCTCGTAGACGAATTCGGACAGCCCGCCGTCGGCGGCCCGGACACCGAGCGCCCCGTACCGTGCGCCCAGCAGTGAGATCGCACTCTGGACGATGCGCTGGAGCATCGAGTCCAGTTCGAGGCCGGATCCGACGACCAACACCGCCTCGAACAGATTGTGCAGCTTGGCGGAGGGCAGGCCACCGTCACCGGTGCCGTCGCGGAGATCGGTGAGCAGGGTATCGATGGCTGTTGTGATCGCGTCTCTCATCATGCGCTCTCCAGAATTTCCAGCATCGACGACACCGTGGCCTCGGACGGGTCGATCTTCGCGCGGCTCAGGTCGTGGCCTGCACCCGTCACCTCCACCAGTGCGGTCGGGGCCGGGATCAATGCCTGCGCTGCGCGCAGTTCGTCGAGCGTCCCGAAAGGATCGCTGGCGCCGCTGACGAATGTGGTGGGCACGGTGATGTCGGGCAGGTGTTCGGTGCGGGCCTTCTCCGGCTTGCCCGGGGGATGCAGCGGGTAGGACAGCAGCAGCAGTGCGTCGGCCGGCGCCGGTTGTTCCGCAACGAGCATCGACGTCTGCCTGCCGCCGTAGGAGACGCCGCCGAGGACGAGCGGGCCGGTGAAGCGTTCGCGCAGTGCTGCGGCGGCATCGGCCACGCCCGCGCGGTCCTGCCCGGCGCGGGACGGCTGCGGCGGACCCTTGGGATTGCGCCGACGGAACGGCAGGTCGTAGCGCAATGCGACGAAACCGTGTTCGGAGAACCGGTCGCACATCAGCTGCAGAATCTTCGCGTCGCAGTTGCCGCCGGCACCGTGGGCGAGCGCGATCGCGCCGCGAGGCTCACCATCGGGGACATGCAGGTGGCCGTGCACGGTGTCGGTGTCCAGCATTTCGACGCTCACACTCACACGGTAACCGGTGGTGGAAGCGCTCCCACCGAAGTCGACTATCCGGAGTGGACCCGGGGGCCGAGCAGCGTCGTCCACAGATGGCGGAGCATCGCGACGAAGACGAGCACCCACACCGCCACCGCAATCCACAGTTCGGCCGCACCGACTGCGCCGACGAGTGGCAGGTCGTCGGCCTGGCCGAGATAGATCCCCGCGACGGCGTACATGCCGAGTGGGAACACGATGGACCACAGCGACGAGTCGTAGGTCAACGGCACCCGGTGGATGCGGTGGCGCCACCAGCCCGCCGCGATCAGCGGGGGGAACAGCCACGTGGCGAATGCCCAGATCACCACGGCGAGGCCGGCGATCAATCCACGGGTGGCATCGACCATGGGTGCGTCGTTCATCTCGACGATCCGCGCACCGGCCACCACGGTGATCGAACAGGCACCCATCGCAACCCAGTACGGTGCGGTCAGGTCGGTGGGGCGCAGCGGATACTGCAGCATCCGTGCGCCGACGAATATCCCGGCCGCGGCGTACAGGAACAGACCCACTGCCCAGGCGAAGACCGCGACCGCAGCCAGCAGCCGGTTCAGGTCCTGGTAGACGGGCTGCAACGTGGCTGCGGCGATGGCCACCGATTCGCTGGCCACCACCCAGATGAACCAGGTGCCGTTGGCCTTGGCGAGCACGGGGCGCTGCGTGGTGCCGAGAACCGCGGTCCACGGAATGACATATCCGAGGACCAGCCAGGTCAGTGCGGCGACGACGAGCAGCACTGCGGCGGTCGAATGCCAGCCCTGCATCATCAGGCGCACACCCAGCACGTTGCTGCCTGCGATGAAGGTGAAGAACCCGAACGCCCGCGACGAATCGGCCATGTCCGCGCGCAGGGCACTTCGGAACGACACGAGTCGCCAGGTCGAGAACACCACCAGTACTGCGAAGGCGACGGCCGCGACGATCAGCAGGGCCAGCGAGGCGACGTCGAATCCGCGGAGATGGAGGCCGATCGAGATGATCCCGCTGGACATGACGAGAGCGAAGTAACCGGGTGCGAGCGACCGGACCGCCGCGCTCGAGCGGGTCGAGAAGTCCACGTCGGGGACCTTACTTCAGCAACCGCGACATCCTGCGGTCGGCGAGGATCCTCCCGCCGGTCTGGCAGGTGGGGCAGTACTGGAAGGACCGTTCGGAGTACGACACCTCGCGGACGGTGTCGCCGCAGATCGGGCACGGCAGCCCTGTCCGGGCATGCACGCGCAACCCCGAGCGTTTCTCCCCTTTCAGCCGGGCGGCGTCCTGGCCCACCGACCTGTCGACGGCGTCGATGAGGACCGAGCGCATCGCGTCGTAGAGCACAGCGACCTGTTCGCCGGTAAGGCGCGACGCGGTGGCGAAGGGTGACAACCGGGCGACATGCAGGATCTCGTCGGAGTACGCATTGCCGATCCCGGCGAGCACCGACTGGTCGACGAGAAGAGTCTTCAGCCGTGCAGTACTGCCTGCGAGCAGTGCGCCGAACTCGTCGGCGGTCACGGCGAGGGCATCCGGCCCGAGCCGCGCGATACCCCGGACGTGGGCCGGGTCGCGGACGACCCAGACCGCCAGGCGTTTCTTGGTGCCGGCCTCGGTGAGATCGAACGCGGGGGTGGAGGCGTCGGGGCGGAACAGGTGCACGCGCAGCGCGAGCGGCCCCTTGCCGAGCTTCGGTGGTGCCTGCGACGGCTCGCCCCGCCACCGCAGCCACCCGGCCCGCGACAGGTGAGTGATCAGCGACAGGTCACCGCAGTCGACGGAGAGGAACTTGCCGAACCGGCGGGCGCCGGTGACATCGTGGCCTTGCAGAGCGGTGATCGGGGGATCGGCGGTCTGCAACACGCTGAGCGCCGCGACGTCGATGCGACCCACCACCGACCCGAGCGCGTGTTCTCGCAGGAACACGGCGAGTGCTTCCACTTCGGGGAGCTCCGGCATGCGGTAAGGCTACTTCGTAGAGCTCCGCCTAGACTGCTGTTCGTGACTGTCCCGACGCCGTACGAAGATCTGTTGCGCCTGGTCCTGGACACCGGGACGCCGAAGTCCGACCGCACCGGCACCGGCACACGCAGCCTGTTCGGACACCAGATGCGCTTCGACCTCGCGCAGGGCTTCCCTTTGATCACGACGAAGAAGGTCCACCTCAAGTCGATCGTGTACGAGTTGCTGTGGTTCCTTCGCGGCGACTCGAACGTGAAGTGGCTGCAGGAACACGGAGTGACGATCTGGGACGAGTGGGCATCCGAGGAGGGTGAACTCGGACCCGTCTACGGCGTTCAGTGGCGCTCGTGGCCGACACCCGACGGGCAGCACATCGACCAGATCTCCGGCGTCATCGACACGATCCGGAACAACCCCGATTCGCGTCGCATGATCGTCTCGGCGTGGAACGTCGCGGACCTCGACGACATGGCGCTCATGCCGTGCCACGCGTTCTTCCAGTTCTACGTCGCCGACGGCAAGCTCAGCTGCCAGCTGTACCAGCGCAGCGCCGACATGTTCCTCGGCGTGCCGTTCAACATCGCCAGCTACGCGCTGCTCACCCACATGGTGGCGCAGCAGACCGGGCTCGAGGTGGGCGAGTTCATCTGGACCGGCGGCGACTGCCACATCTACGACAACCACATCGAGCAGGTCACCGAGCAGCTCACCCGCGAGGCATACCCGTATCCGACGTTGAAGCTGGCGCAGCGCGACTCGATCTTCGACTACCGCTTCGACGATGTCGAGATCGTCGACTATCGGCATCACCCCGCGATCAAGGCACCGGTGGCGGTGTGAGCGACCACGTCACGCTGATCTGGGCGCAGGCCCACGGTGGTGTGATCGGTCGCGACGGCGCGATCCCGTGGCACATCCCCGAAGACATGGCGTTCTTCAAGAACGCGACGATGGGCCTGCCCGTCGTGATGGGTCGCCTCACCTGGGACTCGTTGCCGGAACGATTCCGGCCGCTGCCCGGTCGCCGGAACGTCGTGATCACCCGCAATCCCGAGTGGGCGGCCGACGGTGCTGTCACCGCGTCGAGCGTCGACGAGGCGCTGAAGACGGTCGACGGTGAGGTCGTCGTGATGGGCGGTGGCCAGATCTACGCGCAGGCCATGGAACATGCGACGCATTTGCTCGTCACGGAGGTCGATCTCGAGGTCGACGGCGACGCGGTCGCGCCGGCGATCGGGCCGGAGTGGACCCCTGCAGACACAGGCGAATGGACGACGTCGACGTCCGGAACGCGATTCCGCTGGATCAGGTACATCCGAAGCTGAGTGTCGCGTCTTCCGGTGCGCCATACTGCGAACCATGGACAAGCTCTCGCTCACCGCACTGGCCCGCCAGCAACTGAAACTCGCCGCCACGTCGAGCAGCGGACGCAGCTCGCACACCGTCTTCGGTGGGCACGCCAAGAGCCTGCGGCAGACCGTCGTCGCATTGCAGGCCGGCCGCGAACTGCGCGAGCACGACAGCCCGGGCGAGGCGACCCTGCAGGTCCTCAGCGGTCAACTCCAGCTGATCGCGGGAGAGGATTCGTGGAAGGGGTCGTCGGGAGATCTGTTGATCATCCCGGCCGCGCGACACAGCGTCGAAGCACTCGAGGATGTTGTCTTCATCCTCACCGTGTCCATGTGAGCGCGGTGTCCATGTGAGTGCAGTGTCCGTGTGAGAAACAGTGGCTACCCGAGAGCGGTGTCTACCCGAGTGCGGCGGCGTAGCCCCGGTAGCCCTCCCACGCGAGCCGACGTTCGCTTCGAGGATCGTGCTCGACGCGGGTCGGCACGTCGAACACCACCGTCGCGCGGTCGGTCTCGTCGTAGCGCGGCCACGACGGCAAGGGCTCGCCGTGCTTCGCGAACTGTAACCACTGCCGCTGCACCGATGCGGAGACCGCCCGCAGATCGCGACGCCCACCTGCCGAGGTCAGGAGCTTCCCCAGCAGTTCATCTGCTTGTCCGAACACGGCGAACAATTCGACTGCGTGCGTGGCGTCGAAGCCCGTCCACCGCAGCAGGCGGGGAGCGAAATCGTAGCGGTAGGTGAACGTCGGTGCATGCCGGGCGTGGGCCTGCGCGATCTGCACCGACGGATACCAGAAGGTGGTGTCGCCGCCGAGGTCGATGGCGGCGCGTTCCGAGGGATAACCGGGATACGCGGCAGTGACACGAGCGTGCGCGTCGGGATCGGTGCCCGCGAACATCTTGTCGATTCGCTGCGGGTTGGTGGGAAGCGCGTCGAGGAACCGCGGAAACAGCGCGCCCTCGCGGTCGTTGGTGCCGATGATCAGGGGAACCGCGTGTGCGGTGCCCTTCTCGTACGCCTCGAGCGGAAAAACCGGCAGGTAGTCGCCGTCGACGACCGGACCGAACGGATGCAGCCCCGGCGTCGAACGCAGGACCGACGCGCCGACGCGAGAGCCCGTACGACCCAGTTCGGCCGGTGTTGCGTCCGACAGTGCCTTCGCTGCGGAGTCTGTGTCGGCGCCGAGCAGCTCGATGAAGCGTCGACCCCATTCGCGGCTGCGGTCGACGGTGTTCACCAGTCCCGGCGCGGGGCTCTGCGCGATGGCCCGCGCGAACAGTCCCCGCGCGGCAGGGGTCGCGAGGAGGGTGGTGACCGACGTGCCGCCCGCGGACTCACCGAAGATGGTCACGTTGCCGGGGTCTCCGCCGAACGCGGCGATGTTGCGCTGAACCCATTCGAGCGCGGCCACCTGGTCGCGCAGGCCGAGGTTGGAAGCGAAAGGCCCCGATGCGTCGGAGAATTCGGAGAAGTCGAGGTAGCCGAGCGCACCGAGACGGTAGTTGAGTGAGACGTACACGATGTCGCCGCCGCGCACGAGGGATTCGCCGCCGTAGAGCGACAACGCGCTGGTGCCCATGGTGAAGGCGCCGCCGTGGATGAACATCATCACCGGCCGTGGCGCGTGGACGTTGCCCGTCGGGGCGAGCACGTTGAGTGTCAGGCAGTCCTCGCCGGCGGTGACCCGGGTGCCTGCGCCTGTCACGAGGCCGCGCGGATGTTGGCTCGCGGCGTTCCCGAAGCGTGTCGCATCGAGGACACCCGGCCACGGCTCCACGGGTTGCGGCGCGCGCAGTCGCAGCGGACCGACCGGAGGCGCGGCGTAGGGGATGCCCCGCCACGCGAGGAGGTCGCCGCTGCGGACTCCGCGGACGGTGCCATCCGGGGTTGTGACGAGCGTCTCGGACATGATCTCCGCACTCTACGTGACGGCCTGTCTCAGCGGGGGTCGGTGGAGGACGCACATGTCCGGTAATGCCCGGTTTTCCCGGGTCCGATAATGTCGCGTCCGATGCAGGAGAGGAGGCGTTGGTGACAGGGACCCGGACCACGCAGCCTGCGCACTCCACTGCAACGACGAGCGGTTCTGCGGTTGTCGACGTGGATGTGCTGGTAGAGGCGTCGGTGAAGGTGCTGCGCGCCTACGGCCGCAACGCCACGGCCGACCTCGCCCTGGCCAAATCGAAGGCGTCTGTGCAGCGTCGCACCGTCGTCGTGGTCGGTGAGGTGCAGCGCGGTAAGAGCGCGCTCGTCAACGCGCTCGTCGGGGAACTCGATGCGTCGCCGTCCGCGGTCGAAACCACGACGTCCGCAGCGGTGCGGTTCGTTCCGCCCGACGATCGGCACCCACCGGGATCCGCTGAACTGCTGTACGCCGATCGGAGCGTGCCGATCGCCCGCGCCGAACTCCCGGACTGGATCACGAGCACCGGTGCGCGCGTCTCCGATCCCACGATCGAGGACCTGCCGACCGGCGCGGTCGTCGCGATCGCGCGGCCGGTGCTCGGCGGTGCTGTCGTCGTGGACACCCCGGGTTCCGGGGGGCTCGTCGCCTCTCACACGGCGCTCGCGACCCAGTCGGCACGCCAGGCCTCCGTTCTGGTGATGGTGTGTGACGCCTCCACACCCCTGACCGAACCCGAGATGAATTTCCTGCGCGATGCGTCCGCGTCGGTGGAATCGGTGGTCGTCGCAGTCACCAAGACCGACAAGAACCTGCGACGGTGGCGTCCGATCGTGGCCGAGGACCGCATGTTGATCGAACGTCACCTGCAGCGGCAGATACCGGTGCTGGGCGTGTCGAGCCTGCGTGCCGGACTCGCCGCGCAGATGCCACCCGGTCCTGCGAGGGATCGAGCCGAACGTGCGTCGGGCATCATCGAACTGCGCGAGCAGATCGATGTCCTGCTCGACGAGAGAGCCGAACTGCCCCAGGCGGATACGCTTCGCACCCTCCTCGAGGGGCTTCGTCGCGTCGATGAACGGGTTGCCTCGGATATCGCGGTCGTCGAAGACAGCGCCACCGCCACCGCCGATCTCACCGCGGAACGCGATCGTCTGCAGGACCTGAAGAATCGGTCGCAGCAGTGGGAGCAGTACCTCGCTCGTGATCTGACGCTGGCCCGCCAGGCCGCGCTGACCCATCTCGACGGGGAACTCGACCGGATCAGACAGCAGTGGACCACTCGGGTCAACAAGTCGTCGCTCGAGGTGATGCGGCGCAGCGCACAGAGTTTCACCGCCGACATGCAGACCGATCTGCTCGCGGCAATGGAATCGGCGGCACAGGTGTTCCTCGAACGCCTCGAAGCGATCGTTGCGGAACTGTTCGGCCCGAATTCACCGCAGTGGTCGGAGATCCGCGAACTCGTGTGGGCTGGGATGCAGACGGGCACCATCAGCGCGGGAGAGGTCGGCTCGAAGCGTCAGGGACTGCTCGACCCGAGTGTGCTGACGATGGGCATGATCGGCACATCGATGCTCGGCGCGGTCATCGGTGTCGGTGCCGTGGCCGGAGTGGTGTGGGTGGCTGTCAATCTCGGTTACAAGGCGATGCGGACGGGAAAGACCAACCTGCTCAACTGGTTGCGTGAGACCTTGGCCGCGACCCGCACCAGCAGTTCACGCATGCTCGAGTCTGCGCTGTCGGTGGGGCGGCCGGAGATAGTGCTGCGCCACCGCGACGACCTCAAGGCCCGGATCGACGATCTGCAGAGCCAGTTGAAGGAAGCGCAGGAAGCGGCCCGGCTCGACACCGCGACCCGAGAGAAGACCCTCGAGCGGCTGGCGAAGAACCGGAAGATCGTGCAGAACCGGATCGACGCGATCGAGAAGCTGCTTGCGGGGTCCCAGGCTTCGGGGACACTGAGTTCAGGGCTACAGAGTTGATGTATCAGGGCGGGGGCTCCCCGCGAAGCAACGACCCGGTGCACGCTCGAATCGAGTCGGCATTGCATTCCCTCGCGAATCTGGGCGGCGACCTTCCGTCGCACGCGTCGCGGATCGGGGCGATCCTGTTCTCGCCGCCGCGCATCGTCGTCGTCGGTCGTCTCAAGGCAGGTAAGTCGACGCTGGTCAATGCGCTGATCGGTGCGCCGCTGGCGGAGACGGCCGCGCTGGAGGCGACCAACGTCGTCACCGTCTACAGCAACGGGGCGCCGTCGCGCGCCGAGGTGGTCAAGCTCGACGGCAGCGTCGTCCCACAGCCCCTGAGTTTCGGGGGCACGGTCGAACCGGCCTTCCCGCCCACCGACATCGCCTATGTGCAGCGGTTTCTGCCGTCCCAGTCGCTGTCGGAGATCACCCTCATCGACACGCCGGGGCTTGCGACATTGACGGTCGACAACGCTGCCATGACGCGGCGCGCGTTGATCGACGGATACGAACAGACCCGCACGGCATCGGTGGATGCCGACGCGGCGATCTTCCTGTTCGATTCCGCACCGCGCGCGGACGAGGTCGACTTCCTGCACCAGCTCGGCTTCACCCCGCTGACGACGCTCGGGGTGCTCTCGCGCGCCGACGGATTCGGTGAGGGAGCGTTGGGCCGACGCGATCCGCTCGGCCACGCCGCCGAACATGCCGCGGTGCTGGCCGGCCAGTTGCCCGGACTCGTCGGCTCGGTGATTCCCGTCGCGGGACTGCTGGCGGAGACCAGCCACACGGGCCGGCTCACCGAGACCGATGCACGGGCGTTGCGTTCGTTGGCGGGTCCGCCCGGTGCGGAGTTGTTCGACATCATCGATGTCGGCGACCCGATGCCGGTGGATGCACCGACCGTCGAGCGACTGCTCGACCTCGTCGGCGAGTACGGGCTCGTGCACGGACGGCAGGTGGCCACCGGTGGTGCGCACGCGCTGGGGGCCTGGCTGACCGAACGGTCGGGTATCGGCCGTCTCCGCGAGGTGCTGCACACTTCGCTGCGCGAATACGCGGTGCTGCAACGTGCCGGTCGGATCCTGCAGGAGATCGACTCGCTCGCCTACAGTCATCCCGCGCGGGAGCACATCCGGTCGATCGCATTCGGGCTGGAGAACGATCCTGCGTTGACTCCGGTGCTGTTGCTGCGGGCGTTGCGGGCGCTGTTGCGCGCGGATCCGTCGGCGCCGCTGGTCGCGGAGTTGGCCGACCTGTTGCGTGGTCGGACGTTCGCAGAGCGGTTGCGGATGCCCGCGTCGGCCCCCCCGGGTGCGATCCGCGACGCGGCGGCGCAGCGGCTCGCGGCCGTTCAGCAACGCACGTTGACCGCGTCCACCGCTGCCGAGGATGCGGCCCTGACGGTGCTCACCCGGGCCTATACCACCATCTGGCGGACCCACGGTTGATAACAGAATCGTATAGGGCATGATGTCGGACGAAACGGTGTGTTCGTAGAGGGGGTTCGTTGTCCGGCTGGATTCTGTCGATCGATTTCGGTGCATCGAATACTGTTGCTGCGCACACTAATCCGGTGCGCGGGACGGTCGAGTCGCTGGTTGTCGACGATGCGGTCCGGCCCCTCGAAGTTGTGTACGAGCGGACTCTCACCGCACATCACGGGCAACGTCCGAAGGTCGTGGTCCTGACTCATCCGGATTCCTGGTCGGAGCAGCAGGTACGGACGCTCGCCGACGCCGCGGCGCGGGCGGGAATCGATGCGCGCACGATCATGACGGTTTCCGAGGCTCGGGCAACGGTGGAGTACTGCACCCAGGGCAGGACGCTCCGGCGCGGGACGGTCCTCGCGGTGTGCGACGTCGGGGGTACCTCACTCGATACGGCCGTCGTCGTCGTGACCGACACCGGCGGGTTCGATGTGGTCGAGGCCCGAGGCGACGGCACCCTCGGTGGACGTACCCTCGACGCTGCCGTCCGCAGATGGGCCGAGGAGGTCTTCACCACGCGCGACCCCGGGTTCGCCACGCAGCTGAAACAGGCGCCGCTGGGCGTGCACCGCGAGTTCGACGAGCAGGCGCGGCGCGCCAAGGAATCGTTGACCGACGAGCACACGGCCACGATCGTCGTCACGCTGGACGGCTGCGACCACACCGTGACGCTCACCCGTGAGGACTTCGATGCGGCAATCACGCCGCACATCGACCGCGTGGTCGAGACGATGTGGGGCACATTGACCGATGCCGGATACGGGGTGGAGGAACTCGGCGTCCTCTGCACCACCGGAGGCTCGGCGCGGATCCCACTGCTGACCAGAAGATTGGCGCACCTCGGGTCTCTCGCCACACCGAACAATCCCGCAGTGGTGGCAGAGGGTGCACTGATCGTGGCCGAGAACAGCAGACGGAGTCTGCGTGCCCGCGCGATCGGCTGGATTCGACCCGTGGGGATCGCGGTGGCAGGCGCTCTGGTCGTGGCCGGTGTGGCCCTCGCCGCGGTGCGCGGGCTTCCGGAGAACTCCGCTGCTCACGGGACCGGAACGACCCCGTCGACCGCTCAGCCGACGGTGGTTGCCGAGCACTGGTCGTAGTTCTCGTTCCGACCGATCGTCGTCACTCGGGAACATTTGCGGTTGCCGTGGCATCTCATTGTTGTCAGCACGGTGAGCAGCGAGAAACGAGGACATGATGGCGCAGAATCCTTACGGTGTCGGACCCGGATCCACGTCGGAGCAGGGACCGATCGCGAACCCCGCACTCGGCGACGGCGCGGTCGACCGTGACGGCAACGGGGTGGCCGACACCCTGTATGTCGACCTCGACGGCGACGGCCGCATCGATGGCGCACTGTTCGATCACAACGAGGACGGCGTGATCGACGAAGGCAATTTCGACATGGATGGCGACGGTATCGTCGACACGGTGATGATCGACGTCGACGGCGACGGCGTGGCCGACGTCATGGGTGTCGACTACGACCAGGACGGCTATGCCGACGAGGTCTACACACTCGAACCCGACACCGGATCGGCAGGGTCGCCCGACTCGACCGACCTGATGTGACCGACTCCGGGAAGGTGATGCGATGAACGACTCGGACGTCTCTCTGTGGGAGGCCTTGGGGCTGTCTCCCGACAGTGTCCTCGAACCGGTACCCGATGATCTGTGGGAGGCCGCTGTGGGAGCGGCGGTCGACCCGGACGCGGCGGTCGTCGCCTCCGAACTCGTACCCGAGCCGGTATCCGAGCTCGATGACGGCGACGGCATCATTCAGGACGACGGTGTGTCCCCGTGGGATGAGGACACCTCCGACATGTACGACGACCTCGACATCGACCTGGGTAATTCCGGCTCCGATGGACCGGACGAGCTCGACCAGGGATGGTGAACACCGGCCGAGGTCGAAGGCGGTACTCTACCGCCACGACGTGGGGGAGTAGATGAATGACGACGAGCTGATCGAGCGGTGCCGCGCCGGCGACACTGCAGCGTTCGGTGAGCTGGTGGGCGCCTATCGAACCAGGACCTGGGCGGTGTGCCTCCAGATCACCGGAAACAGGCACGATGCCGAGGACGCGCTCCAGGACGCATTGACGGCGGCCTGGCAGAACCTCGACAAGTTCCGGGGCGCCGCGAAGTTCAGTACGTGGCTGCATCGCATCGCAGCGAATGCGGCCCTGGCCACCGTGCGTCGGCGTCGGGAGGTCACGGTTGACGAGATCGACCTCGGTGCAAGCTCCGAACCTTCGGTCGCCGATCGCGTCGTCGATGTCGACGCCGTGCGCCGCGCGCTCGCAGAGCTGCCCGACGAGTACCGCTCCGCGGTCGTGCTCCGTGAATACGCGCAGCTCAGCTATGCCGAAATCGCCGAACATCAAGGAATTCCGGTGCAGACCGTCAAGAGCCGCATCAATCGTGCGCGCACACGTCTGGTGGAGGCACTGGCCCCGACGGCCTGACTCTCACCAGTGCACAGGCTCGAGACCTCGCGCGACGAGTTCGTCGTCGAGGCACCGGCGCAACGTCGCTCCGTCGGGGAATGCGTCCTCGTCCAGCGCGACCAGTGCGAGCGAATAGATGTTGCGGTTGCGGCTGAGGTACGACGACAGTTTTGTCGGTGTCGACACCTCCAGCTTCTCGAGACCAGGGTGCATGGCGCGCATGGCGACACCACCGCTGCGATGCGGACCGAACGTGTCGAGCAGTGGCGGCGTGCGGCCGATGTTCGAGCACAGCAGATCGCGTTCTCCTGCCCCGCGGGCCAGGCGCGCGGCCACCCGGTCGGGCATCAGCTGGAGGATCTCCTCCGGAATCCCGTACGGAGCACCTTCGGGCGGGGTGCGATAGGCCGCCGAGGCCTTGGTGCGCAATGTGGCAGGTGTGTCGCCGTCGTCGGCGACGACCTCCGTCATCGTCACCCCGTTCGACATCGTGGCGGTGTCACGTTTGTCGATCGGTACCGCGATGCGCAGCGGCAGCATGATCCCTGCGCGTCGGGCGATGCCGGTGGTGAGCGAGAGGAACAGTGAGTTGGGGGTTCCGCCTGCGGTATTCGCCGCATCGTCCCATGCGGCGGCATCGACATCGACAAGTGCGGTGCGGGCCTTGGACCGCACCGGTCGCGACGGTGGGGTCGGTGGAGAGGCCGGGGCGCTGCCGAGTGGGCGTCCGAAGCGGACGTTGCGCAGTCCCTTGGCGACCCGGCCGGTGAGCCTCAGGGCGTCGCGGAGATCGGAGTCGTGGGCGTCGGACGCTCTGTCGTTCTCGGTGGCGTCGATCTTCCCGGCAAGGGCATCGGCCACTGCTTCGATCAGTCCGCGAGCGTCGGTGAGGACGTGCGAGCACACGAGCGACACGACGGTGCCGCCGTCTGCGGTGGGTGCGGCGCCGAGCGCCCAGCCCGGTGCGCGCACGGGGTCGAGGTCGATCTCCGCTTGGGTATCGGCCCAGCCGAGGATCTCGCCTTCGCCGAGAGCATCGTGGGTGTAGCGCAAGGGGTACGTCACGGTGGTGGGTTCGAAGCGGGGGCGGGCGCCGGGCACCTTCGAGCGCACCACCCGCCGACCCAACGGGCCGTGCGACAACGCGTCGTGCAGCGAGATGAGCAGGGGTGCTCCTACGTGGTCGTCGGTGCGCCACAGACCTTGCATCACCGACGGCAGACCGAGCCCTCGGTGCCGGTGGAGAAACAGTTCGTCCACCACGGTGAGGCGATCGGTTTTATGGCCGACGTTGTCCTCGACGGTCCGGTCGTTGCGACGATTCACAAATACGACGGTATCTCCGACTCGCTATCCAGGCATCGAATCCCTTGACCCAAGTGATGAAGCAAGGTTCAATTCTTGGTGTGGCCTACCGCCGAACACCTGCAGTGCAGCAACGACTCGACGCGCAACGCGATTCGATCGCATCCGCGGCGGTCGCACTGCTGACCGAACACGGGTACCAGGGGCTGTCCATCGCGGCCGTCGCGGAACAGGCCGGGGTTGCCACCGGCACCGTCTACCGGCATTTCACCGACAAATCCGATCTCATGATCCGAGTGTTCCGTGAGCAGTGCCGCCGCGAGGTCGACGCAGTCGAGGCCGTCGCCTCCGCGGGTTCGGCCGCCGAGCGTGTCGTGCGGGTCGTCGAGACGTTCGCTTCCCGCGCATTGCGGAAACCCACCCTCGCCTACGCGCTGCTCGCCGAACCCGTCGACGCTGCTGTCGACGCCGAGCGCCTCGTCTTCCGTCGCGCATTCGCCGGCGCCTTCGCCGACGCGATCCGTCACGGCGTGACCACCGGCGAGCTTCCCCCGCAGGATCCGGAGCTCGTGGCCGCTGCCCTTGTCGGGGCAGTCGGCGAAGTCCTCACCGGCCCGCTCCGGGCCGGCGTCACGTCCACCACCACCGTCCCCGATCTCGTCACCCTCGCCCTGCGGGCATCGGGCGCAGGCCCGATCCCGCCGCACCGGCACGAAGGAGCGCAACCATGACTTTCCCTGCCACCCACGACGTGTTCAATCAGGCCCCCGACCTGGTGCCGTACCAGGCGGCCGACGACCTGCCCCTGCTCGAAGGACTTCACCGGGAGGGCGCGGCATGGGCCGAGGACGAGGTCCGTGAGCTCGGCGCGCTCGCCGGGAGTGCCGAGGCGCAGACCTGGGGCAGGCTCGCCGACGAGCACCCGCCGGTGCTGCACACCCACGACCGGTACGGAAACCGGATCGACGAGGTCGAATTCCATCCGCACTGGCACGATCTGATGACCGTCGCCGTCGAGCACGGCCTGCACGGCGCACCCTGGCGCGACCCCCGCCCCGGCGCGCACGTCGCCCGCGCCGCCAAGTTCTACGTGTGGGGGCACGCCGACGCCGGGCACATGTGCCCGATCTCTATGACCTACGCCGCGATCCCTGCACTGCGGCACAACCCCGAGCTCGCCGCACTCTACGAACCACTCCTCGCTGCCCCCCACTACGACTTCGGCCTGCGCGAACCGTCGTCCAAGCGCGGTCTCATCGCGGGCATGTCCATGACCGAGAAACAGGGCGGCTCCGACGTCCGCGCCAACACCACGACCGCGACCCCCAACGCCGACGGCACCCACACGATCGTCGGGCACAAATGGTTCACCTCGGCGCCGATGTCCGACCTGTTCCTGACCCTGGCGAATACCGAGACCGGTTCGTCGTGTTTTCTGCTGCCACGCGTGCTGCCGGACGGCAGCCGCAACCGCATACATATCCAGCGTCTCAAGGACAAGCTCGGCAACAAGTCCAACGCGTCGTCCGAGATCGAATACCAGGGCGCAACCGGTTGGCTCGTCGGGGAGGAGGGCCGCGGCGTCAGCACGATCATCGAGATGGTCAACATGACCAGGCTCGACTGCGTGATCGGTTCGTCGACCGGCATGCGGGCGGCGACGCTGCGCGCCGTGCACCATGCACGTCACCGCAAGGCGTTCGGTGCGCTGCTCATCGACCAGCCGCTCATGCGCAACGTCCTCGCCGACCTCGTCGTCGAATCCGAGGCGGCGACCACCGTGATGATGCGGCTCGCCGGAGCGACCGACCGCGCGGCCAGTGACGACCAGGAAGCGGCGATGCGCCGGATCGCGCTTGCGGTCACCAAGTACTGGGTGTGCAAACGCGCCCCCGCGCACAGCGCCGAAGCACTCGAATGCCTCGGTGGCAACGGCTACGTCGAGGACTCGGGCATGCCGCGGTTGTATCGGGAGGCACCGCTCATGTCCATCTGGGAGGGCTCGGGCAACGTCGCTGCACTCGACGCACTTCGCGCGATGGTCAAACAACCCGACAGCGTCGAAGCGTTCTTCTCCGAGGTCCGACTGGCGCAGGGCGCCGACAGCCGACTCGACGACGCGATCTCCCGCGTCGGAAAGGAACTCGCCGACTTCGAGAACATCGAATACCGCGCCCGACGCATCGTCGAACTCATGGCGCTGGTGCTGCAGGGCGCCCAGTTGGTCCGGCACGGTCATCCGGCGGTGGCCGACGCGTTCTGCGCGAGCCGACTCGATTCCGACTGGGGAATCGCACTGGGCACTCTGCCCACAGGAGTCGACACCGCGGGCATACTGTCTCGAATCTGACGACTGCTGAATTCAATTTCGGGGCCTGACCGGCGCGAATATTCGAGGCATACTGGAAACCAACGTCCCAGAAACGATTGCGGGTGGTGCCCGTCATGATCAGCAGCACACAGTGGCGGGGGTGGGGGGAAGACGTCGCGTTGGCCGTCACCGAGTGCGCGGCACTCGGTGAAGCCGAAGAGCTCGTGCGGTCGGTGATCGAAGAATCCGCGGCCGCATGCGACCTGCAACGCGGCGACGCGGAGATCCACGCCGTGAACCTCGCGCAGGGCACACCGGTGCGCGTGAGCCCCAGGCTGGCAGCACTCCTGCGGTCGGCGCTGTGGGCCGCGCGGATGACCGACGGCGCGGTCGATCCCGTTGCGGGCGACGACGCGATGCTCGACGAGAAGTCGGTGCCTCCGATCCATCCGATTCCGCGCTATCTCGACGTGCAGCTCGACGACGACACGGTCCTCGCACCGTGGGGCGCGAGCCTCGACATCACCGCCACCGCGCACGCCGACGTCGCCGACAGGGCGGCGACGCTCGTCGCGACCGTCCTCGAATGCGGGGTCCTGGTGCAGATGGGGGAGACGATCGCGACAGCAGGACACTGCCCGGCGGGCGGGTGGCAGGTGTCGCTGCCCGACCACGGGATCGTCGAGCTCCCGACAGGTGCCGCGATGAGTTCGCGGGCAACGGCCGGTGACGAGGAGTTGTGGAGCACGGTCACCGTCATGGCAGCGGATGCGGTGTGGGCGGACGCCGCTGCGGCGACGGCCCTGCACCGGGGAATCGGGGCGCTGTCCTGGCTCGAACAGTACGAACTCCCGGGTCGGCTCATCGATTCGAGGGGGCGGATCCACACGACGCCGACCTGGTCGGATCCGCGCGCGGCCTGATACGCGTCACTCTTCGCGCATCCGGTGGTACGTCCGGATGAGTGCGTCGGTGGAGGTGTCGCCGGTTGCGGGTTCGTCGCCGCCGGACAATGCCGGCTGCAGTGCTGTGGCCTGGACCTTTCCCAGCTCCACGCCCCACTGATCGAACGAATCGATACCCCACACCACACCCTGTACGAACACCTGGTGCTCGTACAACGCGATCAGCTGACCGAGGGTGGACGGCGACAGTTGCGGCGCGAGGATCGTCGTCGAGGGCCGATTGCCGGGCATCACCTTGTGCGGCACGAGCACATCCGCGGTGCCCTCGGCGCGGATCTGCTCCGCAGACTTCCCGAACGCCAGCACCTTCGACTGCGCCAGCATGTTCGCCATCAGGATCGCGTGCATCGATCCGTTGCCGTCGAGGCCGGGTAGGTCGTCGAGTGCCCGTGCGAACCCGATGAAATCGGCGGGCACCAGATGCGTGCCCTGATGCAACAACTGATAGAACGCGTGCTGCCCGTTCGTGCCCGGCTCACCCCAGAAGATCTCACCGGTCGCGCATTCGACGGCAGACCCGTCGACCCGTACCGACTTGCCGTTCGACTCCATCGTCAGCTGCTGCAGATACGCCGGAAACCGCACCAGATCATTGGCATACGGCAACACCGCCCGCGACTCCGCGCCGAGGAAACTCGTGTACCACAGGCCCAGTATCCCGAGCAGAACCGGCGCGTTCTCTTCCAGCGGTGCCGTGCGGAAATGAGTGTCCATCGTGTGGAAACCCGCCAGGAATTCCCCGAACCGCTCTCGGCCGATCGCGCACATCACCGCCAGCCCGATCGCCGAATCCACCGAGTAGCGGCCACCCACCCAATCCCAGAATCCGAACATGTTCGCCGGATCGATCCCGAACTCGGCGACCCGTTCGCGATGCGTCGAAACCGCGACGAAATGCGATGCGACCGCGTCGTCTCCGAGCGCGGCGATCAACCATCGTCGCGCGGCTGTCGCGTTCGAGAGGGTTTCGAGTGTCGAGAAGGTCTTCGACGCCACCACGAACAGCGTCGACGCGGGGTCGAGTCCGGTGAGCCGCGCTCTCAGATCCGCCGGATCCACATTCGACACGAACCGCACCTCGGGGCCGTCGGCATAGTGCCGCATCGCGCGGGTGACCATCACCGGCCCCAGATCGGAGCCGCCGATTCCGATGTTGACGACCGTCGAAATCCGTTCACCGGTGGCGCCGCGCCACTGACCCGAACGCACGCGATCGGTGAACGCACCCATTGCGTCGAGCACCTCGTGGACCTGCGCGACCACGTCCTCGCCGTCGACCACCAGCGACGACCCGCGGGGCAGCCGCAGGGCGGTGTGCAGGACCGAGCGGTCCTCGGTCACGTTGATCCGCTCGCCGGCGAACATCGCGTCGCGGCGGTCCTCGATCTGTGCGGCCCGCGCGAGATCGAGCAGCAACTCGAGGGTTCGGTCGGTGATCCGATGCTTGCTGTAGTCGATCGCCAGATCACCCGCGGAGGTGTGCATCCGGATGGCACGCTGAGGGTCCTGCTCGAAGAGGTCCCGCAGATGTATCGACTCGACCTCCGTCCGGTGCGCGGCGAGTTGCTGCCATTCGACGGTGGACGTGATGTCGATCATGCGAGAAGACTAACTCTCACCTGCGGTTACCGCCGGGTTGATGACGAACGGTGTCCTATCAAGCATTATAAGGAAATGGACACCGCAGAGTTGATCCGTTCCCTTCCCACAGACCTGTTCCTCGGCGGCCGCTGGGTAGCCGCGGAAGGGGGTGCCACCTTCGCCGTCCGCGATCCGGCCACCGGCGACGAACTGACCCGAGTGGCAGATGCTTCGCCCGGTGACGCTGCCAGAGCACTCGACGCGGCCGTGGCGGCCGGACGCGACTGGGCGGCGACCCCTCCGCGTCAGCGCGGCGAGATCCTCCGGAGCGCGTTCGAAAAGATCACCGCGCGTGCCGACGACTTTGCCCACCTCATGTCGCTCGAGATGGGCAAAGCGCTCCCCGAGAGCCGATCCGAAGTCGCCTACGGCGCCGAGTTCCTGCGATGGTTCTCCGAGGAAGCGGTCCGCATCGCTGGTCGCTACGCCCAGTCCCCGGCCGGGACGGGACGCATCCTCGTCACGAAGCAGCCGGTGGGGCCGTGCCTCGCCATCACACCGTGGAACTTCCCCCTCGCGATGGGCACCCGCAAGATCGGCCCCGCGCTCGCGGCCGGCTGCACCATGCTGGTCAAACCCGCATCCGAAACCCCGCTGACGCTGCTGTTGCTCGCACAGATCTTCGCCGAGGCAGGTCTTCCCGAAGGCGTGCTGTCGGTGCTACCGACGTCCCACGCGAGCGCGGTCACCGAACCCCTGCTCGAGGACCCGCGGCTGCAGAAGCTCACCTTCACCGGATCGACCGGGGTGGGCCGCTCACTTGCCGAAGCCGCAGGCCGGTCGCTGCTGCGCACCTCACTCGAACTCGGCGGCAACGCACCGTTCCTGGTGTTCGACGACGCCGACGTCGACGCTGCCGTCGACGGCGCCGTGGCCGCGAAGCTGCGCAACGGCGGCGAAGCCTGCACCGCCGCGAATCGATTCCATGTCGCGAACTCTGTGAAGGAGGAATTCGTCACCAAGCTGCTCGAGCGGATGTCGACCTATCGGATGGGGCCCGGCACCGACCCGGACACGACGCTCGGACCCCTGATCAACGAATCCCAGCGGAACACCGTCGTCGAACTCGTCGACGACGCGGTCTCGGCCGGTGCACGAGTGCGCCTCGGCGGTCAGGTCCCGGACGGTCCGGGATGGTTCTATCCCGCAACCGTGATCGACGACGTCCCGCAGCAGGCCCGCATCCTGCGCGAGGAAGTGTTCGGGCCCGTCGCCGCGATCAGCGGGTTCGACACGGAGGACGAAGCGATTGAAGCCGCCAATGCCACCGAGTACGGGCTGGCGGCGTATGCCTTCACCAACGATCTGGACCGAGCACTACGCCTCTCGGACGCGATCGATTCCGGCATCCTGGGCGTCAACCGCGGAGTGGTCTCCGACGTCGCCGCACCGTTCGGCGGTGTCAAGGATTCCGGACTCGGCCGGGAAGGCGGAAGCGAAGGTATCGAGGAGTACCTCGATACCAAGTACATCGCCTTGCAGTGAACCGACCGCCTTGCAGTGAACCGACCGTCTTGCAGTGACCGGGACTAGTGGCCGAGGCGTCCACGGCCGAGGCGCAGCAGCAGCATCGCCAGGGTGTGGCCTTCCTGGCCGAGCTCGCTGAAGCGCTCGAGCACCTTCATCTCACGGCTATGGACGAGCCTGGTACCACCGGAGGCCATGCGCGTACGGCCGATCAGACGGGACACTTCGGCGCGGCGCTTGACGGCGGCCAGGATCTCCGCGTCGAGGCGGTCGATCTCCTGGCGGAGCTCATCGATCTCGGCCTCGGTGGTGGGCACGGGGTCGGTTGCGACACCGTTCGGGGTGGCAGCTCCGTCGGACATGGAAGCGTCGATGTTCGTACTCATGTCATCTCCTCGCGTCAGCTCTGAAATCGTCCGGGAAACGGGGGCTGTTACCGGAATCGGGAAACGTCGGTGGTCGAGACGCGAAACCGACCGTACGATCGCAGCTCGGCCGAACGAAGGACACATGACATGGCGTCCAGTTTGCCACTCGGACACCTCGCGGCCAAGTCGGATTCGATGTCCGACCCGTCCGGTAGTTTGGGAAGACGATGAACACTCCTGCAGCGCTCGCCCATTCGCTCCCCGCTTCTGACGCCCTCCTCGAGGGTCTCAATCCGCAACAGCGGGAAGCGGTCACCCACGAAGGTGCACCGCTGCTCATCGTCGCCGGAGCAGGTTCGGGTAAGACGGCCGTGCTCACCCGCCGGATCGCGTATCTGCTGGCGGAGCGCGGTGTAGCACCCGGGCAGGTGCTCGCCATCACGTTCACCAACAAGGCCGCGGCCGAGATGCGCGAGCGTGTCGCAGGCCTCGTCGGGCCGCGCGCGCATTCGATGTGGGTCTCGACGTTCCATTCGAGCTGCGTGCGGATTCTCCGGGCGCAATCGGCACTGCTGACCGGCATGAACTCCAACTTCACGATCTACGACTCCGACGACTCCCGTCGCCTGCTGACGATGATCGCGAAAGATCTCGAGCTCGACACCAAGAAGTACTCCGCCCGGCTGCTCGCCACCCAGATCTCGAACCTGAAGAACGAACTGATCGGCCCCGACGAGGCCGCAACCACCGCGAGCTCCGATCCCACTCCGCTTCCGAAGCTCGTCGCGAGTGTGTACGCGCAGTATCAGAAGCGGTTGCGTGCGGCCAACGCATTCGACTTCGACGACCTCATCGGCGAGACGGTCGCGCTCCTGCAGGCGCATCCGCAGGTCACCGAGTACTACCGTCGCCGCTTCCGTCACGTTCTCGTCGACGAATACCAGGACACCAACCACGCGCAATATGCGCTCGTGCGCACACTCGTGGGCGACCCCGACGAACCGGCCGCTGTTCCGCCGAGCGAACTGTGTGTGGTGGGCGACGCCGACCAGTCGATCTACGCGTTCCGCGGCGCGACGATCCGCAACATCGAGGAATTCGAGCGCGACTACCCGCAGGCCCGCACGATCCTGCTCGAACAGAACTACCGGTCGACGCAGAACATCCTGTCGGCCGCGAACGCCGTCATCTCCCGCAACACCGGGCGCCGCGAGAAGCGGCTGTGGACCGACGCAGGCACAGGAGAAGCGATCACCGGCTACGTGGCCGACAACGAGCACGACGAAGCCCGATTCGTCGCCTCCGAGATCGACAGGCTGGTCGACACCGGCGAGGTCAAGTACTCCGACATTGCGGTCTTCTACCGCACCAACAACGCCTCCCGGCCCTTCGAAGACGTGTTCATCCGTCACGGTGTGCCCTACAAGGTGGTCGGGGGAGTGCGCTTCTACGAGCGCAAGGAGGTGCGCGACGCCGTCGCCTATCTGAAGGCGCTCGACAACCCCCACGACACCGTGAGTCTGCGTCGGATCCTCAACACCCCTCGGCGCGGTATCGGCGATCGCGCCGAGGCGTGTGTCGCCGTCCACGCAGAACGGCACGGTGTGAGTTTCGGGCAGGCACTGCTCGACGCGGCGGAAGGCAACGTCGCGTTGCTGAACACGCGCGCGCAGAAGGCGATCGCAGGCTTCGTCGGTATGCTCGACGACCTGCGGATGATGTTGAGCGAGACCGACGCCGACGGAAACGACGCGGCCGACATCGGCGACGTGGTCGAGGCGATCATCGAACGCACCGGCTACCGCGCCGAACTTGCCGCCAGCGACGACCCCCAGGACGGCACCCGCCTCGACAACCTGCACGAACTCGTCAGCGTCGCACGAGAATTCAGTTCTGACGCTCGCAACGCAGCCGGTGTGGTCGAGGTGGAACTCGAAGAAGGAGAGCCCGCTCCGGGTTCACTCGCGGCGTTCCTCGAGAAGGTGTCGCTGGTGGCCGATGCCGACCAGCTCCCCGACAACGACGACGGCGTCGTCACGCTCATGACGCTGCACACCGCGAAGGGCCTCGAGTTTCCGGTGGTGTTCGTAACCGGTTGGGAAGACGGGCAATTCCCGCACATGCGTGCACTCGGCGACCCGGCCGAGTTGTCCGAGGAAAGGCGCCTCGCGTACGTGGGGATCACCCGCGCGCGTCGTCGTCTCTATCTCTCTCGGGCGGTGCTGCGTTCGGCATGGGGACAGCCGGTGACCAACCCGGAATCACGCTTCTTGCAGGAGGTTCCGCAAGAACTCGTCGATTGGCGCCGGACCGATCCGGGGCCGACGCGGGGAATGTCGATCGGTTCGGGAACGGGCTCACGATTCTCGGACGGCGAATCACGTTCGGCAACTCCGAGTTTCGGTGCCGCACGGGGGCGGAACAATCATCTCGTGCTCGCCGTCGGCGATCGCGTCACACACGACAAGTACGGACTGGGGTCGGTGCTCGAAACCAAGGGAGCCGGGCCAACAGCGACGGTGGTCATCGACTTCGGAAGCGCAGGCAAGGTGCGGCTGATGCTGGTCGGCGGTGTGCCGATGACCAAGCTCTGAGTGCAGTGCTTTCACTGCAGTGCTCTTACTGCAGTGCTCTGCTGCAGTGGTGTCGTGCTGTGCCGGCGGAGTGCCGAGGATTGGGCTCAGTCGCGGTTGAAACCGAGGGCGATGCCACGTGTCGCGAGCCACGGGATGGGGTCGATCTTGTCGACGCCGTTGAGGTGAACCTCGAAATGCAGGTGGGGGCCGGTGGAAAATCCACGGTTGCCCATGGTGGCGATCTGATCGCCTGCCATGACGTGCTGGCCGACGCTCACCATCGACTGGTCGATATGCCCGTACACGGTGACCGTGCCGTCGGCATGGAGCAAGCGGATCCACATACCGAAGCCCGATGCCGGGCCGGAGTCGATGACCTCACCGTCGGCCACCGCGAGGATCGGGGTGCCGATCGGGCCCGCGATGTCGACGCCCGCGTGCAGGGTGCCCCAGCGGGCTCCGTAGTTCGAGGTGAAGGCGCCGACGGCAGGAAGAGCGAACAGGGGACGACGGGCGGCCTCTTCGCGCGCTGCCCGCTCCTCGCTGAAACGCTGGCCCTTGGCGAGAAGATTCGAGAACTGCGACAGGTCGTTGGGATCCGCGATGTTGAGAACCTGGGGCGCCTGTGAGGCCGCTGCGCCGCCACTCGTGGAATCGGAGGCGAACTGTGCAGCCTGCGGCACGGCCGTCGCGGTGAGCGTGCTCGAGTTCGCGCTGTCGGCGGCGAGTGCGATCTCGGAAGTCTCGGGGCTCGAGCCGGAATTGCTGCTCGCGGCCTGTCCGGCGGCGACGACAGCGCCGGCGGCAACCGCGAAGACGGCTGCGCGACCCTTGAGCGCGGTGGGGGGTGTGGGGATGCGGTGGGCACCTGTACGGGGCGCGGGGGAGTTGACGTCCTCGACCGGCTCGCTGCCGTAGTACGTGGGTTGTGCCTTACCGGAGTTGCGGAAGTCGGTATCGCGGAAGTGCGGGGTATCGCGGAAGTGCGGGGCATCGGACGAGGCCCACGGGTCCCAGGCCTCCGGTTCGGGGGTGGAGCGGCGAGCGGGGCTGCCGGTGATCTGGCTGCCTGGACGCATGCCGTCCTCCTTCATCGTGACCTCATCGTTACTTCAACTGGATGAGACGGTAACGAAACGGTCGCGTAGGTGGCAAGCCGTAGGACCGAACCAGGCCCTTATGTGACTGGCATCACAGTGTGGACCAGGTCGAATCGGGCCATTCCCCCGAGGTCACGAATCGAAACCCTCGGATATCGCTGAGGTTGCAGATGTGATCGGCAAGTGCCGCAGATTGCTGTGTGCGCGACCACCGGATCCCCCGTCGGGTGCCGGTCGTCATGTGGCATCGACCACCTGTCATTCTGGACGAGGTGGTCCTCTCGGTTGTCGTCCAGCTACCTTCCCGGAGGTAACCCCGTGAGGTAGTACGAGACCTGCGGATTCGGTGATGTGCGCCACAGAGTGCGGGCGCGGTCGTTTCGCAGGTCGTCCGAGAAACTAGAGTCCGAAATCGGCCCGCTCATTACCCCCGAGCGGGCGAGAACGCAGACGAGACGGTGAGCAGATGGATCTCTTCGAATACCAGGCGAAGGAACTCTTCGCCAAGCATGACGTGCCGACTTCGGCCGGCCGTGTGACCGACACCGTCGCCGGTGCCCGCGAGATCGCCGAGGAAATCGGCAAGCCCGTGATGGTCAAGGCGCAGGTCAAGGTCGGTGGCCGCGGCAAGGCTGGTGGCGTGAAGTACTCCGCCACTGCCGACGACGCGCAGACCCACGCCGAGAACATCCTCGGCCTCGACATCAAGGGTCACGTCGTCAAGAAGCTGCTGGTCGCAGAGGCGAGCGATATTGCGGAGGAGTACTACATCTCCTTCCTGCTCGACCGCACCAACCGCACCTACCTGGCCATGTGCTCGGTGGAGGGTGGCGTCGAGATCGAGGTCACCGCAGAGGAGAACCCCGACGCGCTCGCGAAGATCCAGGTGGATGCCGTCAAGGGCGTCGATCTCGCCTTCGCCCGCCGGATCGCCGAAGCGGGCAAGCTGCCCGCAGAGGTGCTCGACGCAGCTGCCAACACGATCCAGAAGCTCTGGGAGGTGTTCATCAAGGAGGACGCTCTCCTCGTCGAGGTGAACCCCCTCGTCCGCACCCCCGACGACCAGATCCTGGCGCTCGACGGCAAGGTGACGCTGGACGAGAACGCTGCGTTCCGTCAGCCCGGCCACGAGGCATTCGAGGATCGGGACGCCACCGACCCCCTCGAGCTCAAGGCCAAGGAGAACGACCTCAACTACGTCAAGCTCGACGGCGAGGTCGGCATCATCGGTAACGGTGCAGGCCTGGTCATGTCGACCCTGGACGTCGTCGCCTACGCCGGCGAGAAGCACGGCGGCGTCAAGCCCGCCAACTTCCTCGACATCGGCGGCGGCGCTTCGGCTGCCGTCATGGCTGCAGGCCTCGACGTCATCCTGAACGACGCGCAGGTCAAGAGCGTGTTCGTGAACGTCTTCGGCGGCATCACCGCGTGCGACGCGGTTGCCAACGGCATCGTCGGTGCCCTGAAGACCCTGGGCGACGAGGCCAACAAGCCGCTCGTCGTGCGCCTGGACGGCAACAACGTCGACGAGGGTCGGCGTATCCTCGCCGAGGCCGCTCACCCGCTGGTCACGGTCGTCGCAACCATGGACGAGGCTGCCGACAAGGCCGCCGAGCTCGCCTTCGCCGCGAAGTAAGGGACACACAGAACAATGGCAATCTTCCTGACCAAGGATTCCAAGGTCATCGTCCAGGGCATCACCGGCGGCGAAGGCACCAAGCACACCGCGCTGATGCTCAAGGCCGGCACCCAGGTCGTCGGTGGCGTCAACGCACGCAAGGCCGGCACGACGGTCTCGCACACCGACAAAGATGGCAAGGCCGTCGAGCTGCCGGTCTTCGGCACCGTCGCCGAGGCCATGAAGGAGACCGGCGCGGACGTCTCGATCGCGTTCGTTCCCCCGGCCTTCTCCAAGGACGCCATCGTCGAAGCCATCGACGCGGAGATCCCGCTGCTCGTGGTCATCACCGAGGGCATCCCGGTGCAGGACTCCGCGTACGCGTGGGCCTACAACGTCGAGAAGGGCAACAAGACCCGGATCATCGGCCCCAACTGCCCCGGCATCATCACCCCCGGTGAGGCGCTCGTCGGCATCACCCCGGCGAACATCGCAGGCAAGGGCCCGGTCGGCCTGGTCTCCAAGTCCGGCACGCTGACCTACCAGATGATGTTCGAGCTCCGCGAGTACGGCTTCTCGACGGCCATCGGTATCGGCGGCGACCCGGTCGTCGGCACCACCCACATCGACGCCATCGAGGCGTTCGAGAAGGATCCCGAGACCAAGGTCATCGTGATGATCGGCGAAATCGGCGGCGACGCCGAGGAGCGCGCTGCCGACTACATCAAGGCCAACGTCACGAAGCCGGTCGTCGGCTACGTCGCGGGCTTCACCGCTCCCGAGGGCAAGACCATGGGCCACGCAGGCGCCATCGTCTCCGGCTCCTCGGGTACGGCCCAGGCCAAGAAGGACGCCCTCGAGGCTGCAGGCGTCAAGGTCGGCAAGACGCCGTCCGAGACCGCTGCCCTCGCGCGCGAGATCCTGGCTTCGCTCTGAAGCCTGTAGCGCCTGAGCAGTTCCACCGCGGCGCCCTCCCGAACCTCACGGTTCGGGAGGGCGCCGCGTTCGCGTTCCCACCGTCTTGTTCGTCGACCCGCGCCCCATCGCGTCGCTGAGCGAATGTATCCCTCGTTAGTTCTGACAAGCCGAATGAGCCATTCGCTCAGGTGTGGGGGAGAGGTTCTGGCCGGTTCACCGATCGATCCATTCGGTGCCCGCGGGCTCGAGCTCACCTGTACCCGAGGTCAGCGACGCCACCAGGCCTTCAAGTTCGGTCGGATCACCGGCGACCGTGAACACCACTCGGTCCGTGTAGGCGACGTCGAGCAGCACCACTCCGCGCCCCCGCAACTCTGCTTCGAGTCGTCCGGCATCGGCATGCCCGACTCCCAAAGTGAATTTCTCGCGTTTGCGGCGTTCGACGAGCGAGGCGGTGTCCAGCGCCGTCGACACCGCGCCCGAATACGCGCGCACGAGACCTCCCGCACCGAGTTTGATGCCGCCGAACCATCGGGTGACCACCACGACGACGTTCACGAGGTCGCGATGGTGCAGCACCTGCATCATCGGCACCCCGGCCGTGCCGCCGGGCTCGCCGTCGTCACTCGACCGCTCTGCGCGGTGCGCCTGATCGTCACCCACCACGAAGGCCCAGCAGTGGTGACGTGCGTCGGGGTACAGCCGACGTTGCTCGCCGATGAATGCCGTGGCGTCCTCGGACGAATCCACGCGACGGAGCGCGGCGAGGAAACGCGAGTTCTTCACCTCCGTCTCGACGGCAATGTCCGATCCTGGCGCGAGTGTGTGCGGCATGGCCACCATTCTGGCGCCGGATGCATAGGGTGGTGATCAGCGACCGACTACTGCAGGAGGCTCGATGTCATACACCAGCGGCCCATCCGTGCCGAGCAAGGTTGTGCCGTTGCTGTTGCCCATCGGTGTGGCAGTCCTCGGCATCGTGAACTTCATCGTCGGACTGGCCCCATACGTGAGGATCACGTTCGGCTCGTTCGTGTCGCTGTCGTCGTTCGACTTCGGCTTTGCGGTCGTGCCGCTCGCGCTGCTGCTGTTCGGCGGTGGTTGTGCGGCCCTGTCGTTGCTGCCGGGCCAAGACCTGCGCGCGGCCGCGGTGGTCGCGTCGGGGGTCGGTTTCGTCACGTCGCTGTTCCAGCTGTTCCACCTGCCCCAGGACACGGGCATCGCCTGGGGCGGCGTGACGATCCTCGTCCTCGGTCTCATTCAGACGGCGCTCGCCGTGTTCGCGTTGCTCTTCGGGATAGGTGTCCTTGTGCCGGGGCAGCGACCTGCCCAGCACGGCGGGTACGGGCAGGGCTTCCCACAGCAACCCTTCCAGCAGGGCGGTACCCAGCAGGGTGTTGCACAGCAGGGTGTTGCACAGCAGGGCTTCCCTCAGCAGTTTCCTGCCGGTCAATACGGTGGGCAATATCCTGACCAGCAGGGTGGGCAATATCCTGCCCAGCAATTCGGAGCACAACAGCAGCAGTTCGGAGCACAGCAGCAACCCGGTCGGATGCAGAACCCGGGAATGCAGCAGCCCTACCCCGGCCAGCAGGACCAATTCTCGGGGCAGATACCCCAGCAAGCCCCCTACAGCGAATACCTGCAGCCGTACGCGGCGGCACAGCGCGAGGCAGTGTCGAACGAGCAGACGCAGTCGCACGAACCGGTGCAGTCGCACGAACCGGTGCAGTCGCACGAACAGACCGAGCCGGATCGGTCCCGCGACACGGGATCGGGCACGGTACCTGTGGCCGAGAACACCGACGAGGCGCCGACTCAGGTGTTCCGTGCACCCGACGACCAGCGGTGATCGGCGCGCCTGACACCGTCGACCGGCCGACGGTGCAACCATCGAGGCGATGACTTCGACGCTCGGCCGGCCCGTTCGGCACACACCTTCCGAGGACGACCAGCTCGACTCGGAGCGCTTCCGGATCCTGATCGCTGCGGCGACGCGTGTTCCTGCGGTGACAATCGCCTTCGTCGCGACCCTCGTGGTGACCACGATGGTCGCGGTGAACAGCGATCTCACGGGAATCTACGCGGCGATCGCCGGTACATGGCTTGCACTGCACCAGGTGACCCTGACGATCGACGGCACCTCACTCGGCGTGCTGCCACTGCTTCCCACAGCGCTCATCGTGTGGCAGGCGGCGCGGGCGAGTGCCGCGGCCGTGGATGCGACCATCGACCACACCGAACAGAATCTGACGCTGCAGGACGCGTTGCGGGTCATCGTCGCGACCATCGCGGGGCCCCTGGTGATCACGGTGGTCGCACTCGTCGTGATGCAGGATGCCGCGGGTGTCCTCCCTGTGACGCCGCCCAACGCGGCTGCAGCTCTGGCCTGGGTCACCGGTCTGTACCTGCTTGCCGCAGTGCTGGGGGTCGGCTCCCGGACGTGGCTGGTGGTGTGCCGACGCTACGACATCCCGGAATGGCTCGTTCTGTCGGTGCGCCCGGCGGTGCGAGCGCTACTGAGCATGTTCCTGATGGGTGGTGTGCTCACCGCGGTGGGCATGGCGTTGTCGTGGACCACCATGGGAGACCTGCTCGAGCGAGGTGGGGGAGTCGTCGGTGTTCTGGGGCTGACGGTGCTGTCGATTCTCTACCTCCCCAATGTCTTCTTCGGCGCCTCATCGATTATGGCCGGAAGCACCGTGCAGTTCGGCGACGTCCGGTTGAGTCTGTTCGAGGCGAGCGGCGGCGATCTGCCGGCACTCCCCGTCCTCGCCGCGATTCCGGCCGGTCCTGCGGCTGCGTTCTGGCCCGTGATGCTTGCCGTGCCGGCGACTGTCGGCGCGCTCGCGGGCCGGTTCGTCGCGCAGCGCGTCCTGCAGGCGCAGGCAGATGGTGTGCCGGTGCGTAGCGCCGACGCGTCGCTGACGATTCTCGCGACAGCCGCCCAGACCGGAATCGCGATCGCTCTGCTGACTTGGGCAGCGGGCGGCCCGCTCGGGATCTTCGGGATCGTGGGCAGCAACTGGTGGCTCACCGGTGTTCTGGTCTTCGCATGGGTTGGCCTGCTCGGGCTGATCACCGCTCAGTTGCTGATGTGGAGGGAAGGCAAGTTCGCCGCGGCGCAGACGCTCGACGACGACGCCTTCGACGCCGACACCGACGAATACGACACCGACGACGAGTACGACGACGATCTCGACTTCGATGAAGATGACGACGACGCCGCCGACGAGGTCAAGGCGATCGAGGGCCCCGACGCTGAGACTGTCGACGACGACGCAGACGACGCAGACGACGCAGACGACGCAGACGACGCAGACGACGCAGACGACGCAGACGACGCAGACGACGCAGACGACACAGACGACACAGTCGACACAGATATCGACGATGACCCGAACGTCATCGAGGCAGAGGTGGTCGCCCTCGAAGACGACGAGTCGGACACTGCGGTCGACGCAGATACCGATCGTGGGGCATCCGGCATTGTCGACGGGGAGGTCGAAGACAAGCGCGAGAAAGGCGGCGACTAGTCTCTGAGGCGGCCGCCTTTCCGGCCTGCCCCCTCGAGTTCCAGGAGTAGAGCGCTGACTGCCTCGCGTGACCAGCTGCCGCCCACCGCGCCCGCGCGGATCGTCGTCCTCGCTTCGGGTACGGGAAGTCTGCTGCATTCGCTCCTCGCCGCGACCCACACCGATGGATATCCCGCGCAGATCATCGCGGTCGGGGTGGACCGCGTGTGCACCGCGCAAGAGCACGCCGACGCCGCAGGCATTCCGCAGTTCGAGGTCGCTTTGCGCGACTACGCCGATCGCACCGAGTGGGATCGTGCCCTCACTGCCGCCGTCGCGAAACACGAACCCGACCTGATCGTCACCGCAGGGTTCATGAAGATCCTGGGTAACACGTTCCTCGAACGTTTCGGTGGGCGAATCATCAATACGCACCCCGCTCTGCTGCCGTCGTTCCCCGGCGCGCACGCCGTCCCCGACGCGCTGGCCTACGGCGTGAAGGTCACCGGGTCGACCGTGCATCTCGTCGACGGTGGTGTGGATACCGGGCCGATTCTCGCGCAGGAACCAGTGCCGGTTCTCGACGGCGACGACGAGGCGGCCCTGCACGAACGCATCAAGGTTGTGGAACGACGCTTGCTGGCCGACGTTGTCGCCGCCGTCGCGACCCGTGGAGTTGTATCCGATGGACGAAAGGCCGTGATCCCCAGTGACCGAACGTAAGACTGTGCGCCGCGCACTGGTCAGCGTCTACGACAAGAGCGGACTGGTCGAGCTGGCGAGTGGGCTGCACGATGCGGGCGTCGAACTGGTGTCCACCGGCTCCACCGCCGCGACGATCGCCGGAGCAGGCGTGCCCGTGACCCGGGTCGAGGAGCTCACCGGGTTCCCCGAATGCCTCGAAGGTCGCGTCAAGACGCTGCACCCGCGTGTGCACGCAGGCATCCTCGCCGACACTCGCAAGCAGGACCACCTCGACCAGATCGCCGATCTCGGCATCGAGGCCTTCGAGCTGGTGATCGTCAACCTGTACCCGTTCACGCAGACCGTGGCATCGGGCGCGACCCCCGACGAGTGCGTCGAGCAGATCGATATCGGTGGCCCGTCCATGGTGCGTGCTGCCGCGAAGAACCATCCGTCGGTGGCTGTGGTCGTCGACCCCGCCGGTTACGGTGACGTTCTCGAATCCGTCAAGGGTGGCGGGTTCACGCTGGCGCAGCGCAAGCGTCTCGCGGCGCAGGCCTTCCAGCACACCGCCGCGTACGACGTTGCGGTCGCGAGCTGGATGAACAGCGGTTATGCAGCTGAGTCCGGGGCGAGCGAAGCGACGGGGAATGCCACTGAGGATAGGTCCCAGTTCCCGGAATGGGCAGGCGCGACGTGGACGCGGACGAACGTGCTGCGCTACGGCGAGAACCCGCACCAGGCCGCGGCACTGTACGTGTCCGAGGGTGGCGAGCCCGGGCTGGCGCAGGCCGAGCAGTTCCACGGCAAGGAAATGTCGTACAACAACTACCAGGACGCCGACGCCGCGTGGCGCTCTGCGCACGACCACAGTGAGCCGTGCGTCGCGATCATCAAGCACGCCAACCCGTGTGGCATCGCGATCTCCGACGACATCGCCGCAGCCCACCGCAATGCGCACGAGTGCGACCCGGTCTCGGCGTTCGGTGGCGTGATCGCCGCGAACCGCGAGGTCAGTGTGAAGATGGCCGAGCAGGTCGCCGAGATCTTCACCGAGGTGATCATCGCCCCGTCGTACGCCGACGGTGCCGTCGAGGTGCTCTCCCGCAAGAAGAACATCCGGATCCTGCGTGCGGATCCGCCGAAGTCGGCGCAGATCGAGATGCGTCAGATCTCCGGTGGTCTGCTTCTACAGGAGCGCGACGCGCTCACTGCCGAGGGTGATTCGCCCGCCAACTGGCAGCTTGCGTGCGGTGACCCCGCCGACGAGGCAACTCTGCGCGACCTCGAGTTCGCGTGGCGTACGGTGCGTGCCGTGAAGTCGAACGCGATTCTGCTGGTGTCGGGCGGCGCGACCGTCGGTGTCGGTATGGGGCAGGTAAACCGGGTCGATTCGTCGCGGCTCGCTGTGACCCGCGCCGGTGATCGTGTCGTCGGTTCCGTTGCGGCGTCCGACGCGTTCTTCCCGTTCGCGGACGGCCTGCAGGTTCTGACCGAGGCGGGCGTCAAGGCAGTGGTGCAGCCGGGCGGATCGGTGCGCGACAACGAGGTCATCGACGCTGCTCGCGAGGCCGGAGTCACGCTGTACCTGACGGGTGCGCGCCACTTCGCACACTGAGCAAGATCCTGCGCTGAGTCGATCTTCGCAGGGCTACCGCCCACTCACAGTCGCTGTTGTCAGGCGGCGTGCGAGTGGGCGGTGTGCTGTGCGGGGTCTTCGAGGATCCCGCGGTCGTCGGCGATGACGAGGCGGGCAGCGCCGCGATCGAGCAGTCGGCGGATGAGATCTGCGGCTTCGGCGCCCTTCTCGGCGTCGACGTGGCTGAGATCGATGGTGATGGCGTGGCCTGTGAGATCTTCAGGCAGCTCTTGCGGGATCTCGCCCATAGCGGTGAGTCGGAATTTCATGGTGTTCTCCTGTTGGAAGGTAAAGAAAAAGGCACCCGGGGCGAAGTGCCCGGGTGCCCGAGAGGCGAGTCGTCGAGGACTCTATTCTCGGGGTTGCCGCGGGGCTACGTGGGAGTGGAAGAAGGCGAACGGTACGAAGCGGCGCTTACAGAAGTGATACTGACGTTGCATCGGACCGTACCTTTCTCGAGTACTCCAGCGGGTTAACGGCAAACCATACACTATCGACGCGTAAGTGACATCTAAAATTCCCCGACGCATCGCGGACGACCTGGTCAGAGCGATTTGAGCCACTTCTCGAAACCGGAGGTGAACTCCTGGGAGTAGGGCAGGTCGGCGACGTAGTCGGAACCGGTGGACTGCTGGTCGCCGATGTCCTTGAGGACGTGGTTGGTGCGCTGCATGCGCAGCGACGTCAACCGGGTGTGCACCAGGGCGGAGTCGAGCGCGTCGACGTCCTCGATGCGAACCTGGATGTCTTTCGACGAGACGGTGGTGAGCACGGGGAGATTGCCGTCGACCTGCGCGGCGAGCATCCGCGGATCGAGGGCATCCTCTTCGGCGAGTGCCTTTGCGTTGGCCGAGACGAGACCTGCGTTGCGCAGCGGCTCGGGCAGGTTGTCGCTCAGCGTGCCGTCGGCGCGCAGTGACTCGACAGCACCCGCCAGCGCGACACGTAGTTCGTCGGCGATCTGCACCGGGAGCTGCCGCGCGGACACCACGGCGTCGAGCTGGGCGTCGATCTGGGCGGTCAGCAGGTCGAGCAGGCGCACGGCCAGCGGCTCGAGCAGACCGAGGCCCTTGATGTCGATCTCGTTCCCCGTCGCTCCGCTCGCCTTGCTGTCGTGTTGAGCGGTGTCCTGGGCGAGAGCCAGGGCGATGAGCGCACCCTCGCTGTGTCCGATGACGTACATCCGTGTGGAGTCGACGCCACGTTGCCGTGCGAGGAACGCCATTGCATCGGCGGCTGCGTCGATGAACGTCGAGAATCCGAGATCGGCGACGTCTTCGACTTCGTAAGGGCCGAGGCCTGTGGTGCCGCTGCCGAGCTTGTCGTAGCGCAGGCTGGCGAACCCGTTGTCTTCGAGGACGTCGGCGAGATGGCGAAGCGTCCCGATCGGGCCCGGGAGCAGGGCGCTGTCGCCGTTGCGATCGGTGGGGCCGCTGCCCGCGAGCAACAGAACTGCCGGTACCGCTCCCTTGATCGAGACGGGGATGCGCATGCTGCCGTGCAGGGTCACATCGCCGCTGGAAAAGGTGATCTCGGTGTCCGACATGTCATTTGTCTATCAGAAGGACCCGACCGTGCGGGCATTCAGGCCGGTCGTGCGCGGCGTGCGCGTCGCATCCGGTCGTATCCCTTGAACCCGACCCAGCCGAACAAGATCAACAAAGGGATGATGAGCAGCGGCAGGACCAGCGCGATCAGCGACGTCACGAACGACACGGTGCTGTCGACCACCGACAACACGGGGTTGCCTGCTCCCGCGGTTGTGGCGGTACTCACGGCGCGGGTGCCGGTCTGCGCGGTGCTCACCGCAAGCGCGGTGGGCGCGCCCACGACGATCCCGGCGATCGCCGCCCACGTCGGATCGAGATTGCTGAACGCCGCCCACGCCACCAGCGCACCCGCGATCGGGCGAGTGACCGTACCGGCCAGAGACAATGCATTGTCGACGAACGGGATCAGATCTGCGAGCACCTCCGCGACGGTCGCGATCGCCAGCGCCGTGAGCGCCGCCATGGAACCGACCCACTGCATCGAATCACCCACGGCAATGCCGAACAGTTCGAAGTGCACGGCCGCGCTCAACATCAGCAGCGGGAGGAACGTGCGCAACCCGGTCGCGGCGGCCAGGCCGAGACCGAGCAGTGTCACCAGGAGCCAGGTGTCCATGAGCGGAAGTGTAAGTGCGACACGCCCCGGCGCTGCCCTTTCACGCCCCGGGAAACCGGAGGGGATGCCGAAACGACGCGACGGTCGTACCTTGGGTGAGGTGACGTCACCCACATCCCGCCCATCCACCCTCGGTGAGCTGCGCGCGTCCGGACACGTGCAGCGCTCCGTCAAGGATGAGATCAGGCAGAACCTGCTCACAGCGCTACGCGACGGCGCCGACCCGTGGCCCGGCATCGTCGGATTCGACGAGACGGTGGTCCCGCAGCTCGAACGGGCCTTGCTCGCCGGCCACGACGTGGTGTTGCTCGGTGAGCGAGGTCAGGGCAAGACCAGGCTGCTGCGCACCCTGCCGCTACTGCTCGACGAATGGACACCCGTGATCGCCGGGTCGGAACTTGGCGAGCATCCCTACGAGCCGATCACACCCGCGTCGATCCGTCGCGCGGCCGAACTCGGCGACGACCTGCCCGTCGCGTGGCGGCACCGCAGTGAGCGTTACTCGGAGAAGCTGGCCACGCCGGACACGTCCGTCGCCGACCTCGTGGGCGACGTCGACCCCGTCAAGGTCGCGGAGGGTCGCAGCCTCGGCGACCCCGAGACCATCCACTTCGGTCTCGTGCCGCGTTCGCACCGCGGCATCGTCGCCGTCAACGAGCTGCCCGACCTCGCCGAACGCATCCAGGTGTCGCTGCTGAACGTGATGGAGGAACGCGACATCCAGGTGCGCGGATACACCATCAGGCTTCCGCTCGACGTGCTGCTCGTGGCGAGCGCCAACCCGGAGGACTACACGAACCGCGGGCGCATCATCACTCCGCTCAAGGACCGCTTCGGCGCCGAGATCCGCACCCACTATCCGATGGAACTCCACGACGAGATCGCGGTCATCGAGCAGGAAGCCGACCTGCAGGCACGCGTCCCAGGATTCCTGCTCGAGATCCTCGCGCGCTTCACCCGGCTGCTGCGTGAGTCGACGTCCGTCGATCAACGTTCCGGTGTGTCGGCGCGGTTCGCGGTCGCGGGTGCCGAGACCGTCGCCGCCGCGGCCGTGCGCCGCGGTGCGGTGCTGGGGGAGGCCGACCCGGTGGCGCGCCCGGTCGATCTCGCCACGGTCGTCGAGGTGCTGCGCGGCAAGGTCGAATTCGAGTCCGGTGAAGAAGGACGCGAATTCGAGGTCCTCGACCATCTGCTGCGTCGCGCGACCGCAGAGACCGCGCGCGCCCGCCTCGCAGGCATCGATCTCGCGCCCCTTGTCTCGGCCGTCGAACAGGGCGAGCCCGTGGTGACAGGTGAGCGGATCACGGCGAAAGTACTGCTCGACGAGCTGCCGGAACTGCCGGTGCTCGACGACGTCGCCGACCGACTCGACGCGAGCGACCCCGGATCCAGGGCATCCGCAATCGAACTCGCCCTCGAAGGGCTCTACCTCGCACGCCGGATCTCCAAGGACACCGGCGACGACGGCGCGGCGGTGTACTCCTGATGAGTCGGGCCGCTCGCTACGGTCCGTATCACGGCGGTGACCCGCTCGCTCCGCCGGTGGATCTGCGCGAGGCACTCGCCTCGATCGGCGACGACGTCCTCGCCGGTAGCTCCCCGCGGCAGGCCCTCCGCGAGTTGCTCCGGCGCGGTCAGGACAACATGCGAGGCTTGGACAAACTTGCGGCGCAGGCGAACCGGCGTAAGCGTGAGCTGCTCGACCGCACCAACCTCGACGGCACCCTGCGGGAAGTGCGCGAACTGCTGGACAAGGCGGTCCTCGAAGAACGGAAAACGCTCGCGCGGGCCCTCGACGACGATGCGCGCTTCTCGGAGATGCGCATGGAGGAACTTCCGGGTTCCACGGCGCAAGCCGTGCAGGAACTCGCCGACTACGACTGGCGCAGCACCCAGGCGCGCGAGGACTACGAGAAGATCCGCGACCTGCTGGGCCGGGAGATGCTCGACCAGCGATTCACGGGGATGAAACAAGCGCTCGAGGGCGCGACCGCCGAAGATCGGCAGCGCATCGCCGAGATGCTCTCGGACCTCAACGATCTGCTCGACAAGCACTCCCGCGGTGAGGACACCCCGGAAGATTTCGAACAGTTCATGGCCGAGCACGGCGAGTTCTTCCCGGAGAATCCGCAGAACGTCGAGGAACTGCTCGACTCTCTCGCGCAGCGTGCTGCCGCGGCGCAGCGACTGCGCAATTCGCTGACGCAGGAACAGCGCGACGAGCTCGATGCGCTGGCTCAGCAGGCATTCGGATCACCCGACCTCATGCAGCAGCTCGACCGGCTCGACGGGAACCTGCGCGCGGCAAGGCCCGGTGAAGATTGGACGGGGTCGCAGCGGTTCCGTGGCGACGAGGGCATGGGGCTCGGAGAGGGCACCGGTGCGCTGCAGGAGATCTCCGAACTCGACCAGCTCGCCGAGCAGCTGTCGCAGCAGTATGCGGGTGCGTCGCTCGACGACGTCGACCTCGACGCACTCGAACGTCACCTCGGCCCGGAAGCCGCCGCCGATGCGCGAACCCTCGCCGAACTCGAGAAGGAACTGCAGAAACAGGGGTTCTTCGATCGCGGTGCCGACGGACAGTGGCGCTTGTCGCCGAAGGCGATGCGGCAACTCGGGCAGCACGCGCTGCGCGATGTGATGAACCGGATCTCGTCGCGGGGCGGGCAACGCGAGACGCGCCGCGCGGGTGCGATGGGTGAACCGACCGGGGCCACCAAGCAGTGGGAATTCGGCGACACCGAACCGTGGGATGTGGTTCGGACCTTGACCAATGCGACCCTGCGCGATCCGGGGGTGCCCGTGCGGATGGCGGTGTCGGACGTCGAAGTGGTCGAGACGGAACAGCGTGCGCAGGCCGCGGTCGCGCTTCTCGTCGACACCTCGTTCTCGATGGTCATGGACGGACGATGGGTGCCCATGAAGCGCACCGCGCTCGCATTGAACCACTTGGTGTCCACCCGCTTTCGCGGCGATGCACTGCAACTCATCGCGTTCGGACGGCACGCGCGCGTCGTGACGGCCCCCGAACTCGCAGGGTTGGACGGCGTCTACGAGCAGGGCACCAACCTGCATCACGCGCTGTTGCTCGCGGGCAGACACGTACGACGTCATCCGAACGCGCAGCCGGTGGTGCTCGTCGTCACCGACGGCGAGCCCACCGCGCACCTCGAACCGGACGGGTACGCGGCGTTCGACTATCCGCCCAGCGCACGGACACTCGGGCTGACCGTGCGGGAACTCGATCATCTCGCGAAGATCGATGCGCAGGTGACGATCTTCCGTCTCGGCGACGATCCCGGGCTCGCACGGATCGTCGACCACATGGCGCGGCGTGTGGGTGGCCGGGTGGTGGCGCCGGATCTCGATGGTCTCGGTGCCGCGGTGGTGGGCAACTACGTGCGGATGCGGCGGCGTCGCTAGCTGCGCAGGGCGCGCCACGTCGAGGTGGCCGCCGCCGACAGCAGGGCCGCCGTCACCCAGAACACCGAGGCGACACCCGCGACGCCGGCGATCGCGCCCGCCGCGAGCGGCACCATCACCTGACCGAGACGGTTTCCGGTGAGCCGCACCGCGAGCGCCGACGCTCGATCCGGCGGCGCGACCAGCCCGACGACCCACGTCATCGTCAGCGGTTGCCCCACACCCCAGAACACCCCGCACACCGCGAGCAGCACACCGATCACCCACGGATTCGGCACCAGCGGGATCAACGCGACCGGCACGATCGTGCCCGCCGTCGCCGACAACAGCAGCTGCCGACGCGGGATCCGTCGCAGCGCCCACGGCAGCAACGCGCGCGACACGATCGACGCGACGGTCCGCGCGGTGAGCAGCGCCGACACGAGCAGCACCCCGAATCCGAACTTCTCACCGAGAAGCGGCAGGTACACCACGATGAGGTCGACGGAGGCCAGCACGATCAGGCTCGACAACATCGCGGGCTTCATGCCGGGGGTGGCGAGCATCGAACGTACCGATTGGGGTGGCCCGTCGTCGGCGCTGCGCCCCGATCCGGGCGGTTGCCGCAAGCCGAGGACGAAGGGCAACGCGAGCGCCGCCAGCACAGTCATCGCCACGAGTGCGCCCGTGGTCTCGACGTCGCCGTCGCCGGTGCTGTGTGTCGCGGCGATCGCACCCGCGATCGGTACGCCCACCGCCTGTCCGATCGACACACCGAGGGTGATGCCGGCAAAGCCACGGTCGAGTTCGCCCGGCGGCGACAGGATCGAGACGAATGCCTGACCGGACACGGTGACGAGCAGCTGGCCGAGCCCGAGCACGATGTTGCCGAGTCCGAGCACCAGCAGGCCCGAACTCATCGCGATCAGTCCGACCCCCACCGTGGACACGACGATCCCGACACGCAGGATCACGGTGGCGTGACCGCGGTCGACGGCACGTCCCATCCGGACCGCCGCGAGCAACGGTACGAGCGCGTACAGGGCAGTGATGATGCCGATCGCCGCGGCGTCGCCGCCGAGGGAGAGGATCCGGTAGGAGACGAGGACGCGCACCGACTGGAATGCCGCATGCAGCAGTGCGGTGGAGACGCAGAGGTAGAGGAGCCAGTGCCGAGGAGGAGACTGCATGGGTCAGGCGGCGGTGACCACTCGATCCCCGAGCGGTGACTCCAACTGAACCTCGATGGTTCCGAACACCGCGACCATGATGCACATGCTGTCCTGCATCTCGGGCAAGGTGCCGCCCATCAGCGACACCGTCACGACGTCGTCGGTCTCGGTCACGGTCGGATCGACGCCGAAGCACTGCGGAGTTCCGGTCTCGAAATGCAGCGAGATCCGGTCGTCGCCGCTGCGCGAGAAAGACGTGATCGTCAGAGGATGAGCCTCGACGATGTCGGGTCGCGCCGAAAACACCGTGGCGCCTGCGGGTTCGGGACTCTCCGGTAGCGGCTCGACGTCCGGGGGTGTCGAACCGCAGGCGGCGGCGAGAAGGCAGCAGGCGAGGAGCACGAACAGACGCATGCTTTCCACCGTAGGCGTGCCACGTGGCAATGTGTGGAGGCCGCGCACGATGACCGGAGGACCATGAAGCTGCCAGTGTTTTTCGACCCGCCTCCCCGGGCGATGCCGACGCCCGAGGTCGTCGTCGACGACACGACCACTCCGCGCCGGTTCACCGTGCGGACGATGCTGGCGGCGAAGAAGTGGACGATTCCCGCCGCGCTGCTGGTCGCGATCCATCAGGTGTGCGAGACGCTCGTGCCCGTCGTCATGGGGCAGGCCATCGACCGGGCGGTCGCCACCAGGGACTTCGATGCGCTGTGGCGGTGGCTGCTCGTCCTCGCCGCGGTCTTCGCGGTCCTGACGGTGTCGGCCCGGTTCGGCGGGCGGATCGGGCAGGCAGGCATGCTCGCGGTGCAGCATCGGATGCGCACGCGCGTGACCGACCGGATCCTCGACGTGCGCGGTGTGGGCGGTCCGCAGCGGACCCCCGGCGACATGCTCAACATCGCGACGTCGGACGTCGAGCAGCTCGCCCGTGGCATCGCCGTCATGGTGTACCCGATCGGTCACGTCGCCGCGGTCGTGTTCGGAGCAATCATGCTTCTGAGCGTGTCGTGGCCGCTCGGCCTGGCGATTCTCATCGGAGCGCCGGTGATCCTGTGGCTGCTCGACAAAGGTTCGGGCCCGTTGCGCCGGCGCAGCTTCGAGGAACAGCGGGTCGCGGGTGCGGCCGCAGGCACCGCCACCGACCTCGTCACGGGCATTCGTGTCGTCAAGGGCATCGGTGCCGACGCGGAGGCGTCGCGGCGGTATGTGGGAGCGAGTCGCCGTGCCCTCGACGGCGTGCTCCGTTCGGCCCGTGCCGAAGGCGCATACATCGCGACCATGGAATTCGCGTCGGGCCTGCTCATCGTCGGTGTCGCTGTGGCGGCAGGAGCGATGGCGGTGACCGGGTCGCTGACCGTGGGGCAGCTCATCACCGTCGTCGGCGTGACACAGGTGATCATGGGTCCGCTCGCCGCGCTCGGATCCAACATGGGTGCGGTGTGGGCGGCAGCGGTCGCCTCCGCGGAACGAGTTCTCAGTGTTCTGCAGGCGCCGCCCGCCGTCGACACCGGTGATCGTGACGCTCCCGGCGACTCCGCCGTCGAATTCGATTCATTGACTGCCGGACACGCGCGCGACCTGGACCTGAGCATCACCGCGGGTGCCTTCGTCGTGGTCCACACCGACGCAGAGACCACCGCAGATCTCGTCGCCGTGTTGTCGCGCTCACGACACCCGGAACGCGGCCGCGTCCTCATCGGTGGCGTCGACCTGTTCGACCTCGGATCCGACGCAGCCAGGCGCAGCATGCGGGTGGTGCCGCACGCGTCGCACCTGTTCGAGGGCACCGTCGTCGACAACATCGCCGCGGGAATACCGGAGGGCGCTTCCGATGCCGATGCGCGGGTCACCCGTGCGGTGTTCGCTGCCGCGTGCGACGACGTCGCACGAGTACTGCCCGCCGGACTCGACACACCGGTCGGTGAGGCCGGGCGGCTGCTGTCCGGTGGACAGCGCCAGCGTGTCTCGCTCGCACGCGCTCTCGCCGCGCCGGCGGAGGTGCTCGTTCTGGTCGATCCGACGACGGCCGTCGACTCCGTCACCGAGGCCACGATCGCCGAACGCCTGCCGGAGCTGCGGCGCGGACAGACCACGGTCGTGTTCACCCGATCGCCCGCGTTCACGGCAGCGGCCGACGACGTGGTCGTGCTGACCGACCGCGACGTACCTGGACGTTCCTTCGCATCCCCTGGAGAGAGCCGATGACCACCACTGGCGTTCGTGCAGGTGAGCGGTTCCGGACCGCGGATGCGCGCGGCACTGTCCGCATCTCGCGCTCGGCGTTCGCAGGTAAGGGCCCCGCGGCGTGCGGCCTGTTCGTCGTGCTGGTGGTCGGTGCCGCGGCCGGATTGGTGACGCCGTGGGCGATGGGGCGGTCGGTCGATGTCGTGCTCGAGGGTGGCGATCTCACCGACATCGCGTGGCTCGCCGCGGCGATGGTCGTCGGCGTCGTGGTGTTCGCTGCATTGAGTGGTTTCGGCCTGATGCTCACCTCGCAGCTTTTCGAGACCGGTCTGGCACGCCTGCGCGAACGCATGCTCGCGGCGGCGATGCGCATGCCGCTGGCCCGGATCGAATCGGCGGGCAGCGGCGACCTCGTGTCGCGGGCGACGGACGATGTCGCTCAGGTCAGTTCCGCAATCCGTGAGGCCGCCCCCGCGATCTCCGGTGCACTGTTCACCGTCGTGCTCACGATGCTCGGCCTGGCGGTGCTGGACTGGCGTTTCCTGATTGTGCTGATCGTGGTGCTGCCCGTCCACTATCTGGGTGCGCGCATGTACACGCGCGCCGCCCCGCCGATCTATCAGAAGTCGCGGATCGCGATGGGGGAGCGTGCGCACCACGTACTCGGCGGGATCCGTGGCCTGCCGACGGTGCACGCGTTCGATCTCGGACCGAGCCTCGCCGGCCCGATCGACGAACATTCGTGGTGGGTCGCGCGGTGGGAGCTGCGGGCCCGCATCGTCGTGAACCGCCTGTTCGGCCGGGTGAACCTCGCCGAATTCCTCGGCATGGCGTCGATCCTGTTCGTCGGGTTCCTGCTCGTCGACGGCGGCGCGGTCACCGTCGGCGTCACCACCACCGCGATGCTGTTCTTCCTGCGACTGTTCGGGCCGCTCGGACAGCTGCTGATGGTGATGGACTCGCTGCAGAGCGGACTCGCGTCCCTGTCGCGGATCGCGGGTCTGATCGAGGAGTGCGAAGAGTACGACGGCACGGATCGCGAGGATGCCGAGTCGCCGTCGCCGGCGGGCCGTGAACTCGTCGCGCGCGACGTGCGTTTCGGATACGAGACCGGACCGGAGATCGTGCACGGGGTGGATCTCACAATCGGCGACGGCGAACACGTCGCGCTCGTCGGTGCCTCCGGGGCGGGGAAGACCACCTTCGCAGCGCTGCTCGCGGGCGTGCATCCCGTACGCGCCGGAACCGTGACGTTCGGTGGAGTCCCGATCGCTGAACTGGGCGACGAGCGTCGTACCCGCGAGATCGCTCTCGTCACCCAGGAAGTGCACGTGTTCTCCGGAGCGGTGCGCGACGACCTGCGGATGGCAGCTCCCGACGCAACGGACGAGCAGCTCGTCTCCGTGCTCGAACGGGTCGGAGCTCACGGCTGGGTGTCGCGGCTGCCGTCGGGGCTCGACACCGAGGTGGGCTCGGGCGGCCACGTCCTCACTCCGATGCAGGAACAGCAGCTCGCGCTGGCACGCCTGATCCTGCTCGATCCGGCCCTGGTCATTCTCGACGAGGCCACGGCCGACGCCGGGTCGGCAGGCGCCGACGAGCTCGAGGCGTCGGCGGAGGAAGCATTGAAGGGGCGGAGCGCGCTGATCGTCGCTCATCGGTTGAGCCAGGCGGCGCGCGCCGACCGGATCGTGCTGATGGACGACGGGCGGATCGTCGAACAGGGCTCGCACGACGAGCTGGTTCGCCGCGGCGGCCGGTATGCGCGACTGTGGGCCGCGTGGTCGGTGGGAAGATCAGGCGAGTAGCGCGGCGACCACGCCGATCCCTGGGATCGCCGCGATGGTGGTGACGAGCGCGGCGTCGCGGGCGAGGACCATGCCGCGGCCGTAGGCGCTCGCGTAGACGAACACGCTCTGCGCGGTCGGCAGCATCGCGACGACGACCACCGCGAACAGTTCTGTGCCGTCGAGCCCGAGCAGGTAGCGACCCATCGCCCACGCGAGCACCGGCTGGACGACGATCTTGAGCATCGACGCGAGCGCGATGTCGCGCCTCGGGCTGGTGCCCTTCTGGAGTACCCGCACGCCCTGCAGCGACAACCCGAACGCGAGAAGTGCGCCGGGCACCGACGCGCCGCCGAGAAGCTGGATCGGTTGCAGCAGTGCGTCGGGCACGCTCCACCCCCTCCCTGCGACGACGAGCCCGGCAGCACCGGCGACGACGATCGGGTTCTTGAACGGTGTGATGAGCGTCTGGATCCGCGATGCTCCCTGTCGCGCGGTGGACAGGTCGAGGGCGGTGAGCGCGATGGGGGAGAGCACCACGATCTGGAACAGCATCAGGGGCGCGACGAACGAGGCGTCGCCGAGCACGAACACGGCGATGGGGATGCCGAGGTTCGCGGAGTTGACGTATCCGGATGAGAGCGCGCCGATCGTCAACTCGGGGACCGCACGTTTCAGCCATATGCGGGCGATCACGATGTAGACGATGGACACGGCGAACGCGGTGGTCGCGCCGACGTAGAGGTGCTCGGAGAAGATTGTCGACAGGTCGGAGGTGGCGAGCGCGTCGAACAACAACGCGGGCGTGGCGACGACGAACACCATGCGACTGAGTACCGTCTGTGCCTCGGCGCCGAGCGTGCCGCGTCGGCCCAGCACGAAGCCGATTGCGATGATCACGAAGATCACAGTGAATCCCGAGATCACGCCAGACACGATTGCCTAGTCTAATGATCTCCTGACGGCGCTCGATCGACCGTGCACATCTGGTCGCAAATGTCATGAAAACTGCCCACTTGTGCACAACGACGAAGTTGTCCACATATGCCTCCCGCGCCTTCCCTGCGGGCGCAGCGCCGGGCATTGTCGGTGCTCATGGGGGAATTCGACGAACCGTTCATCGGCACCGAAGCGGTGGCCGCGGGCCGAGTGTCGCTGCGACAGCTCCGCCGCTTCCGGCGGGTGCACCGCAACGTCTACATCCATCCGGACGTGGAGGTGACTCCGGTACTGCGGGCGCGGGCGGCGTGGCTGTGGTCCGCTCGCGGCGGTGTGGCGGCGGGATTGTCCGCTGCGGCTCTGCACGGCTGCCGCTGGATCGACACGACCGCCCCGGCCGAACTCGTTCGCACCGGTAGCCGCCGAGGCTCCGCCGGAGTGGTGATCCACAGCACCGCATTGAGCGACGACGAGATGTGCGTCGTCGACGCGATGCGTGTCACGACACCGGCCCGGACAGCGTTCGACGTGGGGCGCCGGCTCGAGCGTGACGACGCGATCGCCACACTGGACGGACTGTGCCGAGCGACCGGCCTTCACCCCCGCGGCATCCTCGACCTCGCTGCGCGTCATCCCGGTGAGCGTGGCTTGAAGCAGTTGGCCGCGGTTGTGGCGCTGGTAGACCCGGGCGCCGAATCGATCCCCGAGACCCGGGTTCGGCTGCTGCTCGTCCGTAGCGGCCTACCGACCCCCGAGACGCAGGTGCCGATCGTCGACGGCTCACGGGTGATCGGGCACGCCGATATGGGATGGCGACAATGGCGCACAGCCGTCGAGTACGACGGAACTCACCATTGGACCGACGAACGTCAGCGCACGTACGACATCGAGCGCTACGAAGCGTTTGCGTCGCTCGGATGGTCGGTGGTCCGCGTCAACTCCGAGCAGCTTCGGCGAAAGCCCGCATCGATCGTGGCCCGGGTCCGGCAGCGGCTCCGTGCGGCCGGAGCGCCAGTTTGAGCGTGCACAACTCGGCGCGCGCATCGAGTACAGACGACAACAACTGCACACTCGACCGTGACGAAAGGCGCCCCTCCCGAAAATCGGGAGGGGCGCCTTCGATGCGTGTTACTTGCTGGTGACGTAGGGCAGCAGAGCCATCTCGCGGGCGTTCTTGACGGCGATGGCGACCTCGCGCTGCTGCTGCGGGGTCAGGCCCGTGACGCGGCGGCTGCGGATCTTGCCGCGGTCAGAGATGAACGTGCGGAGCAGGTTCACGTCCTTGTAATCGACATGATCGATCTTTGCCGCGAAGAGGGGATTCTTCTTCGGCTTGCGGCCCTCGACGGCACGCGACTTCTTCGACGGTCCTCGCTTGACAGCCATTCCTCGCTCCTCACCAGCTCGACGTGGACGCCGGGTAACTCCCGGGGCGGGCAGGCTCACGTGTCCATGAGAACCCGAACTTCCGCAGGTGGCCGCGTGGGCGACCGTCCGCAGCGTCTCGATTGCGCAATCGTACCGGACTCGCGACACGGGCTTGACAGCGCAACCGTTCTCAGGCACCTCTCAGCGCTTCGGTTCACACTGGTGTGCATGCGCATCTTGGTGGTCGACGACGACCGGGCGGTGCGGGAGTCCCTGCGCCGATCACTCAGCTTCAATGGATACACCGTCGACTTGGCGTTCGACGGGCACGACGCACTCGAGAAGGTCGCCGCCGCCCGACCCGACGCGATGGTGCTCGACGTCATGATGCCGCGCGTCGACGGGCTCGAAGTGTGCCGCCGACTGCGGAGCACCGGCGACGACCTGCCGATCCTCGTGCTCACCGCACGCGACTCGGTGTCGGAGCGGGTATCGGGGCTCGATGCCGGCGCCGACGACTACCTCCCCAAACCGTTCGCGCTCGAAGAACTCCTCGCCCGGCTCCGGGCGCTGCTGCGCCGCGCCGGCCCGGATCCGGAAGGTGGGCTCGAGGACGCGATGAGCTTCGACGACCTCACCCTCAATCCCGCGACCCGTGAGGTGGCCCGCGGGGACAGGCAGATCAGCTTCACCCGCACCGAGTTCGCGCTCATGGAGATGCTCATGGCGAATCCGCGGCGTGTGCTCACTCGTAGCCGGATCCTCGAGGAAGTGTGGGGCTACGACTTCCCGACGTCGGGTAACGCCCTCGAGGTGTACGTCGGGTACCTGCGCCGCAAGACCGAGGCCGGGGGCGAACCGCGACTCATCCACACGGTGCGCGGCGTCGGCTACGTGCTCCGCGAGACCCCTCCGTGAGTGAGCAGATGAGACCTCCCATGTTGTTGACCCGTTCGGTGCCGCTGCGCACCCGGGTCACCTGGCTGGCTGCCGGAGCGGTAGCGCTCGCGGTCGCGGTGACATCCATTGCCGCGTACATGGTGGTGTCGCGTGCCCTCTATTCCGACATCGACAAGCAACTGCACGCCCGGGTGGCCGCGCTCGTCGAATCGAGCACGCTGATCACCTACGATCCCCGCTACATCGGGGGCGCCCAGCTCTACAGCTCCGACATCAGCGTCGCGCTCATCTACCCCGACCTCGGCCGATATGTGCCGCCCGGGTCGTCGGTGCCGATCGGAGATCCCGAACTCGCCGTCGCCGAGGGCGATCAACCGTCGTCGTTGCGGACCGTCGCGCAGCACCGGGTCCTGGCGCAGCAGATCCCCGACGGCAGCACCATCGTCATCGCGCAGCGACTGCGACCCACCGTCGAAGTGCTCAACCGGCTCGCGAGCGTGCTGTTCATCGTCGGCGGGTGCGGGGTGGTGCTCGCCGCGGCTGTCGGTGCAACGGTGGGTCGCACCGGTCTGCGGCCGATCGCGCGACTCACCGCCGCCGCCGAACGTGTCGCGAGGACCGACGACCTGAGACCCATCCGGGTGACCGGGCACGACGAACTCGCGCGACTCACCGAGAGCTTCAACATGATGTTGCGGGCGCTCGCCGAATCACGGGAGCGACAGTCCAGGCTCGTCGCCGATGCAGGCCACGAGCTGCGCACGCCACTGACCTCGCTGCGAACCAACATGGAACTGCTCATCGCCGCGAGCCGCCCCGGGGCACCGAGCCTGCCCGACGACGACATGGCCGAACTCCGCGAAGACGTCGTCGGTCAGATCGCGGAACTGTCGACGCTGGTCGGCGACCTCGTCGACCTGGCAAGGGAGGATGCGCCGGAGACGGTGTTCGAGGCCGTCGACATCGCCGAGGTTGTCGATCGCAGCCTCGAGCGCGCACGACGACGTCGCACGGAGATCGATTTCACCGCTGTCACCGAACAGTGGTTCGTCTTCGGCGACCACGCGACACTCACCCGAGCGGTGGTCAACGTCCTCGACAATGCGGCGAAGTGGAGTCCGGCCGACCAGGACGTGGTGGTGAAGATGCACCAGATCGGCACCGGCCTGATGGAACTGACCGTCGACGACGCCGGACCCGGCATCCCAGAAGAAGAGCGTGAGCTGGTGTTCGAACGGTTCTACCGTGCGACGACCGCGCGGTCGATGCCCGGCTCGGGGCTGGGTCTGGCGATCGTGCGGCAGGTGGTGATGAAGCACGGCGGGACGATCGCGGTGGACAGGTCGGAGCGCGGGGGTGCCCTCATCCGCATCGTTCTTCCGGGCACTCCGCAACTCGATGCCTGATGATCGCCGAGAGAGTGGAATTGCCAGGAAACTCTGAGCTGATTCTTCAGGACCTTCTCAGCTGTCGGGTCCATATTGGATGAAGTAGAAATCCTCCACTCGGATCGACTCTAAGGATGAAGGCGACGAACGAATGACCGACGACCCCACCCACGGTTCCGGACAACCTGCGCACGGGCAACCTGGGCATGCACAACCCGGCTCCGCGCAGCCGCAGCAGCCGTACCAGTACGGAACCCCGCCGACGGCTCCGTACCAGCAGGCGCCGCAGCCCCCGCAACAGCGCAGGTCCGGGCGTACCGCACTCGTCGTGGGTGCTGTCGCCCTGGCGATCGTCAGTGGCGGTATCGGTGGCGCGGTGGGTGCATGGTCGGTTCGTGATTCCGGCGGAGCCGGGGTGGTCAACTCACTCGACTCACCTCGACCGGAGACCACGACGGTGGCGAATGCCCCCGAGGGGTCGGTGCAGGCGGTCGCGCAGCGGGTCGTGCCCAGCGTCGTCCGTATCGAGGTGGTCGGGCGTTCCGGTGCGGGTGAAGGGTCGGGGGTCGTCCTCTCGTCCGACGGTCTGATCCTCAGCAACAATCACGTCGTGGCAGGAGCCGGTCCGGGCGCAGAGCTCACCGTGGCCTTCGCCGACGGATCGTCGGCAAAGGCCACGGTGGTCGGGACGGACCCGATGACCGACATCGCGGTGATCCGTGCCGAAGGCCGCGACGACCTCACCCCCATCGAGATGGGCAACTCGGAGAACCTCCAGGTGGGTCAGCCCGTGGTGGCGGTCGGCTCACCGCTCGGCCTCGAAAGCACGGTGACCTCGGGAATCGTTTCGGCGCTCAACCGGCCCGTCTCTGCCAGTGGTGAAACCGGGAATCAGAACACCGTGATCGACGCGATCCAGACCGATGCCGCCATCAACCCCGGCAACTCGGGTGGTGCGCTCGTCGACATGGAAGGTCGCCTCGTCGGAATCAACACCGCTATCGCGACGTCGGGTCAACAGTCCGGATCCATCGGCCTCGGCTTCGCGATTCCCGTCGATCAGGCACGGCGGATCGCAGACGAACTCATCGCCACGGGCACCGCGACACATGCGCTCATCGGTGTCCAGGTCCCCGCTCGGGCGGACGTGAACGGCGCTGCCGTGGTCGAGGTGGTTCAGGACGGGCCCGCCGATCGTGCCGGGATCCCCGCCGGTTCGGTCATCACGAAGGTGAACGACCGCGTCGTCACGGACGGCGATTCCCTGATCGCGGCGATCCGCTCGCAGGCGCCGGGCACCACGGTGAGCGTCACGTACACCGACGCGCAGGGCAACAACCCGACGACGGTCGATGTTCAAACCGCCTCCGACGCGGATGGTGGCCGATGATTCAGGAGGCAGACATCATGGAGATTGTCGAACACACTGCGCGTCCGGACGACCTGCGAACTACCTTTGACTCCATGGAACTCGAAACTCCCCTAAAGGGACGCGCACTCGTCGTGATCGTCGACGACCGGGTCTCCCACGGAGACAGCCCCGATTCGACCGGCCCGCTCGTGACGGAACTGCTCGTCGAAGCCGGCTACGCCGTCGACGGCGTCGTGTCGGTATCCGCCGACGAGATCGAGATCCGCAACGCGCTCAACACTGCGGTGATCGGAGGAGTGGATCTCGTGATTTCGGTCGGCGGCACCGGCGTGACCCCGCGCGACGTGACTCCGGACGCGACCGCGGACGTGCTCGATCACGAGATCAGGGGGATCGCCGAAGCTCTGCGGTCGTCCGGCCTCGCGTCGGGTGCCGTCGATGCGGGCCTCTCGCGCGGGCTCGTCGGAGTGTCGGGTTCGACGCTCGTCGTGAATCTCGCGTCGTCGCGCGCGGCGATCCGCGACGGCATGGCAACGTTGTTGCCTCTCGCGACCCATGTCATCGAAGAGTTGTCGCGAGTGGAGGAATAACTCATCTCTGCTGACGACATGGCGGACGACGACGAGCGCGACTACACCGCTCGGTCGGACAACACCGCTGAAGAGAAGAGCCGCGCCCGGATCGACCGGGCGCGGCTTGCTCGGATCTTCGGGGACGCCCTTCCCGACACGACGAAGGACGAACGCGGGGTCGACGAAGAGAGATCGGGCGACTCCGACGAATGGCTCAAACGTCAGGTACCCCCTCATCACGGATGATTGTGATATCAGTCACTTTGCATAGGGTAACTTAAGTCCTGGCATTGTCCTCGGGTCGGCGTGTCGCAACCCATTCGTAATGTCGCGTTTCCCTGCAGGGTGTCCGCGTGGCGAGCGCAACGGGTGTTCATGATCACAGGGGCGGGTGAGGTATGTGCACTTAAAGTGCACGTAATTCGAGCAGTTACCTGCATGAATGTCCGAATCTTGATGGCAACACCCAATGACCGCGGGTCATTCCGGAATCTTGGGGTGAATCCGGGTGACGCATATCTTGCGTTTCCTACTTGTGTCTGACTGTGTTTCGTGAGAGTTCCGCAGGCTGGGTGTAGCCATTGCCTCGAGATTGGTCACGGTCTAATCTCCTCACAGGTTCGATCAGGTCAAGGAAAGGTCGCGGCGACCCCACTTTGATCACGAATCGGTAACGCAAACCGTGCGGACGTTGATCAACAACGAGCTCACCGACGGCAAAGACCGGCGGTGAGCTCAGTGTGGGATGCGCCTCGCGGACGGCTAGGGCGACCAAGTTGTCGGACGCGGGCGCGCAAACCGGCACCAGAGAACGAATGAGGCATTCATGAAGATTCAGACGCGACGCGGTTTCCGGACCGCCCGCAACGCCACGGTGGCGGCGGCCGCTGTGGCCGGTCTGGTTCTCGGATCGGCCGGAGCGGCAAGCGCCGAGGTCAATGATCAGAACCGGATCGTCTCCGACGGCCACGAGGTCATCGTCACCCAGGAAGACACCTTCATCAACGGTGTGCCCCCGATCGGTGGCAGCCCGCTGAGCCGCGAGTGGTTCCACAACGGTCGCGGCCTCGCCAACATCGTCGGGCCCGAGGCTGCAGAGTTCGAGGGCACGACCTTCCAGTTCGGCTACCAGGTTGCATGGTCGGCATCGCTCGACGGTGCGATCGGCTTCAGCTGGACCAGTCCGGACCTCGAGGCCAAGTTCGAAACGGCCCAGGTGCAGGAACCGATCCTCGACGCGGACGGGGAGCCGGTTTACCAGCACGACGAGAACGGCGAGGAGATCCTCGATGCTGAGGGCAAGAAGGTTCCTGCGTACACCCTGGTAGATACGGTCAAGACGACGCCCACCGTCAAGGGTCTGCTTCCGCAGGTCACCGCTGGCGTCGAGCTGACTCAGGCTCCCGGTATCGCGGAGGTCGTCGTTGCTGAGAACGCATTCGACGGCGACTTCAAGGAAGTGCAGATCGCCAACGTCCACGGTGCCGCCACCGGCGTCATCGGGCCCGTCTCTGTTCGCCCGTTCGTTCGTGCGATCACGGACAACGGCGACAACGTCACCACTTACGGCCAGGTCTGGACTCTCTGAGTCCGGTCCGAGCACTCCCGCAGTAAATCCCCACCACCTAGTACGGAGTAATCATGGGAATCAAGTCGCGTGGCTTCAAGGCCGCACGCAACAGCGTCCTGGCCGGTGCCGCAGTCCTCGGCATGGTCGTCGGTGCTTCGGGTGCCGCTTCGGCCGAGGTCAATGACCAGAACCGCATCGTCTCCGACGGCCTCGAGGTCGTCGTGACGCAGGAAGACACCTTCATCCAGGGTGTCCCGGCGCTCGGTGGCAGCCCGTTCAACCGCGAGTTCTTCCACAACGGCCGCGGCACCGTGAACCTCCTCGGTGAGGGTGCAGCGGACGAGGCCGGCACCACCATGCAGTTCGGCTACCAGTTCGCATGGGCCGGCAGCATCGACGGCGCCATCGGCGTCACCTACTCCACTCCGCAGCTCGAGCTGTCGCTGTCGGACAAGCCCAGCGCCAAGGTCACCGACATCCTCCCGCAGGCATACGCCGAGCTCGAGCTGACCCCGGCTCCGGGCATCGAGGAGCTCGTCGTCGCCGAGGGCGAGTTCGACGGCGACTTCAAGACCGTTCAGTTCTCCAACGTCCACGGCACCGCCTCCGGCGTGCTCGGCGCTGTCCAGGTGCGTCCGTTCGTCCGCGCGATCACCGCGAACGGCGACAACGTCACCACCTACGGTCAGGCCTGGACCGTCTAAGTAGACGTCCGGCGCACGCCGAAGTTTCACAAGCTGGGCCCGCTCGCACTGCGAGCGGGCCCAGCTTTTTCACGCACCGGCGAAGGGACTCCCGTTCGCGGTCAGAGTTGGTCGGGCGCGGGTTTGGCGTGCGCGCCACCCTGGCCCGGTTGTGAGGCCTGAGTTTCGAGGATGTCGCGGATCTGGATGAGCAGGTCCTCGGCGCTGGCCTTCTCGTCGGACTCCTCGGTGACGAAGCGCTTCTTCGCGGCGTTGGCAGGCACGATCAGCACGAAATACACGACCGCCGCGATGATGATGAAGTTGATGGCCGCGGAGATCACGGCGCCGATGTTGATGAACGTCGACGGGTTGTCGGCGATGAGCTGGAAGCCCCACCCCATCTCGTTCTCGCCGCCGAGCGCGGCGATGAGCGGCTCGATGATGTACTCGGTGAAGGCGGTGACGATGGCGGTGAAGGCGGTGCCGATCACTACCGCGACGGCAAGATCGAGGACATTGCCTCTCAGTAGAAAGTCCTTGAAGCCTTTCAACATGCGGTGCTCTCCCTTTCGGCTGGACCGCGTGGACGCGGCATCGGCGCGTCTGCGATGCGTTGTGCTCTGCATCACATGCCGATAGAGGGACGATAATCCGATCGGGTCTGCCGTGTGGGCTCAGTGGAGCGTCACGGTCAATGCGCTTACAAGCGACGCCGCAGCCACCGCGGTGGCCTGTTCCGGCTCGAGTGCCACGAGAATCACGCGTTCGCGCTGGTCGGACGCTTCCTCGTGTTGAGCGAGTACCACCACGGCGCCACGGGCAAGCACATGTGCATCGGGCATCGCCGCGTCGGACTCGCCCGTCACGGTCAGGACGTCGACTCTGTCTCCTTCGCGCAGCAACCGGCCGACTCCTGCGTCGGCAAGCCGGATGGGGACGACGCGCGCATTGTCGGTGCCCACCGCGGCAGCGGCGAGACGCGGCCCGAGGATCCTCGTGTCGACGAGCGCTTCACCGGCAGGCACCGGGCCGGCGAGGGTGTGGCCCACGACGTGGGCGAGATCGGTGAGGGTTCCTGCCGCGAGGGCCGAAGTGTCGCGATCCGCGAACTCGACGTCCTCGGCGGTGAGCGAGACCCCCGGAGTCAGATCGCGCGCGGCAACCACCACGGCGGTCCGTTCAGAGGCAGGATCGTCTCTGAGCGCGAGAAGTGCGGCCAGGGCGACGAGGAGCGCCGCAACGATACGTCTGACGGCCACGGAGCGGGCCCAGCCGGGGCGCAGAAGGGTACGGATGCGGTCGGGAAGGCTCAGCTCCAGCGACGACGCGGGTCGTGGGGAACGGTGGCGAAACAGCACAGGTCCGGCGGGCATGCTCCGAATCTAGGGTTCGGATCGGCCCGCCGGACCTGAGAAACCGGCGAATTCGGGCAACCTGTGGATGAACAAGGTGCCTGTGGACAACTCCGGGGGAGTCGGACGGGTCAGCTGGCGGCTGCGGCGGTCGAGGTCGACGACGTGGACGCCGCGGCGGGCGCCGAATCGGACTTGGTCTCGGTCTTCGCGGGAGTCGCGGATTCGCTCGAGGTACCACCGCTGCGCGAATCAGTGCGGTAGAAGCCGCTGCCCTTGAAGACGATGCCGACCGAGTTGAAAAGCTTACGAAGCTTGCCGGTGCACTGCGGGCATGCGGTCAACGACTCGTCGCTGAACGACTGCACGATGTCGAACTTGTTGTCGCACGCCGTGCAGGCATATGAATAAGTAGGCACCGGGGACTCCTCCGCGTATAAGTTCGGCTTTAGCACTCTACAACCGACAGTGCCAACAAATCTACGGACTGTGTTGTTCCGCACGCCCGCCGGAGTCGAGGCGGACCAGCCCTGATCCCGGCGTGAGTGCCCATCCCATCCGAACGTCGTGCGGCTCCTCGGGTAGTTCGTCGACGACTTCGTCGTCACGCACCACTGCGACGATCCGCGCATCTCGCGCGGCCAAGTGGAGGATGCGGTCGTAGAAGCCTGCGCCGCGGCCCAGCCGTACGCCTCGCCGGTCCACCGCGAGGGCGGGCACGAGAATGGTGTGTGCCAGACCCACCGTCTCGGACGGCAGTACGTCGCCGGTGGGTTCGTGCAGCCCGAAGCCTGCCGCGGCCAGTGAGTCGGCGCCGAGGAAATGCGCCCAGCACAGCGGTGTGTCCGGCCGGGTGATCGGCACGAGCACCTCGGCGCCCGCATCGATCAGTGCGTCGAGCATGGAGATCGCGCCGGGCTCGGAGCCGACGGGAACATACGCGCACACCGTCACGTCCGCGGGAACGAGCGTTGCGGCTAACGTGGCCAAAGCGGCATTCTCGCTACGGCGCCGTTCGGTGTCGAGCGTGCGCCGCCCATCGAGGACCTTGGTACGCCAATCGGCCTTGGTCGGGGGATGCATATTCGTCACCTTAGGATCACCAAGCCATCACTTCGCCGGCAAAAGTTAGGGTTGGAGCTTATGACGAACAATTCGACCGAGGTCGCGCGGCATTTCAGAACCGCGGTCGTGCCGGCGGCAGGTATGGGCACGCGCTTCCTCCCGGCCACCAAGACCGTGCCGAAGGAACTGCTTCCCGTGGTCGACACGCCGGGGATCGAGCTGGTGGCGGGCGAGGCGGCCGAATCGGGCGCCGAGCGTCTGCTGATCGTCACCTCACCCGGTAAGGACGGCGTGGTCGCGCACTTCGTCGAAGATCTCGTCCTGGAGTCCAAGCTCGAGGAGAAGGGTAAGTACGAACTCCTCGCGAAGGTGCGCAAGTCGTCGGGCATCCTCGAGGTGGACTCGGTGATCCAGGCGCAGCCGCTCGGCCTCGGCCACGCCGTGTCCTGCGCCGAGGACGCGCTGGACGGCGACGAGGACGCGATCGCGGTGCTCCTGCCCGACGACCTCGTGCTACCCGTCGGCGTCCTCGAAACCATGCAGAAGGTGCGCAGCAAGCGCGGTGGTTCGGTGCTGTGCGCTATCGACGTGCCGAAGGAGCAGGTGAGTGCCTACGGCGTCTTCGACGTCGAGGTCGTGCCCGACGCCGCCAACCCCGACGTGCTCAAGGTGCTCGGCATGGTGGAGAAGCCGGCCATCGAAGATGCGCCGTCGACCTTCGCTGCAGCCGGCCGGTACCTGCTCGATCGTGCGATCTTCGATGCGCTGCGTCGCATCGAGCCGGGTGCGGGCGGAGAACTCCAACTGACCGATGCGATCGCCCTGTTGATCTCCGAAGGCCATCCCGTGCACGTCGTGGTTCACCGCGGCACCCGACACGACCTCGGAAATCCCGGCGGCTACCTCCGCGCTGCGGTTGACTCTGCGTTGAACACCGAGGAGTACGGTCCCTCGCTTCGTGAGTGGCTGGTCGAACGTCTCGAACGGTGATGTCGAACGGGTGATCTGTGAACGGTGACGCTGGGTAGCGCGGGCTGGAGGACGAGTAGCGGTATGCGGTCGGTTGAGGATCAGCAGACCAGGGTGACGGCGGCAGCCGTGGCACCCAGGCCTGTCCGGGTGGCGATCTCCGAGGCACAAGGCCTGCTCTGCGCAGAAGAAGTGGTGACCGAGCGGCCGTTGCCCGGATTCGACCAGGCGGCGATCGACGGCTATGCGGTGCGCAGCGTCGATGTACAGGCGGTGGGCGCGCGACCGGACCCGGAGTCCGGCGAGGAGCGCACCGAGGTGACGTTGCCGGTCGTCGGCGAAGTTCGTGCGGGCTCGCGCCAGCCGATCCGGTTGCAGCCACGACAGGCCGTGCGCGTCGACACGGGTGCGCCGTTGCCGACACTCGCCGACGCGGTACTCCCGCTCGAGAGCACCGACGGCGGCGATGTTCGGATCAAGGTGCTCGAAGCGGTCCGGTCGGGCGAATACGTCCGCCGTACCGGCGACGATGTGCAGCCCGGCGACGTGGCAGTGCGCGCGGGCGCGATCATCGGTGCCGCGCAGGTGGGTCTTCTCGCGGCCGTCGGCCGCGCCAAGGTCCTCGTGCACCCGCGACCGCGACTGTCGGTGATCTCGGTCGGTGGCGAACTCGTCGACATCGACCGCACGCCCGGGCCGGGGCAGGTCTACGACGTGAATTCCTATGCGCTGGCCGCGGCCGCGCGCGACGCCGGCGCCGACGTCAATCGGGTCGGGATCGCGAGCACCGAACCGAAGCGGCTGCGCGAGGTGGTCGAGGGCCAGCTGATCCGCTCGGAGATCGTCGTGATCGCGGGTGCTGTCGGTGGCGGTGCGCTCGATGACGTCCGTGAGGCCCTGACCGACCTCGGGACACTCGAGGTCGAGCGGGTGGCCATGCATCCGGGATCCGTGCAGGGATTCGGTCAGCTCGGACGCGACGAGGTGCCCACTTTCCTGCTTCCGTCGAATCCGGTCAGTTCGCTCGTCGTGTTCGAGGTGATGGTGCGCCCGCTCATCCGGATCGCGCTGGGACGTCGGCAGCCGATGCGACGGATCGTCACCGCTCGCACGGTCGCCCCGATCACGTCGATTCCCGGTCGCAAGGGTTTCCTGCGCGGGCAGCTCATGCGCGACGAGGAGACGGGCGACTATCTCGTGCAGGCGCTCGGTGGTGCCGCGGGCGGGTCGTCGCACCTGCTCGCGACGCTCGCAGAAGCAAATTGCCTTGTCCTGGTTCCGCCGGACGTGTCCGAGATTCGCACGGGCGACCCGGTGGATGTGTCGTTCCTGGGGCAGCGTGGATGAGTCGTCACCCCGGGTGGCCGGCCGATCTGGGGCCGCTTCGGGTCTCGGGTGGGCTTGTGACGGTGCGGTCGGTGCGTCTGAGGGACGCCGCCGCGTGGAGCCGGCTGCGTACGCGCGATCGGGATCATCTCGAGCCGTGGGAGCCGACGGGTGAATCCCCGTGGGAGGTGCGGCACCACATCTCCGTGTGGCCCGGCCTGTATCGGAGTCTGCGTGTGGAGGCCCGTAAGGGGCTGATGGTGCCTATGGCGATCGAGCTCGACGGGCGGTACTGCGGTCAGATCACGGTGGGCAACATCGTGCGCGGTGCGCTGCGGTCGGCCTGGATCGGCTACTGGGTGGAGAAGGAAGTCAACGGCCTCGGAGTGGCGACGGCAGCCCTTGCCCTCGGGCTCGATCACTGCTTCGGTCCCCTCGGGCTGCACCGCGTCGAGGCGACAGTGCGTCCCGAGAACGAACCCAGCCGCGCCGTGCTGCGCAACGTCGGATTCCGTGAAGAGGGACTGTTGCAGCGGTACCTCGATGTGCACGGACGTTTTCGTGATCATCTTCTCGTTGCGATGACGGCGGAGGAAGTTCCGGGTTCGGTGGCGGACCGGTTGGTGCGTAGCGGTCGCGCGACCTGGTCCTGAGCCCCCAACTCAGCGGTGAACAGCTGCATGTGTAACGCAAGTTACGTACAACATAAGTAACAATCCCCACCGCGAATATATATCTGTGTGACTAGAGTGAAGAGTGTGTCACATGGTTTCGCGTGACTCGTGTGACGGCTGTAGCCGTCTGAGTCGGCGTTTCTGTAGGGATAAGAGTGGTGATGCCGTTAACCTGGGAACGGTCAGTGGCGTCGACGGACTGGTAGGCGACAACTGGGAGGAGGGCCGCCGGAATGCCGAACTCACTCCTGTGGATCGGGCTAGTTGCCGTGTGGTTGTTCGTCCTGGTTCCCATGCTGGTCACGAAGCGTCCTCGTATCCGTCAGACGACCGACGCCGCACTCGCAACACGGGTTCTGCATCGCGGTGACCAGAAGCCGAAGGCTCCCCGTGGGCCCGCGGCCGGTCACCGCACTGATCCGAACTGGCGTCCGAGTCGTGATCACACGCACCGCCATGCGGAGGCTCGTATGAACACTCAGACAGACGACAGGCTCGACACCGAACTCGAACTCAGCGACCTCGACGGCGCTGCACCAGAGAACTCCGACGAGTATCAGTACGAGGTCGACGGCCCGCCGGCTCGTCAGAGCGTTCCGCGTCGACGCGGCCGAGGAGGATTCGATCCGCAGGCAGACGCCGTTGCGTCGGCCGAGCGATACGACTTCCGGCAGCGCGCCGTCCTGGGTCTGCTCATCGGCGCCATCATGACCGCGGCGCTGGCCATGATCCTCTCGTCGGCGATGTGGTGGGTGTGTGGTCTGGTGACGGCCGGTCTGGTCGGCTACCTGTTCTATCTGCGTCGCCAGGTTCGGCTCGAGCAAGACATTCGTCGGCGTCGAATGGCACGACTGCAGCGGTCGGCGGCGACCGGAGTGCATGTGCGCGGCGACGGCGACCACGGCGAAGTTCCCTCGCGGCTGCGCCGTCCGGGGGCAGTGGTTCTCGAGCTCGACGACGAAGATCCCGAGTTCGAGCACCTCGACCGGTTCGACGACGAGTACGAGTACCCAGGCTACGGCGACCCGGACTACGTCGACCCGGGCTACGACGAACCTGACGACTTCCCGGTCCGGCACGCTTCCGGTGCATGACCGGAAGCGTGCGATCTACGACCTCGGAAAGCCCGCATCACACGGTGCGGGTTTTCTGCTGCTTGGCCCTGTGACCTGCTGAGATAGCCGGATTTCGTGTTCGCGGGGTCGGTTTGCTAAGGTTTTTCGAGTTGGTCCGTATGGACTTTCGGGGCTGTGGCGCAGTTGGTAGCGCGCTTCGTTCGCATCGAAGAGGTCAGGGGTTCGATTCCCCTCAGCTCCACCACTTCACAGGCACGATCTCCACGTGAGATCGTGCCTTTGTCGTCTGCCCAGCACCGGAGGGTGAGCTCGCAGCGCTATAAGTGCGCGCAATGGTGATGGGTGTACGGGAATTCTTGTGCACCCATGACCACTCGCAGCCTTTATGTGGCGGGTACGGGTGAGTGCGCTGCGTGGACGAACAGCAGGGCGAGCCACGCCCAGCCGACTGTGATCACTGCCCGCTGGATGAGGCCGGCGTAGCGGGAATCGTTCTCCCACGACTGCCCGAACACGACGAAACCGGCGGTCAGCGCGGCAGCGGTCAGACCGGAGAACCACGCCCATCCCGCGCCGGGCACGGTGAAGACTGCGATGATCGCCGCCGCGGGAAGCGAAGTGAAGACGACCGCACCCGCCTGGTCGTGGATGGTGTGCCGGCGCGAGTACTCCGTCGGGGTCTCGTCCGGCGTGCCCGGCGGGTATCCGCGCATGGCGTCCATCGGGAAGAGGCCCGAGACCACGAGCGACAATCCGAATACCCCGATCGCGACCGCGAGAAGCACGCTGCCGAAGGCATCGGCGACACCGACTGCCCCGATCGTCACTGCCGAACCGCACACGACGAAGTTGGTCGCTTGGACCCGGCCTCGGCGGCCCAGCGCGAGTGCGCTGACCGGTTGGCGCACAGGGTGACAACCGGGGCGGGTCCACCCGTCGACGAGAAAGACGACGACGAACACGACGAGTGCGACAGAGCCGATGATCGTCACAGGATCACTCCCATCGGAAGAGTGCAGCCGCGACCACGACACCGACCACGATCGTCACGCAGAGTGCGACGAAGTGCGCAGGGTCGGCGGGGTTTCCTGCCCAGGCGGCAGACATCGCCTCGACCGAAGCGCCGAACGGCAACCATTCGCCGACCGTCGCCACAGGGCCGGGAAGGGCATCACGGCTACCGAACAAGCCACCGGTCGCACCCAGTGCGAAGAACGCGACGAGCCCGATCGCCACGGCGGAGTTCGGGGTCGGGGACACTGCCGCGACGATCATCCCCACGGCGTACATCGCCGCCATCGACAGTGCGAACACACCGAGAGCGGTGCCGAGATTCACGGGCAGGCGGGCGTCGAAGAAGACAGTGGCCACGACGAGAGCTGCGGTGAGCCCGACGAGGGTCTGCAGCACGCTGACCACGACCTGGGCCACCAGGACCATCGCGGGGGACGCGGGAGTCACCGACAGTCGTCGCAGAATTCCCGTGCGCCGGTAGTACGCGAGGAAGCTCGGCATATTGATGACACCGATCGTGGCGGTGATGATCGTGAACACCAACGGCAGCACGAATACGTCCAGCACCGAGCGTCCGTTCGCCACTTCTTCGGTGCTCGCCGACGAGGCGCTCATCACCAGGATCAGCAGGGGAAGGCCGATCGGAACGACGAGGCCGGCGGTGTCGCGTGCGACCATCTTCGCCTCGCACACGGTCAGCGTGAGCCAGGCAGCGGGTCCTGGACGGTGGGTTTCGACCGCGGTGCTCATTCCGTCTCCTCCAGTTCACGTCCGGTGAGTGCGACGAACGCATCGTCGAGGTTCTCCGCCGCCGCTCGTACGACGAGGCCGGACGGGGTGTCCAGCGCGACGATGTTTCCCGCATCGAGCAGCGCCACACGGTCGCAGAGGTGCTCGACCTCTTCCATCGCGTGGCTGACCAGCAGAACTGCGACGTCGTCGCCGCGCAGCCGCTCGATGGTCTTCCACATCTGTCGCCGCGCGCGGGGATCGAGGCCGGTGGTCAGTTCGTCGAGGATGACCACACGTGGCCGCCCGACGAGAGCGAGCGCGATCGACAACCGCTGCTGTTGCCCGCCGGAGAGCTTCTCGAATCGGACATCACGTTGTTCGGTGAGACCGACCATCTCCAGAAGTTCGCCGGCAGGAACGGGATTCGGATAGAACGTGCGATACAGGCCGACGAGTTCGGCGACGGTCAGCGACCCGTGCAGTGTGGACTGTTGCAGCTGAACACCCAGCACCTGACGGAGGCGGGAGCGGTCACGGTCCGGGTCGAGGCCGAGGACACGCACCCGTCCACCGTCCGGTTTTCGAAGCCCCGCAACCATCTCGACGGTGGTGGTCTTCCCCGCGCCGTTCGCGCCGACGATGCCGAGTGTCTCGCCGATCCCGAGTGTGAAGCTCATGTCGTCGACCGCGACCTTGTCGCGGTACCGCTTGTGGAGGTGTTCGGCAACGATCGCCTGTGGGGCGCTGGTGTCCATGACGCCGACGTTAGGAGCCGAGCGTGGGTGGTCGCGCGTGCCGGATGTCAGGAATGCCGACCATGACTTTCGGCACCCGCCCGGTGCCGGTGGTGCGGCTTAGAGTGGTGACGTGCATCGATGGACACCAGAGGGGCTGTCGGGCGTGGCGATGCTCGTCGTCTCGGTCGTGGTGGGTGGCCCGGTGCTGTTCGGGGCCGCGCAGCCCGAGATTCCGCGCGCTCTATGGATCGTGCTGTTCGGCGCCCTGCTCGTGGCCCTTTTCGTCGCCGCTGCGACAGAACGGCCTTCGACGGTCGGTGCAGTGTCGTGGGCGGTGGCGGTCGTGACGGCCTGGGCCGTGGTGTCGACAGCGCCGGGTATGGGCCTGCTGCCGGTGCTGCTGGTCATCGTCGCCGCGGTGAGCGTCTACATCGTGCCTGTACGTGTCGGTCTGTGCGTGGTGGCACTCAATACCTTTGTCATCGCGTGGGCCACGGCCCAGCAGAGCGGAGATACGGGCGCGACGATCCTCACCAGCGGTTTCTATCTCCTCATCCAGCTGGCGACGCTGTTCAGTTCGGTGTCGCTCCTGAGGGAACAGCGAATGCGGCGGGAGCTGACGGAGGCCCATGTCGAACTACAAGCGGCGAGCGTCCTGCTGTCGGAGTCGGCGCGCACCGCGGAACGACTGCGGATCTCTCGCGACCTGCACGACCTCATCGGTCATCAGCTCACCGTTCTGGCTCTCGAACTCGAAACGGCGCGTCACCGGGATGGCGAGCAGGCGCGTGAGCATGTCGAGCGGGCGAACGGTGTCGCGCGGGAGTTGCTCGCCGACGTGCGGTCCACGGTGGGTGAGCTGCGGGTCGAACCTCTGAACCTGGCCGCCGCATTGACCCAGGTGGCGTGTGATCTGCCGGGGCTCGAGGTGCAGATCGATGTCGCTCCCGACGTGGACGTCGGTGAAGATCAGGCCGCTGCATTCGTGCGTGCGGTGCAGGAGCTCGTCACCAACGCCCTCCGCCACGCCGGTGCCCGCACACTGTGGATCGAGGTGTCGTCGGAGCGCGGCGGTGCCGTCCTGTCCGCGGTGGACGATGGTGCCGGCGCGCGGAAGCTGACCGTCGGTAACGGTCTGCGAGGTCTTGCGGAGCGTTTCGAGGCGCTCGGTGGAAGTGTCTCGTTCGATGGGACCTGCGGCTTCCGGGTCACCGCGTGGGTACCTTCCTCATGACCAGTGTCGTGGTGGTCGACGATCAGACCCTCGTGCGCCAGGGGATCCGGAGTCTTCTGGAGATCGCCGAGATCGACGTGATCGGTGAAGCCGACGATGGCAGGGTGGCCCTCGACGTCATATCCTCGACGGATCCCGACGTGGTGCTGCTGGACCTGAGAATGCCCGGATACGACGGCATCTGGACACTCGACCGGTTGCGTGAGCAGGACATCGCGGTACCCGTGCTGGTGCTCACCACCTTCGACGACGATGCACTCGTTCTCGCCGCGCTTCGCGCAGGCGCGCGCGGCTATCTGCTGAAGGACGTCACTCTGGAGCAGTTGACGCACGCGGTGCGCACTCTGGCCGACGGCGGCACTCTCATCGCGCCGTCGATCACCGACCGGCTGCTCCGGGCTATCCGGTCCGGACCGTCGTCGCCGGGGGCGGAAGTCTCGCGGGCACAGGATCTCACCGACCGGGAACTCGAGGTGCTCCGCCTGATGGCCGAGGGATTCAGCAATCGCCGGATCTCCGAGGCCTTGTTCCTCGCCGAAGGCACGGTGAAGAACCACGTCTCGTCGATTCTGCTGAAGTTCGGTGCCCGCGACCGCACCAACGCGGTGTTGCGGGCACTCCACGAAGGTGTCCTACGCTGACGTTCCCCTGCCTGTGAGCACTGTCTCGACCGTGCAACCGTCACACGAGACGATGGCGCGGATCCGGAGAACCCGGCACACTATGTGACATGGACCACAGGATGAGTGACGACGAATTGCGGCGCGCGATTCGGGTGCTGCGTGAACGCGCGGACCTTGCGCGCAACGAGAGCCGTGAGGACGACGCCGCAATGATGGAACGGACCATTCTCGACTACCAGAAGGAGATGTCGGAGAGGCTTTGAGGGCAGGTTGCGCTTTCCGGAGTGCTCTGGCGGTTAGGGTGTCGCCATGGCGATCAAGGATCTGCGCGGCACGAGGTTTCTCGTCACGGGCGCGGCCAGTGGAATCGGCCGGGCTCTCGCTTTCGCTGCGGCCGACGAAGGCGCCGAACTCGTCCTGACCGACCTCCACCCGGACGGCCTCGACGACGTCGTGACGGCTGTCCGCAACCGCGGGGGGACGGTGCTGCATTCCGCTGCGTTCGACATCTCCGATTACGACGCCGTCACCGCGTTCGCACACGAGGTCCACGAACTGTGCGAGTCGGTCGACATCGTGGCGAACGTTGCGGGGGTGTCGGTGTGGGGCACCGTCGACCGGCTCGAACACAAGCACTGGAAACTCATGGTCGACGTCAATCTGATGGGGCCGATCCACGTCATCGAGAACTTCGTGCCGCAGATGATGGCGACGCGACGCGGCGGGCACATCGTCAACGTGTCGTCGGCCGCGGGACTGCTCGCCCTTCCCTGGCACTCGGCATACAGCGCCAGCAAGTTCGGGCTGCGGGGTGTGTCGGAGGTGCTCCGATTCGACCTCAAACGCGACAAGATCGGTGTCTCGCTCGTGGTGCCGGGTGCGGTGGCGACTCCGCTGGTCGACACGGTGCAGATCATCGGCGTCGACCGAGATGCGCCCGCGGTCCGCAAGCTCACCGGCCGTTTCGTGAAGCACGCGGCCTCACCGGACAAGGTGGCCGACCGCATCCTCGTGGGTATCAAGAAGAACCGGTTCATGGTGTACACGTCGTTCGACACCCGGTTCGGTTTCTGGTGGGCCCGAAAGTTCGCGCCGCCCTACAACCTCGTCATGCAGGGCGCCAACGACTACTTCCGCAAGGTTCTCCGCACCACCCGCACCGGCAGCTGATCCTCCCGCGTGCGTAGTTGTTTCCCGCTGCTGCAATTGTGCCCGCGGGAAGCGGACAAGCCCGCGGGAAGCGTGATCACGAGTCTCGGTGGAGTTGCGCGCGCAGGTGGTGGGTGAGGGGGGTGTCGGCGTGCGCCATCCACATGTCGTAGGTGAGGGTGTCGCCGTCGAGAACGAATCGGCGCTTCAGTTCGTGCACCGGCTTTGCGTCGGGGGAGCGTTCGAGCACGACGGTGACCAGGTCGAGAACACCGTGGCTGAGCCGGCCTCGCTGGATCTCGACGAATCCCGTCGGCTGCGACACGAGTAGCTCGATGTCGTGACCACTGTTCCGGAGGTACCCGTTCTCGGTGTGGAGCGGCCGGGCCTCGGTGCGGTGACGGGTCCGGCTGATGTACATCAGGAACGGTTTTCCGGGGATCGACGCGAACTCGATCGTCTCGTCGTACGAGAAGTCGTCGATGGTCGGGTAGTGGCCGTCGCCGCCTCCCACCCAGCGACCCGCGAACGGGGCGAGCTCGCCGAGCGGATCGTTTTCGGTCATGGTGGAACTCCTCGCGAGTGGGCTGCGCGTGCACTCCCACCATCCTCGCGCAGACGGCTACCGTTGTCGCATGAACCAGCAGTGGGGTGTCGATTCCGAGGTGGGCGCCCTCACCTCCGTGATGTTGCATCGGCCCGGCGCGGAACTCGAACGGCTCACGCCCCGGAACAGCGATCAGTTGTTGTTCGACGCGTTGCCGTGGGTGGCGCGGGCACAGGAGGAGCACGATGCGTTCGCCGAGGTGCTGCGCAGTCGCGGTGTCGAGGTCTACCTGCTCGCAGATCTGCTGACCGAGACACTCGAGGTCAGCGGTGCGGCGCGGGTGCAGAGCATTACGTCGGCCGTCGACCCGCGCAGACTCGGACATGCGCTTGCGCAGGAACTCTCCGGTCACCTGCGCGCTGTGCCCGCTCCTGAACTCGCGCGAATCCTCATCGGTGGGATGACCTTCGACGAACTGCCCGCGGCCGGGATGGGCGCGGCGCCGTCGCTCGTGCGGCTGATGCATCACGGCCCCGATTTCGTGATCGATCCGCTCCCGAACCTGCTCTTCACTCGGGATTCGTCGTTCTGGGTGGGCTCGCGCGTGGCGATCTCGACCCTGGCGCTCCCGGCGCGGCGACGCGAAACCAACCTGACCGATCTCATCTATGCGTTCCACCCGAAGTTCCTCGGGGTGCGACGCGCATACGAGTCGCACACGGCACCCGTCGAAGGTGGCGATGTGTTGCTCCTCGCGCCCGGCGTGATCGCTGTGGGAGTGGGGGAGCGGACCAGTCCGGCCGGTGCAGAAGCGCTGGCGCGCAGTGTGTTCGAGGACGATCTCGCGCACACGGTGCTCGCGGTGCCCATCGAACAGCGACGTGCGTCGATGCATCTCGACACGGTCTGCACCATGGTCGATGTCGACGCGGTTGTGATGTATCCCGCCATCCGCGACACGTTGGAGGCGTTCACGATTCGGCGTGAGGACGGCCGTGCCCGGATATCCGGACCCCGGCCGTTCCTCGCCGCGGCGGCCGACTCGATGGGGATCGAGAAGCTCCGGGTGATCGATACCGGTCTCGATTCCGTTGTGGCGGAACGCGAACAGTGGGACGACGGCAACAACACCCTCGCGGTCGCACCGGGGGTGGTGGTTGCGTACGAGCGCAATGTCGAAACCAACACGCGGCTCGAAGATTCAGGAATCGAGGTGCTGCGGATCGCCGGGTCGGAGTTGGGCTCCGGCCGCGGCGGTCCGCGATGCATGTCGTGCCCGTTGGCGCGGGCGGCACTGTAGAGGCGTCAGAGAATGTCGCGAACCTTGTCGACCGGTCGCGCGAGCACCGTCCCCTTGTCGGTGACGACGAGGGGACGTTCGATGAGGATCGGGTTCTCGACCATCGCGACGAGCAGTTCGTCCTCGGATGCGTCGGCGAGGTTCAGTTCCTTGTAGACGGCTTCCTTCTTACGGATCGCTTCGCTGGGCCTCAGGCCCGCATCGTCGAGGAGTTTGCGCAGGCCGTCGCGCGACGGTGGCGTGTCGAGGTACTTCACGATCGTCGGTTCGAGGCCCTCCTCGCGCAGGAGCGCGAGGGTGTTGCGGGACGTGCTGCAGCGAGGATTGTGATAAATCGTTGCGGTGTGTGCCATGTCTCGATTGTGCCCTGCCGGTGGGACCGCCGGAATTGTCTCTGTTGAACGCGGCCACCGGGCCCTTTAACATTCCAGGGTCAATCCGTCTGCATCAACGTGGTTCCTCCGTGAAAGGCCCGGGGATATGCTCAAAGGTTTCAAGGATTTCCTGCTGCGCGGGAACGTCATCGAACTTGCAGTTGCCGTGGTGGTGGGCGCGGCCTTCACCGCGATCGTCACCGCGTTCACCGACAACATCATCAATCCGCTCGTCGCAGTGGTCGGTGGCGAGAACGAGATGGGTTGGGGGTTCCAGATCCTCCCCGACAATGCGGCGACCTTCATCAACCTCGGTGCTGTGGTCTCGGCCCTGATCAACTTCATGATCATCGCCGCGGTCGTGTACTTCGTGCTGATCGTGCCGGTCAACGCCGCCAAGGCGCGCTTCGCCCCGGACAAGGAACCGGAGGACGAGCCGCTGAGCGAGACCGACTTGCTCATCCAGATCCGCGATCTGCTCGAGACGGGCAGCTACAACACGGTCGACGACGACACCGACGGTCGCCACAGCGACAAGGCTCGGGTCTGACCACGCGGTTGCTCGATCGAACGGCGGTCCCGCGCAACGCTGGGCCGCCGTTTCTCTTCCGGTCGAAACCTCTGCGAGACGCTGCTAGCCTGCAATAATGCTCGATATCGTGATCGATTCGGATTCGTCCGTCCCACCGTTCGAGCAACTTCGACGGCGAATCGTGGAGCTCGTCCGGGATGGGGAGTTGATCGCAGGAACCAAACTGCCCACCGTGCGCGGAATGGCCGAGACCCTCGGGATCGCGCCGAACACGGTGGCGAAGACGTATCGGGAACTCGAGCAACTCGGTGTCCTCGAGACACGGGGGAGAGCCGGAACCTTCATCGCGGACTCGGGAGACCCCACGCGTTCGCTGGCGCAGCAGGCGACGATCGAGTACGTCGCATCGGTGCGTGTGCTGGGAATGTCCGACGAGGAAATCACCGAATTCGTCGAGGTAGCGCTGCGCGCCTGAACGATCGAATATCGTCGAGATCACAATTTTGCCAACGCACAGGAAAAATGTGCACTCGCCTCGACCGAGTTCTGCGAAAGCGGCACAATATCCAGGCGACGGAGGCAAGTTGGGACACATGACTGTGCCTGACGACCGGACCGACGCTGCAGAAGTACCTGTAGCGGCCGGGCCCCCGGAGACTCCACCGACAGATCCACCGCGCGCGCGCACCGACGTCGTCGTCTTCGGCATATCTGCGGCCCTCGTCGTCGCCATCGTGGTGTGGGGCCTGGCGGCTTCCGACAACTTCACCTCCGTGACCGGATCCGTCCTCGACTGGATCGTCATCGAGATGGGCTGGCTGTTCGTGATCGCCGCGACCGCGTTCGTCATCTTCGTGCTGTGGATCGCGGTGAGTAAGTACGGGAATATTCCGCTCGGCAAGGACGACGAGGTACCCGAGTTCCGCACCGTCAGCTGGATCGCGATGATGTTCAGCGCCGGGATGGGCATCGGACTGATGTTCTTCGGTGTCTCCGAGCCGGTGTCGCACTACGCATCGCCACCGCCCGGCACCGTAGGCGGAACCGGCGTGGCGATGGCAACCACAATGTTCCATTGGAGCCTGCACCCGTGGGCGATCTACGCGGTCGTCGGTCTGGCCATCGCCTACGGCACCTTCCGAAAAGGCCGGAAGCAGCTGGTGAGCGCCGCATTCATCCCTCTCATCGGCCGCCGTTCGGAAGGTCCGATCGGCAAGCTGATCGACATCCTCGCCCTGTACGCGACCTTGTTCGGTACGGCCGCCTCGCTCGGTCTCGGGGCCCTGCAGATCGGCTCGGGTTTCGAGGTCACCGGATGGCTCGAGACCGCCGGGGTCGGCCTACTCGTGGCGATCGTCGCGATCCTCACCCTCGCCTTCGTGGCGTCCGCTGTATCGGGAGTCGCGAAAGGTATCCAGTGGCTCTCGAACATCAACATGGTGCTGGCAGCCGTCCTCGCGCTGTTCGTGTTCGTTCTCGGCCCCACCATCTTCATCCTCAACCTCATTCCCACGACTCTCGGCGCGTACGCAGCAGATCTCGCCAGGATGTCTGCTCGCACGGCAGCCTCGGGTCCGGGAGCAGGTGAATGGCTCTCCAGCTGGACGATCTTCTACTGGGCATGGTGGATCTCGTGGGCGCCCTTCGTCGGGATGTTCCTCGCGCGGATCAGCCGCGGCCGAACGATCCGGGAGTTCGTCGTCGGCGTGATGATCGTGCCGAGCTTCGTGAGCCTGTTGTGGTTCTCCGTCTTCGGCGGCGCCGGGATCCAGCAGCAGGAAGAGGGATTCGACATCGCAGGCGCGGACACCGTCGAAGAGCAGCTGTTCGGAATGCTCGACAACCTGCCCCTCGTGGGTATTTCCACAGTGGTCGTGATGGTTCTCGTATCGATCTTCTTCGTCTCCGGTGCCGACGCAGCATCCATGGTGATGGGTAGCCTCACCCAGCGGGGAACACTTACGCCGAGTCGTGGCGTCGTCGTGTTCTGGGGCGGTCTCACCGGTGGTGTCGCAGCGCTCCTGCTGTGGACGGGCGGCTCCGAGGCCCTCAACGCGCTCCAGACGATGACGATCATCGCGGCAGCACCGTTCGTCATCGTGATGATCGGGCTGTGCGTGTCGCTGTACCGCGACCTGAGGCGAGATCCGCTGATCACCGGCGGCCGGCGACGACGACTGCTCAAACGCATCGAGTGAGGGAGTGCGTGGCATTCGCGATCGAGGTGACCGATCCGCAGCCGGGATGCAGTGTCCTCGTGATCGGATCCGGTACCGAGGCCGGTGCATTCGCGGCCCGCGTCGGCCCCGACGTCGAGGTCCGCGTCAGTGAGAACCTGGCCGATGCGGCCGGTGACAACCTGGCCGATGCGGCCGGTGACAACCTGGCCGACGCGGCCGGTGACAACCTGGCCGGCGCGGCCGGTGACAACCTGGCCGGCGCGGCCGGCGCCTCCGACCTCGTCTGCGCCTTCGGGATACCGGAGTTCCGCGACAGCGACGTGTCGCGGCTCGCCGGTATCCCCGAGCTGCTCTTGCCCGCCGGACAACTGTGGGTGTTCGACTCACCGGGAGAGGACGATTCGGCCGGGTCACTGTCCATGCGGATCAGCACGACACTCTCGCATGCAGGACTCGCGATCGTCGACATACTCGAAGGCCGGTGCGTCATCGGGCTCTGTGCAATGGTGAAAGGATGAGCGCCGCACGCGATCTCCTGACCGCCTTCGAAGAGTTCCTGCGGGTGCCGCTTCCGGTCCACGTGCGATGCTGGGACGGGTCGGAAGCCGGACCCTCCGACTCTGAGGTCCGCGTCGAATTCCGCAACCGCCGGGCACTGCGCCACGTGCTGTGGGCACCCAATGAACTTGGCCTGACCCGCGCCTACGTCAGCGGCGACCTCGTGATCGACGGCGATCTCTATGCCGTTCTCGCACTCCCGGACCTCGTCGACGCACTCGGCACCCGAACCCTGAGCAACACATCGCCAGGTGAACTTGCGCGCCTGGCCCGGAAGTTCGCCGCGCTCGGCATAATCGGGCCACCGCCGCGACCACCGTCGGTCGAAATCCCTCGCCGGCGAGGAGCCCTCCACAGCAAGCGACGCGACGCGCAGGCCGTCTCGCACCACTACGACGTCGGAAACGATTTCTACAGGCTGTTTCTCGGCCCGTCGATGGTGTACTCGTGTGGCTATTGGTCCCGACCCGACACCGGCACCGCCGGTCTTCAGGACGCCCAGCACGACAAGCTCGATCTGGTCTGCCGCAAACTCGGACTCGAACCGGGAATGCGACTGCTCGACGTCGGGTGCGGATGGGGGTCGATGGCGCTGCACGCCGCGCAGCACTACGGCGTCGACGTCCTCGGCGTCACCCTCAGCGCCGAACAACGAGACTTCGCGCGAGCCCGAATCGCCGAGGCAGGCATGTCGGATCGCATCGAAATCCGGTTGCAGGACTACCGCGACATAGACGAGAACCCGTTCGACGCGATCTCGAGCATCGGAATGTCCGAACACGTCGGGGCCGCAAGACTCCCCGAATATGCGCGCCACCTGCACGAACTGCTCGTCCCCGGTGGGCGGTTACTCAATCACGCCATCGCCTCGGTGGTGTACCGCCCCGAGCCCCGCAGTCGACCCTCGACATTTTCCCGCAGTCGACCCGCGACGTTCATCGACCGCTACGTCTTCCCGGACGGGGAGATACTGCCGCTGAGCCGGACGCTCGACGCATTCGAACGCGCCGGACTCGAAGTCCGCGACTCCGAGGCGCTGCGCGAACACTATGCGCTGACCCTCCGAGCGTGGGTGGCGAATCTGCACGAAGGATGGGACGACGCGGTGGCACTCGTCGGCGCCGAACGTGCCCGAACCTGGTTGCTGTACCTCTCGGCGAGCGCGCTCGGATTCGAAGAGCCCGGGCGGTTGACGATCCACCAGGTGCTCGCGGTGCGTCCCACCTCAGGAGGTGCGAGCGGAATGCCACGAACCCGCCACGAATGGCTCTCGGACCGTTAATCCTCGGTGATCTCGCCATCGCAGATCGGTGTCATGGCGATCAGAGATCGGTGTCATGGCGATCAGAGATCGGTGTCATGGCGATCAGAGATCGGTGCGCCTGACAGGGTTTGTCGGCACCCGGCAGTAGCGTGACCGCAGCCCGCTGTTGCACCGCGAGAGGGGAGTCACGGATGGCCCACACAGACCGCTTCGACGGAATTCTGGAACGGGGCTGGAACCGTTTCCGCACTCGGCTGGCCGCACGGATCGCGACGCTCGGGAAGGGCGAGCAGATCGAACTCGCGGCCGAATCCGCAGGTGAATACGTCACCCTCGTGAAGCTCGTCGCGCTCGATTCGCGGCGCATCGAGGTCGAGATGATGGGCGCAGGCTCGAATATCATCCCCGCACGTCGAGCCGATGAAATCGCGCAGCGCGTCGTCTCGGCACTACGCAGGACGCACGGCGTTCTGCACCCCACCTTCCTGCGCCGCGACGAACCCGACGATCCCCGCACACTGCGCTCCCGTGTCGCGCAGGCACTGAAACTGCAGTTCGGCCGACCCATCCCCATCGACGCCGACGGCGACTACGTCGTCATCGTCGACTCACAGGCCGTGTTCGTCGTGGTCGACGACATCGCCCGCACCATCCAGCTGTGGGCGCCCCTGCTGCACGGCATCACCGGGCGTGCGCAGGCAGCCGAAGAATTGCTCGAGCTCAACCGCGTATGGCCACACATCAAACTCCTTCTCGTCGAAGACCGGCTCGTGGCGACGATCGATGTGATGGGCGACCCGTTCGTGCCCCGGCACCTCATCGACCTCTTCGGGGCCCTGAGGGTGCTGCTCGGCAGCGTCGACACCGGATTCGCACAGCGCTTCGACGGAGAGCGGTACACCGGCGACATCGATGCGGAGTCCGCCCTGTCCGACGAGCCGACAGTGTTCGACGAACCCAACTGAACAGGCGCATCAACGCCAGCTGGGCAACCACAGCTGGTTGTGCCAGTCCGCCACCGTGATGGGCAGGCCGGTCAGGATCGGCCACAACCACACGAAGTTCGCGACCACCAGACCCACGTAGAGGCACACCACGAGCAGACCGGTGGTTCGCCTTTCCGGCGCCGCGTGACGCTGTCCCAGCACCTCACCGAGAACCAGCGTGATCCCCATGACGAGGAACGGCGCGAGGGGAACCGCGTAGAAGTAGTACATCTGCCGATCGAGGCTCACGAGCCACGGCAGAATGCCCGCCCCGTACCCGGTGAGCACGGCCGCCCAACGCCAGTCGCGGCGCACGAGCATCTGCCACAGCCCCCAGACGAGGACGGGCAGCGACACCCACCACAGCGCTGGAGTGCCGATGAGCATCACGGCTTTGACGCACTCGTCTGCTCCGCAGCCCTCGATCTTCTGGCCGTCCGCGAAGTAGTACAGCATCGGACGCAACCCCATCGGCCACGTCCACGGCTTCGATTCCCACGGGTGGATGTTGCCCGCCGAGTTGGTCAGGCCCGAATGGAATTGCAGGACACTCGCGCTGTAGTACCACAGCGACCGCAGGGCGTCGGGGACGAACGAGAAGGCACCGTCCTGGCCGATCTGATTACCGACGGCGTGCCGGTATACACCCGTCTCGCTGGCGAACCACGCCCAGAACGTCGCGAGGTAGACGCCGATCGGGATCACCACCAGCGCGTACAACGCGGGACCGATGTCGCGAAGCGCAGTGCCGATCCACGGACGCTGCACACCGTAGGCGCGGCGCGCAGCGAGGTCGAATGCCACCGACATCAGGCCGAAGAACGCGATGAAGTACAACCCCGACCACTTCGTGCCCGCCGCCAGACCCAGCAGCACCCCGGCTCCGAAACGCCACCACCGGACCCCGAGTCGAGGCCCCCACCGCGATTCGCCGATGCGACCCTCGGCGTACACGCGGGCCATGCGTCGTCGGATCTCGTCGCGGTCGACGATCAGAGCGCCGAACGCGGCGACGACGAACACCGATTGGAAGATATCGAGCATGCCCATACGCGACGTCACGAACGTGACTCCGTCGACGATGAGGAGCAGCCCGGCGACGGCACCGAGCATCGTCGAATGCGTGATCCGCCGCACGATGCGCACCACCAACAGCACCAGGACGACACCCGCGACGGCCGACGAGAACCGCCAACCCCAGCCGTTGTAACCGAACAGTGCCTCGCCCACCGCGATGAGTTGCTTACCTACGGGCGGGTGCACCACCAGCCCATAGCCGGGGTTGTCCTCGATCCCACCGCCGGTGAGGACCTGCCAGCCCTGAGGGACGTAATGCTTCTCGTCGAACACCGGAGTCTTGGCGTCCGTCGGATAATTCAGCATCGTGAAACGCGTGATGGCGGCAAGAGCAGTGACGAACGCCGTGACGATCCAGCCGCGCGCCCGATCGGTCGGACCGGACTGCGGTGGTGGCACCTGCGGAGCGGGGCTCAAGAGGCGACGGTGCGGGGCCTCGAAAGGGCGCAGGTCCGTCGCGATCACAATCCGATCGTAGGCTGAACCGCATGCAGGCAGAGAATCCGGGACAACACGCGAATCCGGGACAGGGTCGGCTCGTGCTGGCCGCCACACCGATGGGCGATGTCGGCGACGCCTCCCAACGACTCCGCGACGCGCTGGCCACCGCCGACGTCGTCGCCGCCGAGGACACCCGCCGCACCCGGTCTCTCGCCTCTGCACTCGGCGTGACCATCACGGGCCGCATCGTGAGTTTCTACGATCAGGTGGAGGTGTCGCGGGCGCCCGCGCTGATCGCCGACATCGAAGGCGGCCGCACGGTGTTGCTCGTCACCGACGCGGGCATGCCGTCGGTGAGCGATCCCGGGTATCGGTTGGTCTCGGCATGCGTCGAGGCGGATCTGCCCGTGACGTGCCTGCCGGGTCCTTCCGCTGTGACCACTGCGCTCGCATTGTCGGGCCTACCCGTCGAGCGGTTCTGCTTCGACGGATTTCCTCCGCGAAAGCAAGGCCAGCGCCGCACCTGGCTGGCAACACTCGCGACCGAGCCCCGCGCCGCCGTGTTCTTCGAAGCGCCGCACCGGCTGGCCGCGTGCCTCGCCGACGCCGTGGAGGTCCTCGGCGGGGAACGCCGCGCCGCGGTGTGTCGCGAGCTGACGAAGACCTACGAGGAAGTCAAGCGCGGAACCCTTGCCGAACTCGCGGAATGGGCAGCAGGCGGGGTGCGGGGTGAGATCACCGTCGTGCTCGAAGGTGCAGCGCCGCGCAGCAGTGACCCCGCCGATCTCGTCGACGATGTCGAAGAACTGGTTGCGGATGGCATGCGACTCAAGGACGCATGCGCTCACGTCGCGGGGACCGGTGTGTCGAAGAAAGAACTGTACGACGCGGTGTTGGTGGCTCGGCGCGTCTGATCTCTGTACGACCGCACCCCGGGCCTACACTTTCCCTCCATCGGATCCACCTCAACGGTCGACGAGCAGGAGAAGTGTATGGACGCTGTCAACGATTTCCTGGTCGAGGTGGCAGGGGTGGTGTGGGGCCCGTTCCTGCTGATCCCCCTACTCCTCGGCACCGGCCTGCTCCTGACCATCCGGCTCCGCGGACTGCAGTTCCGCAAGCTGGGGCCCGCGCTGAAGCTGGGACTGATCACCCGCAACGACCCCGGCGCCTCAGTAGGCGACATCTCCCAGTACCAGGCGTTGACCACCGCGCTGGCCGCCACCGTGGGCGTCGGCAACATCGCCGGTGTCGCGACGGCCATCTATCTCGGCGGTCCCGGCGCGCTGTTCTGGATGTGGGTGACCGGCCTGGTCGGAATGGCGAGCAAGTATTCGGAAGCGTTCCTCGGGGTCAAGTACCGCAAGACCGATGCGAAGGGTGAGATGAGCGGCGGGCCGCAGTACTACCTGGCCCGGGCGATCCCGAACAAGTTCGGACTTGTACTGAGCCTGGTGTTCGCGGTGTTCGCGGTGCTCGCAAGCTTCGGTATCGGTAACATGACCCAGGCCAACACTGTCGCGACACAACTCGACGGCACGTTCGGGGTGCCGACGTGGATGAGCGGCGCCGTCATGATGGTGCTCGCGGGCGCCGTGCTGCTGGGGGGAATCAAGTCCATCGGCCGGGTCACGGCAGGGTTCGTGCCTGCCATGATCGTCCTGTACGTCGGGGCGGGCATTCTCGTGCTCGCCGTCAACTTCGGTGAGATTCCGTCCGCCCTCGGTCTCGTGTTCACCGACGCGTTCACCGGCACCGCCGCGACCGGCGGCTTCATCGGATCGGTGTTCATGGCCGCGATGCGGTACGGCGTCGCGCGCGGCATCTTCTCCAACGAGTCGGGCATGGGCAGTGCCGCGATCGCGGCTGCAGCAGCCCGGACGACGCACCCCGTCCGTCAGGGCCTGGTGTCGATGACCCAGACGTTCATCGACACCATCATCGTCGTCACCTTCACCGGCATGGTCATCATCACCACCGGCGCGTGGACGTCGGGTGAGCAGGGCGCCGCGATGACCTCCACCGCATTCTCGGACGGCCTGGGCGGCGAGTGGGGCAGCTGGATCGTGGCGATCTCCGTGGTGTTCTTCGCCTTCTCGACGATCCTCGGATGGTCGTACTACGGCGAGCGCTGCGTCGAACGTCTGGTCGGCCGCGGCGGTGTGGTGCCGTATCGCGCGATCTTCGTGCTCGTCGTGTTCATCGGCGCGACCACGGAGCTCGAAGTGGTGTGGAACTTCTCGGACGTGATGAACGGTCTGATGGCGCTGCCGAACCTCATCGGCCTTGTCATACTGTCCGGCATGATCGCGCGGGAGACGAAGGCGTACCTCGACCGAGACCCGTATCTGTTGGGAGAACCGCCGGCAGCCCGCGAACCGGACAAGGCGTAACCGGAACACACGGTGCCGATGAGAAGCACGGTGCCGGACAGAAGAGCGACGGCCGGACGATCGATGATCGGGCCGGCCGCGCCGTGCCCGAAAAGGGCGCCCCCCCCCCCCCAAAGGAAAAACCCACGATAACTTACAATAGGGTAGGCCCCCCGCCAAAGTGGCAG
>NZ_JBHWXB010000004.1:0-22417 GCF_042729855.1 Rhodococcus sp. NPDC060090 | reverse complement strand
ATGGCTAAACCGCAACACAGGGTGCCTTTTATAAGCAGGGTGCCGGAATCAAGTGCGCGGGCCGGACTATCGATGATCGTCCGGCCGTCGCGTTCCCGAATCAGGACGCCCTCCGCGCCGAAAGGAACTACCCCTCGATCAGTTCCATTCGGTACGGCCCGCGTCCTTCGTGCAAGTTGACCTTGCGTGGTGATGAGTCTTCCGGTGTTGTGCAACGTGCTCCAATCCTGAAACACTGCGGACCGGGTATCATCCCAGCTCGGACATGGTGAGGAATTTTTCCGCAGCGGACTTTCACGGGCGGATTCTCCTGCGGAAGGCGAATCGGAAGGGCGCGGAACGTGAGAGCGGACGGCGGCACGGCGCAGAGCGCAGACCATCGGCGCTTCTTCGCGGACCAGCTCCTCATGCTGTTCGCCGCCGCGGGTCGTCCCGCATTGAAGAAGGTGGTGTCCGGTGCGTCCGCGATCTCCCGCGCGGTGGGAAACGACCGCACCGTGTCGGTGCAGCGCGTCAGCGACTGGCGTAGCGGTAAGCGTGTGCCTGCGAGCTTCGAGTCGGTCCATCCCGTCCTGGTCGTGTTGATCCGCTCCGCCCGAGAACTCACCACGGAACCGCCCGCTCCGGGGCTCTACTCCCTCAAGCAGTGGGAGACGTGGTGGAAGGCCGCGCGTGGCGAGACCGGTGGTGCCCGGTCGACGGACAAACCCCCCGCGGTGGTCGCCGACACGCGTCCTTACAAAGGGCTGTCTGCTTATCGTGCCGACGACGCACGGATGTTCTTCGGCCGGACCAAGAGCATGCGCATGCTCGCCGACACCGTCGTCGCGGCGCACGGTCAAGGGCCGGTGATCGTGACCGGCGCGTCGGGAGTCGGGAAGTCCTCGCTCGTACAGGCGGGGCTGATTCCGCTGATGTGCGGTGGCGGCGACTGCGCTCCCGTGGTGTTCACCCCGGGGCCCGATCCCGTGAGCCGTCTGGTGGAAGTCTTGCCGACTCTCGCCGGACTCGAGGAGCCGTCCGGCGATGAGGTGGCAGACCGGACCGCAGTGCACGAGGCGATCGCCGCCCAAGCCCAGAAGATATCGGTGTCGACCCTGCTGGTCGTGGTCGACCAGTTCGAGGATCTGTTCACCCAATGCGACGATCCCGACCGCCGCACGTATTTCCTGGCACTGCTCGAACACATGTCGACGGCAGGCGATACGGATGCGCCCGCACATGTCGTGGCGACGATGCGTTCCGACTTCTATGAGCAGGCGGTGACGTATCCGGCGCTCGCCCGTGCGCTCGAACGCCGTAGTAAGGCCGTTCAGCCACTGGACCGGGACGATCTGGTCGAAGTCATTTCTGCCCCGGCCAAGCTGCTGGGTGTACGACTCGAAGCGGGACTCGTCGACCTGATCCTCCACGACCTGGGCGTGCTGGCACCGGGGGACATCACCGGCACGGAGTTGCCGCTGCTGTCGCATCTGCTCGACACGATGTGGGACAAACGCACCGGTGGTGCGCTCACCGTGGCCGGCTATCGGGAGACAGGAGGCGTGCGCGGCTCCATCGCGGCAGGCGCCGAACGGGCATGGGAGAGCCTCGACGAAGGCGACCGTGAGATCGCGCGGACGATGATGGTCCACCTCGTCTACGTGACGAACACCGGCACCGATGTGAAGATGGCCCGCCCGCTCTCGGTGCTCCTGGCGGTGGGAAGTGAAGACCGCGCGGCTGCGACGAGAGTAGTGGACCATTTCGTGTCGGCGCGCGTGCTCGTCGCCCGCGAGGGACACGTCGAGCTCATTCACGATGCAGTGATCGTGGCGTGGCCGCGGCTGAAGTCGTGGATCCAGGAGGACCGGCAGTTCGCGGCCTCCCGGCAGCAGGTCGAGGCCGACGCAGCGAACTGGGTCGAGAGCGACCGCAACAGGGGCATGCTCTATCAGCGTGGCCGTCTGGACCTGCTCGCCGAACAGGGTGCGCGTTTCGGTGGTGGAGATGCCGGGGAACGGTCCATCGCCGCGGTCAGCCCGGCCGCTCTCGAGTTTCTCCGGGCCTCCCGACGTCAGATCGAGTGGCAGCGCAGGCTCCGCGGGAGCGCCCTTGCGGGGTTGGTCCTGCTGACGATTGTCGCCCTCGTGATGGGCGGTCTGGCGTGGGTCGGCAAGAACCGGGCCGACGAAGAACGCAAGGCCGCACAGTTCCAGCAGGTGGTGGCGCTGTCGGATTCGACGCGCTCGGGTGATCCGACGATGTCGGCGCACCTCGCGCTGGCCGCAACCTCTCTCGAAGGCGACAGCGAAGTGGCCTACTCGCGACTCCTCGCCACGCAGGGTGTGCCTCTGGCGCGGGTCCTCGTCGGTCATACGGGGCCGGTCTACGGAACCGCGATCTCTCCCGACGGTTCGACGTTGGCCTCGGCCAGTGACGACGGCACCGTGCGCCTCTGGTCGTTGTCCGGGGACATCTCCTCGATCGGCGACCCGCTGGTGTCCTCGTCCAACTACATGGCGTCGGTGTCGTTCAGCCCGGACGGACGCTACCTCGCCGCCGGTGGTGGCGACGGAGGCGTGTGGATCTGGGACATGTCCGACCGCGCCTCGCCGCGGCCTGTGCTCAACCATCGAGTTCTCGGGTCGGGGGCTGTGCACAACGTCCGATACAGCCCGGACGGGCAGATGCTGGCGGTGCCCTACGACGACGGCTCCCTCGTGCTCCTCGACACTTCGTCCTCCGAGACCGGCCGGTTCCCCGACACGCGGATACAGGGACACGAGGGTGGTGTGCGAACGGTCTCGTTCCGCACCGATGGTTCGGTCCTTGCCACCGCCAGCGACGACCGCACGGTGCGCCTGTGGGATGTGTCCGACATCGCGCGCCCGAGCGCGCTCGGGGATCCACTGACCGGGTTCGGTGATGTCGCGCATTCGGTCAGTTTCAACGCGGACGGCACAGTTCTCGCCGCGAGCAGCGACGACGGTGTGCTGTGGTTGTTCGACACGACGGATCCGCGTGCACCCCAGCAGCTCGGCACTCCGGTACGAGCTCACACCGGCGGCGTGTGGACCATCTCTTTCCTTGCCGACGGCCACACCTTGGTGAGTGCGTCGTGGGACGGCACGGTGAAGTTGTGGTCGGTGGATACGGAGTCGCGGCGGATCGACGAGCTCACCCCCGCGCTCACCGGACACGGCGGCGGTGTGCCTGCTTTGGCGGTCACACCTACCGGAGACACGATCATCACCGGGGGGCAGGACGCGAACCTGCGCATCTGGACCATGCCGCACCGCCGCGTGTTCGTCTCTCCGGCCGCGTTGACCTTGCCGGTCACCGACGGGACAGGAAACCTCGTGGCCACCGGAAGTTACGACGCGGTCGTCCGGCTGTGGCATGTCGGTGAGGACGGGTGGTCGCGCGTCGGTCAGGTGGAGCTCACGCGCCCCCTCGGCGGTGGCTACGTGAGTGCACTGTCACCGTCGGGCACGATCCTCGCGGCGGCGGCCACGTCGGGCGGAAGCGTCGAGTTGTGGGATGTCGCGAACCCCGCGTCGCCGCGCCGACTGGGCGAACCTCTTGCGCTGACCACGCGATTCACGTCGGCCCTCACGTTCGGTCCGAAGGGCACCACCCTTGTCACGGGCGATGACGATTACTCGGTGCAGCTGTGGGATCTGTCCGATCCGGCGGCGCCGAGGCCGTGGGGGCCGCCGCTCGTGGGCCCGACCAACCTGGTGCGGCACGCCGAGATCAGCCCCGATGGGCGCAGCCTCGTTCTGACCAGTGCCGACGGCCGGATCTACGCCTGGGACATCACGGACCGTTCTGCTCCCCGTTCCGTGCCGGTCACCCAGGGACACTCCGCGGGCGTCAACGGTGTGTCATTCGCCCCCGACAGTTCGGTTCTCGTCACCGGTGGCGACGATCATCAGGTCGTCGTGTGGGATCGCGACGAGGCGGGAGGTTTCACCGCTCGCGCCACGAAACTGCGCGGTCACACAGGCACGGTGTATTCGGTGTCGGTCTCGCCCGATGGTTCGCGCGTCGTCAGCGGCAGCGACGACGGCACGGTCCGATTGTGGGATGTGTCGGATCCCGATGCCATGCGTGCGGTGGGAGGGCCGATCACCGATACCGGGGTGGGGCGGTGGCAGGCGATGTTCCACCCGAACGGCACGGTGATCGCCGCCGGCGGTGACGGCGTGTTGCGTACCTGGAGTCTGGACGCCGAGGCGGTCGTCGAGCGGATCTGCTCCTCGACCTCGGGGCAGCTCAGGGAACTCCTGCCGCAGTTCGGGTTGCCACTTCCGCGTGACGAGGCGTGCTGAGCGAGAGGATGCTCGCTGCTTTGTCGAGGCATTCCTGCCATTCGGCGGCTGGGTCGGAGTCGATGGTGATGCCGCCGCCCACCCCGAGGGCGCAGGTTCCGTCGGCACCGAATTCGACGGTGCGGATCGCGACGTTCAGTTCGGTGCCCGCAAGGGGGCTCGCCATACCGACGGTGCCGCAGTAGACGCCGCGCGACGACGGTTCCCACTGCTGAAGCAGTTCACGGGCCCGGATCTTCGGGCACCCCGTGACGGAGGCGGGTGGGAAGGCAGCGTCGAGGAGGTCGCGGGCGGACACTCCGGGGCGGGTGGTGGCGGTGACGGTCGAGACAAGATGCCACACGCCGGGTGCGGGCCGGACGGCGAGGAGTTCGGGCACGGTGACGCTGCCGGGTTCGGCCACTCGGCCCAGATCGTTGCGAACCAGGTCGACGATCATGATGTTCTCGGCGACATCCTTGACCGATGCCCGTAGGTCGCCGGGATCCCGGTGCAGCGGGAGGGTGCCTTTGATGGGGCTCGACGCGAGCCGATGGCCGTGGCGGGAGACGAACAGTTCGGGCGACAGCGACGCCACCGCGCCCCACGGGCCTTCGAGGTACGCGGCGCGGGACGGGCTCGTGCGGGTGATCGCGTCGGCGAAGAAGGACAGGGGATCGCCGGTGTGGGTGCCGGTGAAGCGGGTGCACACGCAGGCTTGGTACACCTCGCCTGCGCGGATGGCATCGAGGCACTGCTCGACGCCGTGCCGGTGGGTATCGCGGTCCGGCAGTGACCAGTCGATGCTCCAGCGTGGTTCGATGGTGGATCCGGCGGGATCGAGCACTGCACCGGCCAGCGTGTCCGGACATGTCCTGTCGGAGAGTGTTTCGTACCACCAGCATCCGTCGTGGTCGAGACGAAGGACCGTGTCGGTCCAGCCGCCTGCCGCGGCGGGTAGCGAGGGGGACTGCGTCGTGGTCGTGTCCGGGTAGGCGAGGTACCCGATCCACCCGCCGCCGATGTGTGGGCCGCCTGCCCGGACCTGTCGATCCGGGCAGGCGAACGCCTCGGTAGCCGCTACCGGAACGGCTTCGAGCGACGGTGCGATCACCGCGGCGGCACCGAACCACGACCCGGTGATCGCCGCGGGCGGAGGTGTACCGATACGTCGGGCGTGCTCGCCGAGAGCATCGAGCACCTGAGCGGGTGTGCCTCCGCATCCGAGTCGTTCCATCCGCATCCGACAAGCCTGTCACGACGGGGACGGTGCCCCGAATCGGGTCAGTTTGTCGGGATTGCGGACCGCGTACACACCGGTGATCAGGCCGTTGACGATCTCGAAGAGAAAAACGAGGTCGACCACGCCGCGCGAGTACACGATCACGCCGGGAGCGGTATTGACGATCGCGGTGTCGATCGTCATCTCCGGCAGTCCCACGCGTGCGAGTCCGGAGAACAGGCGCGCCACCTTCTGCGCGCCGTGGACCGGCACCTTGGCCGCGGTGACCTTGCCGCCGCCGTCGGCGATGTACACGGCGTCGGGTGCGAGCAGCCGGAGCAGTCCGTCGAGATCGCCGGTCATCGCGGCCGCGAAGAACTCGCCGACCACGCGGTCGGTCTCTTCGTTTGCCGGGGTGAACCGCCGTCGACGCTCCTGAACGTGGTCGCGGGCGCGGTGGGCGACTTGCCGCACGGAGGCCTGGGTGCGGTCGACGGCGTCGGCGATGTGCGTGTAGTCGAATCCGAAGACTTCGCGCATCACGAACACCGCCCGTTCGAGCGGACTCAAGGTTTCGAGGACCAGGAGCATCGCCATCGACACCGACTCGGCGAGTTCGACTCTCGCAGACGGATCGGTGCCGCGCTCGTCCGTAGCCGTGAGGAGCGGTTCGGGCAACCACGGTCCGACGTACTCCTCGCGTCGTCGCTGCGCAGAGCGCAGCGAATTGAGGGCCTGGCGCGTCACGACCTGGGCCGCGTATGCGCGCGGATCCTCGACGGTGCCCGGGTCGACCTTCGCGAACCGCAGGTAGCTGTCCTGGAGGACGTCTTCGCTGTCGGCGACACTGCCCGTGATTTCGTAGGCGATCGAGAACAACAGGCCGCGGTGCTCGGTGAACACCTGGGCCTGCTCCGTGTCGTCGTCGTTCATTGCGCGGCGACCAAGTCGGAGGTGGGTCCTTCCATGACGTGCGGGGCGTGGCCTCTGGCTTGGCGTTGCATGGATCGGATGGTGCCACGCAGGATGGCCTCCTTGACGAATGCGGCCGGCCTCCCGCGCAGTGTCATCGCGCGGGGAGCGTCGGCCGCCGTGGTGAACTGCAGTGCGGCCCGACCGCGTCCCAGTGAGATGCACTGCGCGACGAATCCCAGCGACAGGGATGCCGGGTCGCGGCCCTGCAGCACTTCCCACACGGTGCCTGCGCCGTGCACGCCGAGCGGAATCGCTGCTTGGCAGCTCATCCGGATGTAGGGCCGGTCCGCGATGGTGACGGCGTCGCCCACCCCGATCACGTTGCTGCGGTTCGTCGCCCGGAGCGTCGCATCGACGTGCAGGCGACCGGAGTCGTCGACGTCGAGCCCGCTGCGGCGTGCGAGATCGGGTACCGAGAATCCTCCCGCCCACACGGTGAGGTCGGAGGGCGACTCGGTGCTGTCGTCCAACCGCACACTGTCGTCGGTGATCTCGGTGACGGCCACGCCCGCCAGGATCTCGATGCCGAACCCGGTCAGGGTGCGTCGCAGGTAACGGCGGGTGCGGTAGGGGAGATCCGGGCCGGGATCGCCGACGAGCGTGAAGCGGTGGCCTCGGTGCGCGGTGGCGAATTCGGTGACCGTTTCGATGCCGGTGAACCCGCCGCCGACGACGGTGACCGCGGCACCGTCGGGCAACGCATCGATCGCGGAGTGCAGCGCCGCCGCGGATTCGAGGTCGGACACCGAATGCGCCCGCTCGCCGCCTGGAACATCCACCCGGGCGGGGCCGCTCCCGACCGCGTAGACCGCGGCGTCGCAGGTCAGTGTCGATCCGTCGGCGAGAAGCACGGTACCGTCGTCGATCCGCAGGGCAGTGCCCACACGCAGTTCGGCGCGGGGATGGAGCAGTTCGACGAGGTCGTGTGTCGCCGATCCGGTCGCGGCCGCATGCTGGTGCAGCCGCGTTCGTTCGACGAACACCGACCGCGGATTCACGACGGTCGCCGCGACGTCGGGGTGTTCGGCGAGCAGTCGGTTCGTCGCCATGACGCCGGAGTACCCGGCGCCGATGACCACCACGTGGAATCGGGTGTTGTTCATAGTTCTCGCCCCAATGCAGTCGTGTCGAAATGCAGACGTGTCGGATGTGTCGTCGATGGGACACCGCGCGGACCGAGAATGTGACATCTCCGTGAAAGAAGATCTGGGCGTACGACGCTCAGTGGCCCAACGGCGACTGGCCCGGCGCGAGCGATGCGCTCTCGGCGGCGTCGCGTCCGGCGTGGAAACCGTCGGCGTCGACACCGCGACCACCCGAGGCCCGAGTGGTGGGGAACAGGCGCTGGAACTCGGCGTCGACCGCTTCGGAACGCCGGGCGAGGATGGGCGCGAGATCGGTCATCGGTACCCGCGCGTCGGCGGCGGCCTCGGCGGTGGCGTGGGCCTGCACCTCGCGGAGTCTCTCGCCGATGCGGTTCGCGAAACCGGTGAGGAAGGCGCGACGGAAGGACGTGGCGCCGCCACCGCGTCGCCCCGCGGTTCCGGCAGCGTTCATCGCGCGGGCGCTCTGGACGAGTAGCGACGTGAACAGCATCTCGACCTGCTCGAGATCGATGACGGTGCCGACGATGGTCGCGATCTGTACGCGGGTGAACCACACCGTGCGGACCCGGTTGGCGTCGCCGATGGCGGTGAGCAGCAGTACTTTTTCCTTCGCGTAGGGGCGTTCGAGGTGGAGACGCCGACCTCGGACGGGATCGGTGGCGGACCCCGCGCTGCCGAGCACGGCCGCACCCACCGCGTACCGGGTCATCAGCTCTTGGGCCTTGGCGGTGAATGCCTCCGCCTCGTCGGGAAACTCGGTGGATTCGGCCTTCGAGAGCAACCCGCGGATACGTTCGAGCACGCGCGGATCGGGGGCGGCGGGAATCGTGCCGTCCGGCGCGGTGCGCACCTGAGGCCACTGCGACGGAGGCGCGGTCAGGTGGGTGAAGCGTGGGAGGTATTTCCAGGTGTAGGCGAGGCCGTCGACCTGGAACCGCGACACGTACGGCAGTACGCGGAACAGGCCCGCCTCGAACGAGTGGTCGTGTTCGGTGACGCGGGCGATCGCGGGGTGGCGATCGCCGATCGTGCGTACCTGGTGCAACCATTCGGTGGGTGCGCGGTGGGCCGCGCGGGTGCGATGGGCGTCGAACAGCACGGAAGCGGCGGCGAGGGGTGCGTCGGTGGGATCGCCCGAGTGTGCGGCCATGTGGAGTACGTCGGCGGGCTGCCATCCACGCTCGTAGGCGCCGTTCAGCTCGTCGAGCAGAATCTCGGCGCGCACCTCATCGGTTCGAATGTATGTTCCATTGGTCGGCATGTGAGGAGTGTGGCGCAAGGCACCGACAAGTTTCTCTGTCGGTTTCAGGATCAGTTCGATGGCGTGATCTGAAACTTCCTCCCGTTCCTTGGGTTCCCGTTGGTTCTGAACCTGCGGAAACCCGAGGACGCGGAGGAAAGGTCGGGACGAACGACCGAAAGCCGATTCAGTCCTCGTCGACGAAGCGCGGGAACACCGGTGACGGCGCAGGCAGCGCGGTACCCGGCACGAGCCGCGTCGCGATGTCGGAGAACTGCCGGGCCTCCGGACCCTGACCGAGCAGGTCGAGGATCTTGGTGCCCGCGTCCGGCATCACCGGCTGGACCAGGATGCCCACGACGCGCACGACCTCGAGCGTCACGTACAGCACCGTGGCCATCCGCGCCGGATCGGTTTTGCGCAGCACCCACGGCTCCTGCGCCGAGAAGTACCGGTTGGTCTCGCCGAGCACATGCCAGATCGTCTCGAGTCCGAGGTGGATCTGCTGTTCGTCGAACTCGGCGCGGACCTTGTCGAGCAGTGCGTGGGCCTGCGCGAGCATCGCCTCGTCGTCGGCGGTGAACTCACCCGGCGTCGGAACCTGCCCGTCGAGGTTCTTCGCGACCATGGTCAGCGACCGCTGCGCGAGGTTGCCCAGGTCGTTGGCGAGGTCGGCGTTGATGCGGGTCACGATGGCCTCGTGGCTGTAGCTGCCGTCCTGACCGTACGAGATCTCGCGGAGCAGGAAGAAACGCAGCGGATCGAGGCCGTACTTGTCGACCATCTCGATCGGGTCGACGACGTTGCCGACCGACTTCGACATCTTCTCGCCCTTGTTGAACAGGAAGCCGTGCACGAACACCCGCTTGGGCAGTTCGAGACCGGCCGACATGAGGAACGCCGGCCAGTACACGGTGTGGAAGCGGGTGATGTCCTTGCCGATGATGTGCAGATCGGCGGGCCAGAACCGCTTGTACGACTCGGATTCGGTGTCGGGGAAGCCGGCGCCGGTGAGGTAGTTCGTCAGCGCGTCGACCCACACGTACATCACGTGATCGGGATGGCCGGGGACGGGAACACCCCAGTCGAAGGTGGTGCGGGAGATCGACAGGTCCTTGAGCCCGCCGGAGACGAAGCTGACGATCTCGTTGCGTCGTGTGGCGGGGGCGATGAACTCGGGATGCTCGTCGTACAGCTCCAGGAGCTTGTCCTGGTAGGTGGACAACCGGAAGAAGTACGTCGACTCCTCGGTCCACTCGACCGGTGTGCCCGTGTCGGTGGACAGGCGTGACCCGTCGCCCTGCAGGGTCGTCTCGGCCTCGGTGTAGAACGCCTCGTCGCGCACCGAATACCAGCCCGCGTAGGTGTCGAGGTAGATATCGCCGTTGTCGACCATGCGCTGCCAGATGGCTTTGCTGGCCTCGAGATGATCGTCGTCGGTGGTACGGATGAACCGGTCGTACGAGACGTTGAGGGCCTTGTCCAAGGCCTCGAACACGTCGGAGTTGCGCGCCGCCAGCTCCGTGACGGAAATGCCCTCCTTGGTCGCTGTCTGCTGCATCTTCAAGCCGTGCTCGTCGGTGCCGGTGAGGAACCGGACGTCGAAACCGTCGAGGCGCTTGAATCGCGCGAGGGCGTCGGTGGAGATGTACTCGTACGCGTGCCCGATGTGCGGGACCCCGTTGGGGTACGCAATCGCAGTGGTCACATAGTACGGCGGGCGGCTGGGATCGGCGGCATTCATGATGGCCACTACTTTATAGGGCGTGAGTAGAAGCCGTCCTGCCCCCGAAGCCCCGGAACCGCTGGCACCCCTCGTCGATGCCCATACCCACCTCGATGCGTGCGGCGCAACAGATGCCGCGACCACCGCCGCGATCGTGGACCGGGCCGCCGCGGTGGGTGTCGGTCGCGTGGTCACCGTCGCCGACGACCTCGACGCGGCGCGGTTCGCGGTGCGGGCCGCGCACTGGGATCCACGGGTGTTCGCGGCCGTGGCAATCCATCCGACGCGCGCGAACAGCCTCGACGATGCGACGCGCGCCGAGATCGAGCGACTCGCCGCAGACCCGCGGTGCGTCGCGGTGGGGGAGACCGGCCTCGATCTGTACTGGCCGGGCAAGCTCGACGGCTGCGCCGAACCGGCCGAGCAGGAAGAAGGCTTCCGGTGGCACATCGATCTCGCGAAGCGGCTCGGTAAACCGCTGATGATCCACAACCGTGAGGCCGACGACGACCTACTGCGGGTGCTGCACGACGAGGGCGCCCCCGAGACGGTGATCTTCCACTGCTTCTCCTCGGGTCCCGAGATGGCGCGGGCCTGCGTCGACGCCGGCTACCACTTGAGTTTCTCGGGCACCGTCAGTTTCAAGAACGCCAAGGCGTTGCGTGAGGCCGCGCCCCTCGTGCCGCGCGAGCTGGTCCTCGTCGAGACCGACGCGCCGTTCCTGACACCGCATCCGTTCCGGGGTGCGCCCAACGAGTCGTACTGTCTGCCCTACACGGTGCGTGCCCTCGCGGAGGTGCGCGGCGACGACGCGCTCGAACTCGCCGCGGTAACCACCGCGAATGCCGAACGGGTGTACGGACTTTCGTGAACAGGTCTCACATCGACCACTCGGACGTGAGACCGTGGGCGCATGCACAACTTCGTCTACACGGCACAACCGGCTCGGGTGATCTTCGGTACGGGCACTGCGTCGAAGGTCGGCGACGAGGTACGCCGACTCGGTAGATCGCGCGTGTTGCTGCTCGGTGGCGAACACGTGCGGCCGCAGTCGGATCTCGTCGAACGTGCGCTCGGGTCGTTGCAGGTGGCCCGATTCGACGGTGCGGTGATGCACACGCCCGTCTCCGTGACCGAGCATGTCCTGAAGTACGTCACCGAACACGAAGCGGACGCGGTCGTCGCGGTCGGCGGCGGATCGACCACGGGCCTGGCGAAGGCGCTGGCCGTCCGGACCGGGATCGACCAGGTGATCCTGCCGACCACGTACGCAGGCTCGGAGGTCACACCCACCCTCGGTGAGACGGCCGACGGAGTGAAGACCACGCGGTCGTCGCCCGACATCCTGCCGGAGACGGTGATCTACGACGTCGAGTTCAGTGCAGGACTGCCCGTCCCGATGGCCGTGACCAGTGCGGTCAATGCGCTGGCGCACGCGGTGGAGGCGTTGTACGCAGAGCACGCGAACCCCATTGTCGACGCCCTCGGGCTGCAGGCGATCGCCTCGATCGGCCGGGGTCTTCCCGCGCTCGGAGTGGACGGTGCGGATCTCGAGGGCCGCTCCGATCTGCTGCTCGCAGCGTGGTTGTCGGGGGTGTGCCTCGGATCGGTGGGGATGGCCCTGCATCACAAGCTGTGTCATGTCCTCGGTGGGTCGTTCGATCTTCCGCACGCCGCCACGCACACCGTGATGCTGCCGCACGTCATGGCCTACAACGCCCCGTCGGTCCCGGGGGTGATGGCCCGGATCGCTGATGCGCTCGAGGTGGACTCGGCGCCCGCCGGTGTATACGACCTCATCGTTTCTGCGGGAGGCCCGAGCGCACTGGCGGATCTCGGGATGCGTGAGGACGACCTCGACGACGCCGCGCGGCGGGCGACGGAGCGGACGTATCCGAACCCGAGAGAGGTGACCTACGTGGGCGTGCGCAGGTTGCTCGGCGAGGCGTTCTCGGGATCGCGACCCCAGTGACCCTGCCTACATGCGCTCCGGAAGGTTGAACCTACAACCATTGGCTGCTACTTTTGGTTGCGTTGTCAACTAGAAGGGGCCTTTCGGCCTCGCAACCGAAGGGTCATCTCCATGAACAATCCACTCGTTCGCGACATCGGCATCCTGATCGCACGTCTCGGTCTCGGCATCATCTTCCTGACCCACGGTCTGCAGAAGCTCACGGTGTGGGGTCAGTCGGGCACCACCGCCGGCTTCGAGGGCATGGGCGCACCTGCTCCTTCTGTGAGCGCGTTCGTTGCGACCTGGATCGAGACGCTCGGCGGAATCGCGCTGATCCTCGGTGTGCTCACGCCGATCTTCGGTGTCCTGCTGTTCCTCGTCATGACCGGCGCTTTCTTCATCGCCCACGTCGGTAACGGCGTGTATGTGACCGACGGCGGCTTCGAGCTCGTCACTGCACTCGGCCTCGGCGCTCTGCTCCTGGCTGCAGTGGGTGCAGGACGATTCAGCGTCGACCGCCTCCTTGCGCCGAAGCTGTCGTTCCTCGCGCAGAAGGATCCGGCTCTCAGCGCTGCGTAACCGATCTCGGAACGCCGCGTCGAAGGGCGCATCGCGGGTGATCACACGATCGCCGGCGGTGCGCCCTTTGCGTTGTCGGAGCTCGTCCGGGCCGGGTTGCCGACCGAAAAATCGACGGCTGTACAGGTGACGACCGGAAAGGTATTCACTTCGAAGGAAATGTAATCCCGGCCACATTATACGAGAGTCGGGCGCTTGCAGCGGTTTTGTATCAACCCGTTTTGTGATCGGAAATATTGATTTATCACCTAACGGTTACATGGATAGTTCCTGGTAGATGAAGTCTGGTTGCCATATCAATTCACGTTCGTTACCGTGCCGTGATCACAGTCGTCGTCTGTCTGGAATTGTTGTGTCACCCTTCATCAAGATCAATCGAATCAAATCGCCGGTGTTCTTCGCTGTCGTTGCGGCATTGTTCGTGACCCTCGGAGCCGGCGGGATCACCGCACTCGTCCAGCACAAGGACGTCACGCTCGACATCGACGGAGAGCATCGCGCTTTCGGCACGATGAGCTCGAACGTCGGCGACATCCTTGCCGCTGCCGGTTACGAGGTGAAGGAACACGACGTCGTTGCGCCTGCCGTCGATTCCGCGGTGTCCGACGGAGACACCATCGTGCTGCGCCAGGCCCGCGAGGTCGAGCTCACCGTCGATGGTGAGCAGCGCAGCGTGTGGACCACCGCACTCACCGTCGACGAAGCTCTCGCACAGTTCCAGCTGGGTGAGGACGTCTACGTCTCGGCATCGCGTTCACATCGCCTGCCGCTCGACGGCGCCGAGCTCGAGGTCGTCAACCCCAAGACCGTGCACTTCGCCGACAACGGTGCACCCGCTGCACCCGTGCGCGTCGCGGCGCCCACCGTGGACGACTTCCTCGAGGTGCACAACGTCGCCCTCGAACAGGCCGACAGCGTGAATCTGCCCCGCGACGCGAAGCTCGAAGAGGGCATGGAGGTCGTCGTGACCCGCGACCGCGTCGAGAGCCGCACCGAGACGCTTCCCGTCGGCGCACCGGAGAACCGCATCGACGATCCGAACATGAACGAAGGCGAGACCGCGCTCGACCACCCGGGTGCTCCCGGTGAGCGTTCCGTCACCTTCGACGTCCACACCGTCAACGGTGTCGAGGTCGGTCGCACCGAGACCGCGTCGCACATGGTGACCGAGCCGCAGCCCGCGATCGTGCGCGTCGGCACCAAGCCTGCGCCCGCCGTGCCCGCCTCCGGCCGCGGCTCCACCTGGGATGCTCTCGCGCAGTGCGAGGCCACCGGAAACTGGGCCATCAACACGGGCAACGGCTTCTACGGAGGCCTGCAGTTCACGCAGCAGACCTGGGCCGGATTCGGCGGCACCCAGTACGCGCCGCGCGCGGACATGGCCACCCGCGAACAGCAGATCGCGGTCGCCGAGAAGGTTCAGGCCACGCAGGGCTGGGGCGCATGGCCGTCCTGCACCAGCAAGCTCGGCCTGCGTTAGGACGGCATGCCACTCTCTCCGGTGCGCTAGGTTCGCCTCGTGCAAGCAGATGATTCAGACGCCACCCCGGCTTCTCCGCGCGGCCTCGCCGCGTTGCTCGGACCCGCAGAGGTCCGGACTCTCGCGGAGGAGTTCGGGGTGCGTCCGACGAAGCAGCTCGGTCAGAACTTCGTACATGACGCCAACACGGTGCGACGCATCGTGTCGGCCGCAGGCGTCGGCCCCGAAGACGTGGTGCTCGAGGTCGGGCCCGGGCTCGGGTCGCTGACCCTGGCCCTGCTCGACGTCGTCGACCGTGTGGTCGCGGTGGAGATCGACCCCAGGCTGGCCGAGCGACTGCCCTCGACGGTTGCTGCGCGTGCCCCGCAGCTCGCCGATCGCCTCGACGTCGTGCCCATGGATGCGATGAAGGTGTCGGTCGCCGATCTTCCGTCACAGCCGACTGCGCTCGTCGCGAATCTTCCCTACAACGTGGCGGTCCCGGTGCTGTTGCACCTGTTCGCCGAAATCCCCTCGCTGCGCACCGCTCTGGTGATGGTGCAACTCGAGGTGGCCGATCGCCTTGCAGCGCAACCGGGTAGCAAGGTCTACGGCGTACCGAGCGTGAAAGCCCGATTCTTCGGTGACGTTCGTCGCGCAGGTTCGGTGGGGCGTTCGGTGTTCTGGCCTGTGCCGCAGGTCGAGTCGGGCCTCGTGCGCATCGACCGCTACGAAAATCCGCCGTGGCCCACCGATCCGGGCCATCGTAAGACCGTGTTCGCGGTGGTGGACGCTGCATTCGCTCAACGTCGTAAGACATTGCGTGCCGCGTTGAGTAGCTGGGCGGGATCGCCCGCAGAAGCCGAACGTCGCTTGGTCGCAGCAGGTATCGAGCCCTCGACGAGGGGGGAGCGGCTCGATGCGGCCACATTCGTCCGTCTCGCGTCGATCGCAACTGAGGTGTGAGTCACCTTGTGGTGGCATCGCGACTCGATGTGTGCTTAACTAGAACCTGGTCGTTAGGTAGTGTGTTTGTGGTTAACCCTCGCACATTTCTAGTTGCGAGCGGATGCGATACCACTGCGGAATCGTTTCAGCCGTCGAGTGACAGACCCGGAAGTCGATACCGACTTCCGACGAGACAGGACGGCAAACGTGCCTCCTGCCTGCAAGTGAAGGAACAGCAAAATGGCTGAAGGTACTGTGAAGTGGTTCAACGGCGAAAAGGGCTTCGGCTTCATCGCTCCGGCCGACGGTTCGGCTGACGTCTTCGTGCACTTCTCCGAGATCCAGGGCCGCGGCTTCCGCACCCTCGAGGAGAACCAGCGCGTGAGCTTCGAGATCGGCCAGGGCCAGAAGGGCCCGCAGGCCACCGGCGTCAACGTCATCTGACACCGGTATTCTCACCGGCAGGGCCGGCACCCGATTCGGGTGCCGGCCCTGCCGTGTTGTGTGTCGAGAATCGAACTGCGTCAACCGATGACGGCGCCGTGCCCGACGATGCCGACGTCCGACGAGCCGGTGGACGAACCTGCCCCGTCTGCCGAGCCGGTGGCGATCCCAGCGGATCCCGTCGGCGGATTCACGCAGTCGACCAGGTTCAGCGACCGCAGCACGAGATCACCCATGGAGCACACGCGAGGTGCAGGTGCCGGCTCTGCCGACGCTGCGCCTGCCGTACCCAGGGCAGCTGCCAGCGCGATCGCGCCGACTGCGACGGTGCTACGCAGAACTCGTCTCATGTATTTCCTCCAGATCTGACGCCGGTGATGTGATGACGGCGATCGATCGAGCATAGATGCGGCGGGTGTCATGCGCGCGAGTACCTGTCGGCGAGAAACCGGAACCGTTCGCTCTGCATCCGGCAGGCGTCTCGCAGGTCGGAAGGCTCGAGCACCGTGAAGTCCACATCGAAGGCGACCAGCCACTCGGCGATCGAATCGAGCGACCTGCCGCCGAGCACGATCGCGCAGGTCCCGGCATCGACCTGCTCGAGACTTCCCCAGCGGTCCTCGACCATCGGGGCGACCGATTCGAACGGTGCGTGCAGCAGCACCTTTGCGGTCACCGCTGCCGTGCCACGTGCGATACCGCGCGAGACGAACTCCGCAGCACCGCCGGGCGGAAGCTCACGCGGAGCGAAGCGTGGACCGGTGGGAATCTTCGGCTCCATGCGGTCCACTCGGAACGAGCGCCAATCGTCGCGGGAGAGGTCCCATGCGACGAGATACCAGCGCAGTCCCGCCCGAACCACCCGGTGCGGCTCCACTTCCCGGCGTGACGACGTGCCGTCGTGTGTGCGGTAGTCGAAGCGCAGGCGCTCGTGGTTGTGGCACACGGTCGTCACGGCTGCGAGCAGTTCCGCATCGACCGCGGAGGCGACCGGGCCGTTGTCGACGACCTCGACGTTCAGGGCCTCGAGTCGATGCTGCAACCGTGAGGGCATCACCTGCCGCAGTTTCGCGAGTGCACGTGTCTCGGCGTCGCCTATGCCGGTGACAGCGTCGGCGGTGCCGGAACGCAACGCGAGTGCGACGGCCACGACCTCGTCGTCGTCGAGCAGCAGTGGGGGCATCTCGGCGCCCGCACCCAGCCGGTACCCTCCACCGACCCCGACGTTCGCATCGACGGGATACCCGAGGTCGCGGAGCTTCTCGACGTCGCGTCGCACGGTGCGAGTGGTGATCTGCAGGCGCTCTGCGAGCTCGGAGCCGGACCACTCCCGCCGCATCTGCAGAAGCGACAGGAGCCGCAGCAATCGGGCGGAGGTTTCGCGCATGATCCGACTGTGCCACGGATAACGGACAGTTTCCGTCCTCGATTGCGGTCGTGTCACTACCCGAAGCACGGGTAAGCTGTGTATTCGTGCTTTCCGTCGTTCCCGGCTCCGTCACCGTGCGGGCTCCATCCAAGGTCAACCTGCACCTCGCGGTCGGCGACCTACGTCCCGACGGCTACCACGACCTGCGCACCGTGTTCCAAGCGCTGTCGCTGCACGACGAGGTGACCGTCGCCCCCGCCGACACCCTCCGCGTCGAGGTCCGTGGCCCCGATGCGGCGTCGGTCCCCACCGATTCGTCGAATCTCGTCTGGCGCGCCGCGGAGATGATCGCCGAACGCGCCGGACGCACACCCGACGTCGAGATCACCATCGACAAGGGCATCCCCGTGGCCGGTGGTATGGCCGGCGGCAGCGCCGACGCCGCCGCGACCCTCGTCGCGCTCGACACACTGTGGGGTCTTCGCACCAGCCGTGACGATCTCGACGAGATCGCTGCCGAGCTCGGCAGCGACGTGAACTTCTGCCTGCACGGCAACACCGCGCTCGGAACCGGACGCGGCGAAGAACTCGTGCCCGTACTGTCGCGCGGCACCTTCCACTGGGTGCTCGCGATCGCGAAGGACGGCCTGTCCACACCTGTCGTCTTCCGCGAACTCGACCGACTGCGCGCGAGCGGTGAGCCGCAGCGCGTGGGCGACCCCGACGAGGTACTGCACGCGCTCGGTGCCGGCGACCCCCGCGCGCTCGCTCCACTGCTCGGCAACGACCTGCAGTCGGCTGCGCTGTCGTTGAACCCGGTGCTGCGCCGCACCCTGAGGGCGGGGGTCGAAGCGGGAGCACTTGCTGGCATCGTGTCCGGTTCAGGGCCCACCTGTGCGTTCCTCGTCGACGATCAACGCGCCGCAGTCGAGGTGAGTGCCGAACTCGCAGGTGCCGGGGTGTGCCGCACCGTGCGAATCGCGTCGGGTCCGGTACCGGGCGCGCGCGTCGTCGATCCTGCTCGGTCCTGACACCTGTTTCCCCTGTACCGATACACAACTCCGGAAGGCTCTGCACCACGTGGCGAATCTGATCAACCTCGAACAGGTCTCGAAATCCTTCGGCATCAAGCCGTTGCTCGACTCCGTGTCGCTCGGGGTGGAAGAGGGCGAACGCATCGGCGTGGTCGGCCTCAACGGCGGCGGTAAGACCACCATGCTCGAGGTGCTCGCCGGCCTCGAGGAACCGGACTCCGGTCGTGTCAGCCGGGTGGGCGGCCTGCGCATGGCGGTGGTGACCCAGCGCGGCGTGCTCCCCGAGGGTTCGACGGTCGGCGACGTGGTGCTCGGCCCGCTCGGTGTCGCCGAACACGAGTGGGCGGGTGATGCGCGCATCCGCTCGGTACTCGCGGGGATCGGCATCGACAAGCTCGGTCTCGACGCCGTCGTCGACGGATTGTCCGGCGGCGAACGGCGACGTGTCGCGCTGGCGGCCGCGCTCGTGCAGGAACTCGACGTGCTCGTGCTCGACGAGCCCACCAACCACCTCGATGTCGAGGGCGTGCAGTGGCTGGCCGAGCACCTGCTGTCGCGGCGCAGCGCGCTCGTCGTCGTGACCCACGATCGGTGGTTCCTCGACACCGTCGCGACCCGCACGTGGGAGGTCGTCGGCGGCAAGGTCGAGTCGTACGAGGGCGGCTACAACGACTGGATCTTCGCGCGGGCCGAGCGTTCCCGTCAGGCCGACGCCATGGAAGAGCGGCGACAGAACCTGGCACGCAAGGAACTGGCGTGGCTGCGCCGAGGTGCTCCCGCGCGCACGTCCAAGCCCAAGTACCGCATCGAGGCCGCGGAAGCGCTCATTGCCAACGTGCCGCCACCGCGCGATTCGGTGGCGCTCGCATCGTTCGCGAAGCGTCGGCTGGGTCGCGTCGTCATCGAACTCGAGGACGCCACACTGGCCACTCCGGACGGCCGCGAACTCGTCCACGACCTGACGTGGCGCCTCGGACCGGGGGAGCGGATCGGTCTCGTCGGCGTCAACGGATCCGGGAAGACGACGTTGCTGCGCACCCTGGCCGGTGAGCGCGAACCCGCGTCCGGCAAGCGCATCGAGGGGCAGACGGTCGAGATCGGCTGGCTACGGCAGGAACTCGACGATCTGCCCACCGACATGCGGGTGCTCGACGCGGTCAAGGATGTTGCCGAGCGAATCATGCTGGGCGACAAGGAGGTATCGGCGGGTCAGCTGGCCGAACGGCTCGGGTTCACCCCGGCCCGTCAGCGCACTCCCATCGGTGACCTGTCCGGTGGTGAACGTCGTCGCCTGCAGTTGACGCGGGTGCTCATGGCGGAGCCGAACGTGCTGCTGCTCGACGAGCCCACCAACGACCTCGACATCGACACCCTGCAGCAACTCGAAGATCTGCTCGACAACTTTGCCGGAACCCTGGTCGTCATCAGCCACGACCGGTATCTGATCGAACGCATCTGTGATTCGACGTGGGCACTGTTCGGCGACGGCAAGCTCACCAACCTGCCCGGGGGTATCGAGGAATACCTGCGACGACGCGCGGCGATGGGCGACGGCGGGGTGCCGTCGGTGGCGTCCCAGGTGTCGAAGGGAGCGGGGTCTGCGCCGAAGCGGGACGGTGCCGCAGAGCGCGCCGCGCGCAAGGAGCTCTCGCGTCTCGAGCGGGCGATCGTCAAACTCGACCAGCGTGAATCGAAGCTGCACGTGCAACTGGCCGACGCGGCAACCGATCCCGACCGACTGCAGAAGCTCGACGCCGAGCTGCGTCAGGTGGTGGCGGACAAGGAAGCCGCCGAGGAGCAGTGGATGGAACTCGCGGACTCGCTGGACTAGCGCGGCAGAAGGAACCCGCACAGGGCAAGGAAAGTTTCCGGTTTCATGGTTTTCCTCTTGACCTCGAGTCAACTCGAGGTTGCAGGCTGGGCGCAGTCAGCCGAACACGCCCCTCAGGAGGGAAACATGTCTGTCACCCGAACATCTTCTGTTTCATCGACATCCGTGTGGTCGCGCGAGTACGGGCGTCCCACGATCGTCGTCGCCTCGGTCCTCTCGGCGCTGATCGCCAACCTCGTGCTCTGGTCGGTCGGTCTCCTGGCCGGTGGATCGTTCGAGCACACCGACGCCGGGGCGGTGGCGAGCGCGGCGCCCGGCGGCGTGGTGCTCATGACCGTCGTCCCGCTCACGGTCGGGCTCACCGTCGCCGCCCTGCTGAGTCTCTGGTGGAATCCGATTGTGCGGATCGCCCAGGTGGTCGGCGCGCTGCTGCCGCTCGCGACGATTCAGGGGACGCTCAGCGCGGACTTCGACACGGCGAGCACCGTCACTCTCGTATTGATGCACGTCGTCATCGCGGTGGTGGCCGTGCTCGGGCTCGGAAAGATGCGCGATCGCACGTAGCGATGCCATCGAATTGAACCGAGGGGGATGTCCGGCCGGTTGCTGGAATCGGACGTCGAGTCCGGCGGCGTAGCGGCGCAGATAGTCGATCACCTCATCGCGCCGCGGATAGCGATCCGGATCGCCCGGAAACGCCAGGCCCGGTAGGGCGCTGTATTTCGCCGGGGAAAACAGGGTGAGGCTGTCGTAGTAGTGCGGCCACGCCCCGACGGGCTCGTCGCCGGCTTCGAGCAGTCCGGTGCGCAGGCCTCGGGTGGATAGGGCGTGGGCGGCGGCGAGGCCGGACTGGCCACCACCGATGACGAGGGCGTCGTAGTCGGTCATGAGGTTCCTTCAGTGGACGGAGGGGCGGTCAGGCGCGGCACGGACGCGACCGCGAGGAGCGCGGCGATCACGGCGACGACTGCGAGGACGAGGTAAGCGGTGGCGTAGCTGCCGGTCGCCGACGCCAGGGCGGTTCCCGCCCACGGCGCCAACGCCATCACCACCACGATCGGGGCGGACATCAGCCCCCCGAGCCGGCCGTAGTGGGTCGAGCCCCACCGGTCGGTGATGGCGGTGGCCTGGATCAAGGTGAACAATCCGCGTACCAGTCCCGCGCCGATCGCCGCGCCGATCAATGCAGCGGCCGTGGTCACGACGCCGAGGACCGCGGTGGTTGCCGCGGTGCCGGCCAGGATCACCACGATGCGGCTGCGGACGCTGGTGCGGGCGACCAGGGTCAGGTAGCCGAGGCGGCCGAGGACCTGTCCGGCGCCGCCGAGCCCGAGCGTCACCGCCGCCACCGATGGGGAGAAGCCTTGTTCGAGCAGCAACGGCACCAGGTTGAAGACCCCGGCGAAGGCGGTGAACGCGCCCAGAGCCAACGCGGCCACCAGTGCGAGGAACGCGGGGCTGCGGGCGATCTCCCGGTGCCCTAGGTCCGCGCCGTTCGCCGGTGGGGCCGCGGTGGGCCAGGATCCGCGTAGTCCCCACCAGTGTCCGGGGATGGTGATCGCGGCGAGGATCGCCGCGAGGATCAGGTAGGTGGTGCGCCAGTCCGACTGCTGATCCACTGCGGAGGTCAAGGGGGCGAAGATGGTGCTGGCCAGGCCCGCGGCGAGGGTCAGGATCATCAGGGCGTGCACGGAGCGGTCGCCGTACCAGCGGGTCAGCGCGGCGAACGCCGGTGGGTAGAGCACCGCGCCCATCGCGGTGCCGGCCAGCAGCCATCCGGCGTAGAACACCGGCAGCGTGGGGGCGAGCGCGATCAGGACCAGCGCGGGGACGGCGAGGACCGAGCCGGCGGTCATGATCGTGCGCGGTCCGACCCGGTCGAGGATGCGCCCGACCGGGATACCCGCGAGCGCGGTGGCGAGTTGACCGAGCGAGAACGCCGCGGTGATCGACGTGGGCGACCAGCCGGTATCGGCGGAGATCGAGACCGACAGGACCGGGAACGCGTAGTACAGGATGCCCCAGCTGGTGATCTCGGTCAGGCACAGCACCGCCAGCACCCGCCGCAGCCCGGCGCCGGTGAGAGCGCCGGGCTGCGGGCGGGTCGACGTGTCGGTCACCGGCGTTATCCGCCGGTGCGGGAGAGGGTGACCAACTGCGGCTCGGGCGCACCGCAGCACCCACCGGCCGCGGCCTCGGTGGCGGTGTCGGCGGCGGGGTCGTCGAACACTCCGG
>NZ_JBHWXB010000003.1:137471-389423 GCF_042729855.1 Rhodococcus sp. NPDC060090 | reverse complement strand
ACTGGCCGTGCTGCAGAGGGGTAGTGGCTGTCGCATGACTCGAGGGGTCAATTTTCGGTTGCCGGAAAGGGGTCAGTTTTCAGGTGCCGTTGACACTGCGCACACGCGTGCCCGACGCACCGCTCCCCTCCCCCTGCCCGGAACGTCGATCCGCGATCATTTCCGGTGTCGGCGGCTCAGGCCATCAGCCGTGCGGCAATGCTTCGGTACTGTGCAGCGCAAGTTTGATTACCGTGCGTTTCCTATTCGAGGAAGGCTTCCGATGACTGCTGCCGTGTGGCTGACTCCCGGACAGTTGTCCGAACGCTCCGGCGTTGCGGTGTCGACGTTGCACTACTACGAATCCCGCGGGCTGATCGACAGCCGTCGTACGTCCGGCAATCAGCGACGCTACCGGCGCGACACATTGCGCCGAGTGGCGTTCATCCGGATCGCGCAGGGCGTGGGGGTGTCGCTGGAGGACATCAAGAACGCCCTCGATTCGCTGCCCGACAGTCGGGTGCCGACCGCGGAGGATTGGGCGCGTCTGTCGCTGATGTGGCACGACGAGTTGACCCGCCGCATCGAGGCGTTGACCGAGTTGCGTGACGATTTCTCGGGATGCATCGGGTGTGGGTGTCTGAGCCTGAAGAGTTGTCCGTTGGCGAACCCCGGCGACGTGCTCGCGAAGGAGGGTCCGGGCCCTCGTCGGCTTCCCGTGCGGGGCGACTGAGTCGCCCGAAGGTACCGCACGAGAATCCGCACCGGCCCGCGCGTCATCCTCCGGGACTTTCCTCCGCCTACACGGGTTTCTGCAGGTCGTGAGGCCACGGAAAGCCGTGCACGTGGAGGAAGGCTTTGGTCTGTGAGGCGGACGCCGTCCGGACTTGCCGAGCTTGCCGCACACCTCGTGATAGATGCTCAGGCCGTCGAGCGACAGGTGACCACTGCGCGGTCCTCACTCGGGGCGTCACTGCACGTCGCCGTGTGCGTAGAGTCGGGCGACGTCGGGAGAGTCGAGCCACTTGGAGTAGGTGGGCGACTGTGGCCAGCCATCGGGCGAATCATGCCATTCCTCCTGGCGACCCCACGGCAAGAGGTCGATCAAGGCGAAGGTGTAGCTGAGCTGTTCGGTGCCGCGGCCGGTGGTGTGCCAAGTGCGGTAGACCTTGTCGCCATCGCGGAGAAAGACATTGACCGCGAATCCCCCGCCGGGCGGTGCGTCGACGTCGGCGGCGAACGAGCTCTCGGACGACGAATACCAGTCCATTTTGTTGCCGACCTTCGCCTTGTAGGCCAGTGCGTCTTCGATGGGCCCGTTGGTAACAATGACGAAGCGGGCGTCGTAGTTGTCGAGGATGCCCAGCCGAGTCCACTGCGACGTGAGGCTGGTGCAACCGCCGCACTGCCACTCCGCGCCGTCGGACCACATGTGGTTGTAGACGATGAGCTGTGAACGGCCGTCGAACACGTCGATCAACCGGATCGGGCCGTCCGGACCGATCAGTGTGTAGTCGGGTAGTGCGACCATCGGCAGTCTGCGGCGCTGTGCGGCGATGGCGTCGAGTTCACGGGTGGCGGCCTTTTCCCGCCGACGCAGGTCGTCGAGCGCTGTCTGCCAGGTCTGCTGGTCCACGACCGGGGGGAGGGAGCCGGCTGTCGGATGGGTCATCGTGCCTCCAAAGTCGAACGGATCTGCTCTGCAGTGTTGACCGGGAGCGGACCCGGAATTAATCGCGTTCGGTTCGGGCGAGGAGAGCAACAGGGATCAGCGCTGCACTCGTCAATTCCGGATCTACCAGCGGTCCAGGTCGCCGGATGAACACCGACCCGATAGGCCGTTGCGGCTCATCGTTCTTCGGCTTTCACTCTGATTGTGAGAGTGCCTGCCTCCGAGGAAGGTTCGACCGTCACCGTGGGCGTACTGGCCCGGATTCCGAGGTACGACTGGGCAATGGTGGCGCTGCTGGGATAGCTCAGCACCTCGACCACCGCAGCGGCCTCGCCCTCCGGTGACAGCCGGGCCGGCAGTGCGCTGTGGTGCCACGGAGTGCCGGTTTCCACTCCGCTCAGATCAATCTGCAGCAGACACGAACCCGCGACCGGCACGACGGCGTCGGTGGCGCGCAGTCGGGACTCCTGCACGAAACGGGCAGACCACCCGATCGCTCCATCACCGCTGACCGCGAAGACGACGGTGTTGCCGTCGCCGAGTTCGACCGACTCCAGCACCGGATGGATCACGGGAGGGACGCTCTCGCCGAGTTCGAGTGAGCGGTCCCCCGGAACGATGGTGGGTCGCGTCAACGCAGGATCCCCCACCTGCATTTGCCCGGAAAACGAGTCGAAGCGATCACAAGACCCCGGCGCCGCTCGCTCGGATTCGGCGGCGCGCGAACCGGTGACATCGACCGTGACGCACGCTGTCGTCACCGCACTGACCGACGCGGCCAGCGCCATGGACACGATGCAGCGTGTAGACCAGGTCATCGCGTCCTCTCTCCTCGGATACGGTCTCTCCTGCGACTGCTCACCGGTGAATGATCGTGGTCCCGAGCAGAAGCGTCCCGGACAGAAACGCGAAGACTTCATCGATCTCACCGGGTGTGCAATCCATCAGAACCTTGACCTCCACATCACGTTTGCCGGCATCGACCGTGAGCGCGGCCGCGGTGACACCGGCACCTGCGTTGTTGCCGACGAACACGTCCACTCCCTCACCGTCGACAGTGGTGGTGCCCTCGAGGAAACCGTAGTCCAGCGGATAGGTCACGTCGGGGAATCGAGGATGCGCAGACCCTTTGGCTCGGTCGATCCGGATCGGCGCCGAGCGAGCGAGCGCGTCGAGGGCATCGAAGAACGACGACTGCATCGGCTCAGTATGCCCTTGTCGACGGCCGCATCGCGCATCGTCCCGAGAAGGCTGTCGGCCCTACCCCACCTCACGAGTCCTGCTCCTCGTAGTGCGCAGCGGTTTACTTCCAGTGGGATTCCAGCGCGTCGACGAGTTCGCGCGCTCGCTCGTCCGGGAAGAACAACCGTGCCTCAGGCACTTCCACGACCTCGGTCGCACCAGGAATCAGATCAACGAGCCAATCCGCCCAGGAACGACGGAAGAATATATCGCCGGTGCCCCACACGATGGCGGTCGGCACCTCGCACGCACCAAGAGCCGGCCGTATCGGAGCGAGCAAAGAGGGTGTCATCGACGAGAGCAGCGCTGTCATGAAACGAGCACCGTCGAGACTGCTCAGGGGCGGCGCCAGATAATCGATGATGACGTCGTCGGGCACAGCGGAGACGTTCTGGTAGCCGGTGCGGTAGATGTGCTTGGCGACTTCGGGAAGGCGAGAAAGTGGACGAGCTGCGTACAACATCCGGGCCTTGGCCGCCCACACGGCAGGCCGGAACGCCGGCGGCGGGAAGTTACCCTCGGTATCGCAGTTGGTCAGCACGCACGACGCGAACTGCCCCGGATCTCGGGTCAACACGATCTGGCAGACGGCGCCGCCGGTGTCGTTTCCGACGAGGTGAATGTCGCGCAGATCCAGCTCGCGAATGACGGTGTCGACCGCATCAGCGAGCCCCCACACCGAAGGATTCCCGAGCGGAGGCGTGTGTCCGTGGCCGGGGAGATCGATGCTGATGCAACGACGGTGATCGGACAGCAGTCGGACGCAGTTACGCCAGAGTCTGCCGTTGGTGAAGACACCGTGCACGAACAGCGTGACCGGGCCTTGACCGACATCGATGTAGCTGATGCCGCCTACGGTGTGGCGGTGGGCTGCGAATTCGTCGGTCATGCGTCTCCTCTATCTTGGCCTCTCGAGGCTCAGGCTGCCGCTGATGCGCGGCCGGTTCATCGCCTGATGCTCGGGACATCGGCGATGATGATCCGGGCCGACTGAACCGCAGGTGCGATCTGAGCACTAGGTCAACGATGCGTGACGAGCTCAGAATCCGATGCAGTGAAGCGGCATCAGACGGCCAGAGCACAGAGCGCCGAGCACGAACTCTTCATGCGGAACCATCGGAGTCGGAAGTTCTTCTACATCGAACCATTGCAGAGCGGCTGCCTTGTCCGTTTCCATCAGTCGCGGCTCTGATGACCAACTGCGACACTCGACGAAGAAGTCCACGCGGTGGTCCTTGTAGGAGTCGCCGGGGAGCTGCCGGCGATGCAACGTGGTCAGCGACACCAGATCAGCAGGATCGACCGCGACTCCGAGCTCCTCGGCACACTCGCGCACAGCGGCATCGAAGACCGACTCGCCCCGCTCGACGTGCCCTGCCGCAGCATGAGCCCAATGCCCGTCCAGGTAGCCGGTCCCCTCCCGCAATTGGAGCAGGACCTGTTCACGCCCAACGAGATTGCGACGAAGCAGCAGATATACAGCCGGCACCAACTGAAAGCGATCATTCACTCGCCCACGGTAGCGGCCCACGGCGACACACAATGTCCGGGTCAGTCGCCCGACACCTCCTCACCGGGATTGGCGTTCACGTCGCGAACGAATCCACGGCGCCTCGCCACCGGCTCAGTCCGGCTAGGTGTGCTCAGTCTCGACGGCTTCTCGGTAGTGACGTGGTCGCGGGCGCTAACCGATATCGTCGCGAATCAGGCAGCTCGACGGCGCCGGAGGGAAATGTACGCGGTGCTCGACACGAGAAAGCAAGCAGCAAGGATGATGGCGAGATAGCCACGCCAAGGCTCCGGACTGACAACAACAGCCTCGTTCGTGACCACGTCCCGAAAGACACATGTCGCCCCGGGCGGAAACAAGCCCCACGGATCGATGATGGCAGCTCCGATTCGCTCCGCACGATCGGGTAACAGGTAGTCGAATTGCGAAGGGAAGCCGTAACGGTCACGACACCAATGCGTCGCCGGCGTTGTTTTTCGGGTGAGATGGTTCCAGAAATAGAGCACGATGAGTAGGGCGCCCGACATGAGTGCGGTAAGTCGGTAGGCCGAAACGGCCATTTTCGTATCCTTGTCTACCGTATGCGGCGAAGATCGTCCCACGTTGTCAGCCGGTCGCTGTCGGACCCGCCCATCTTCAGCTCGATGATTCGCGCAGAAGCGTATCCAGGATGTCCGCAACGCCGGTCGGATAGAAAGGATGGTTCGCCTCACCGATCGAGACCCATCGAATCGGGCTGCCTTCGTCGAGCACCCGCAACTGCGCGCTCCGAGGGATCGCATCGATCTCGACCGAGTCAACCGCGAAGACGTGGACGATCTCGTGTCCGGGGTTGCCCTCGTACTCGAAAATATTCTCCACCACTGCGAGTAGTTCGGTAGCACCGAGGGTGACGCCCAGTTCCTCGGTGAATTCTCGTCGCACTGCGATCTCCGCAGTCTCACCGAACTCGATGCCGCCACCGATCGCGCGGTGAAACGCTTCGCCGGTCACCCGGTCCACACCATCGAGCACGAGAACGTGCCCCGATCGGATGGGTAGCCCTACCGAGAGGTTCCTGATCGATGACACGCAATCCACTGTAGGACTGTGCGGTACCACCGTTGTCTTGGACGGAGTTCTCGAAGACGAACAGGTCGGCAGTCATTCGCTCGTACGCTGCTTCGACGACGCGCCCTTCAGTGCGCTCGAGCACTGTTCCCACGGAGAAGAAGTCCATGAGCCAACGAGGCCTGCGCCCACGACCAACCCGTCCCTACCGCGGCATCCGCCGCCACACCGCGCGCGGCAGCAACCGCATCCCGAAGAACACCGGCCGCAGCACCGCAGGCACCCACACCTCACCGCGACCGCGGTGCAGTGCCCGCACCGTCGCGTCCGCCACCTGCGGCGCCGTGCTCGAGAACGGTGCCGGGCTCATCCCCGCGGTCATCCGGCCGATCACGAACCCGGGCCGCACCAACAGCAGCGACACACCACTGCCGTGCAGGGCATCGGCCAGCCCGGATGCGAATCCGTCCAGGCCGGCCTTCGCCGACCCGTACACATAGTTCGCGCGGCGCACCCGCCACCCGGCGACCGAAGAGAACACCACAAGGCGGCCGCTGCCCTGCTCCCGCAGGCGCTGGGCCAGGACGGTGAGCAACCCGACCTGGGCGACATAGTCGGTGTGCACGACCGCGACCGCGTGCGCCGCATCGGTTTCGGCGCGAGCCTGGTCTCCGAGGATCCCGAAGGCGAGCACCGCCACATCGATGGGGCCGTGCGCAGCACTGATCGAGTCGAGCACCGCGGTGTGGGTGTCGAGTGCGTCGGCATCGAATTCGACGGTGTGCACCGCCGCCGCACCCGCAGCCTGCACGTGTGCCACCGGCCCCGCGAGGTCGTCGGCGCGGCGCGCTGCCAGCACCACGGTGCGACCCGGCGCCAACCGGGCGGCGATCTCGACGCCGATCTCGCTGCGTCCGCCGAACACGACGACGATGCCCGCTGCCGCCGAACCGGCTGTGGTGTTGCTCATGATGCCAGTGTGCCGCGCGGCTCTCTCGGAAACGAGTCGGGGTCGTGTCATAGGGTGCCGACGGCGCACTTCGGCCGACCTACTCCTCGGAAACGGAGCATCACCGGTGACGATCGACACCCCCACCAGCACCTTCGCTGGACTCCCCGTCGAGCACTACAGTTCGGACACCACGGCCCCCGCCGATCCCGCCGCGGTCGCATGGAAGGTCGCGACAGACTGGCGGCGCGGCGACGACGCATTCGTCGACGATCTCCTGTCCCTCGCGGGTCAACCCTGGGCCGGACAGATCACCACGCTGGTGTTCGGATGTTGGACCGAGGCCAGCGATCCACTGCCCGCAGACAAGGTGGTGCCGCTGCTCGCGGCGTTCCCCGCCGTGCGGCACCTGTTCGTCGGCGATATGACTTTCGAAGAGTCGGAGATCTCGTGGATCGACTGGGGTGATCTCGGCGCGGTCCTCGCGGTCATCCCGAAACTCGAAACCCTCCAGCTGCGCGGCGGCAGTACGTCCATCGTCAACGATCCGGTCTCGTTCGCTACACCCACGCTGCCGCGCCTGCGGTCGCTGACCGTCGAATCCGGTGGGCTGCAGCAGGGCTACCTCGACGCGCTGCTCGCGATCGACGCACCCGACCTGACCGACCTCGAGCTCTGGCTCGGCGTCGACAACTACGGAGCCATCACCGATCTCGATCCGCTCACCGGCCTGCTCGCCGGCGACCGGTTCCCGGCGATGACCCGCCTCGGGTTACGCAACAGCGACCTCGCCGACCGCATCGCCGCGGCACTACAGCAGGCACCGGTTCTGCTGCGCATCACCGCGCTCGACCTGTCGAACGGCACGCTGACCGACACCGGCGCCGACGCGCTCGCCGCTGCCGATCTGGGAGCGGTGCGCAGCCTGATCCTCGACCATCATTTCGTGTCCGACGAGGCATTGACGCGGCTGCGCGCGGCGCACCCGCAGATCGAGATTTCCGCCGCCGACCGGCAGGAACCCGAGACGTACAACGACGAGGTCTACCTGTATACCGCTGTCTCCGAATGAGATCCACATCGGGGATGCTGGTGGTCGGGAACCCGGGCAGTCGCCGCACCACCCTGCTCACCGCGGCGTTGCATCGGGCGGGTTGCCCGTCGCCGCGGGTGTTGAGCTGGCGGGCGGTCCTCGCCGACGGGCCCGCTCACGCGGGTGCAGTCCTCACCGAGGCCCTGGCCACACCGGGGGCGCCGATGCTGGTGCGCATCGACTCCCCCGGCGACGACCCGGTCGTCGACCGGTTGTTGAGGGGTGCTCCCCGGTGCGCGCCGCACGGGACGATCACCGCCGGGCCCGCGTGGTACGCCGGGTTCACCACCGCCGCCCGCGGGCTCGGTGCCGCTGCCGACTCGGCAGGCGCGCGGATGACCGCCGATCCCGACGACCTCGCGGTGCTGTTCGACAAAGCCACCTGCCACGCGCGTCTCGCCGCCGCCGACATCCCGGTACCCGCTGCGCTCGACGAGCCCGGCATCACCGCGGTCGCTGGTTGGCACGAGGTACGGGCTCGGCTCCGCGACCGCGGTTGGTCCCGGGTGTTCGTCAAACCCGCACACGGCTCCTCGGCGTCGGGGGTGCTTGCGCTGCAACTGCGCGGGCAGGGCACCGGTGCCGATGTGCTCGCCCGTGGCCCGGTGCGGTGGCACGACGGGCAGCCGGTCAACAGTCTCCGTACCGGAGTGTTCCGCGGCGACAAGGAGGTCGGTGCGCTCATCGATGCGCTCGCTCCGCAGCGACTGCATATCGAACAGTGGTTCCCGAAACTCGTGCTGCAGGGCCGGGCCGTCGATGTGCGGGTCTTGGTCGTGGCCGGCGCCGCGACCCACGCGGTGGTCCGGACATCGCACGGGTCGGTGACGAACCTGCACCTGGGCAACGCCCGCGGCGACGTCGCGGCGCTGCGCGCGGCGATCGGCGAACCGGGGTGGCGGCGGGTGCTCGACGTCGCCGAGACCACCGCCCGGCGTTTTCCTCGCACCCACACCGTCGGCGTCGATGTGCTCGTCGGGGCGAGAGCCGCATCGTCGGGGCCGCAGCCCATCCCGGTGGCCGTCGCCGAGGTGAACGCCTTCGGTGATCTGCTGCCGAACCTGCCCGGCCTGCGTTGCCGTGAGCACGACACCTACGACGCCCAGATTCACAGCCTGACCGGAGTGTTCACCGCATGACCCAGATCCCCGCGTTCCGCGACGTCGTCGGCACTCACGACATCGTGTTCGTCACCCTCGACACCTTGCGTTTCGACGTCGCCGCCACCGAACTGGCCGCCGGCCGCACCCCGCACCTCGCCGCGTTGCTTCCGGGTGGGCGGTGGGAGCGTCGCCATACCCCCGCGACGTTCACCTTCCCCGCGCATCAGGCGTTCTTCGCCGGGTTTTTGCCCACCCCGGCCGACGGCGGTGACCACGAGCGGTTGTTCGCCCCAAAATTCCCCGGGCACACCGAAGCTCTCCTCGGGTCCGGCACCTGGCTGTTCGGCCAGGCCACGGTCGTCGAGGCGCTCGCCGCCGCCGGCTACCGCACCATGTGTATCGGCGGCGTCGGCTTCTTCAACCGGCAGACCGCCGTGGGTTCGGTGCTGCCCGATCTGTTCGAGGAACGCCACTGGTCCGAGGCCACCGGCGTGACCGACCCGGCCAGTGTCGATCATCAACTCGACATCCTCGAGCGCCGCCTCGTGGTCGACGATCCGCGGCCACGGTTCGTGTTCGTCAACGTCGCAGCCCTGCACCAACCGAACCACTTCTACCTCGACGGCATCGCCAGCACCCCCGAGACGCGCCGCCCCGACACCCTGGCCAGCCACGCCGCGGCCCTGAGATACGTCGATTCGCGCATCCCGCGGCTGACTGCGCTGCTCAGCACCGCTCCCCGACCGGTGTTCCTGATCGTGTGCTCCGATCATGGCACCGCATACGGCGACGACAACCGGCACGGGCATCGGCTCGCGCACGACTGCGTGTGGACGGTGCCGTACGCGCACACCGTCCTGCCGCACAACACACCTGGAGTCCCCGCATGAACGACACGCGCATCGATCTGGATGCCTCCCCGTACCAGGGATACCTGTATGCGTATCCGCACAAGAGCGCCTACCGGCCACTCGACCCGGCACCACGCCTGCGGGACGTGTGGGCCGGGCAGGACCTCTCGTCGCTGTTCCTCTACGCGCACATCCCGTTCTGCGAGATGCGGTGTGGTTTCTGCAATCTGTTCACCACCGCCCGCCCACCCTCGGGCCGCGTCGCCGACTACCTGCGGGCACTACGCCGCCAGGCTCAGCAGGTCCGCACCGAACTCGACGCGACCGGCCGCGATGCCCGCGTCGCCACCGCCGCGATCGGCGGCGGAACCCCCACCTATCTCGAACCGGTCGAACTCGACGAACTGTTCGACATCCTCACCGGCTTCGCCCCGGAACTGCCGCAGCTGTCGATCGGGGTGGAAACCTCTCCCGCGACGGCCACCGCCGATCGGCTCACGGTGCTCGCCGACCGCGGGGTGCACCGGATCAGCATGGGGGTGCAGAGCTTCCTCGATCGGGAAGCACACGCCGCGGGCCGCCCCCAGCACCGCGCCGACGTCGACGCGGCCCTCGACCGCATCCAGGGCGGCCGCTTTCCCGTCGTCAACCTCGACCTGATCTACGGCATCGACGGGCAGACCCCCGACACCTGGCAGTGCTCCCTCGACACCGCGCTCGCGCGACGTCCCGAGGAGATCTATCTGTATCCGCTGTACGTGCGGCCGCTGACCGGGCTCGGTCGCCGCGCCGCCGACGAGCAGCTGCCGGACCCGGAATGGGACGCTCGTCGCCTCGACCTGTACCGGCAAGGAGTTGCCGCGCTCACCACCGCCGGCTATCGGCAACAGTCGATGCGCCAGTTCCGCCGCGCCGATGTGCCCGGCGACGACACCGACTACTGCTGCCAGGACGACGGCATGATCGGGCTCGGCTGTGGTGCCCGCTCCTACACCGACACCCTGCACTATTCGTTCGACTACGCCGTCGGGATCCCCGCGGTGCGGGCGATCCTCGACGAATACAGCGCCACCACCGATTTCACCCGCGCCACCGTCGGGGTGCACCTCGACGCGCAGGAACAGCGCCGCCGCTGGCTGATCAAAACCCTGCTGCGCACCGACGGGATGCGCACCGCCGACTACACCGCCCGGTTCGGCACCGACCCGACCGTCGACATCCCCGAACTCGCCGAGCTGACCGCCCGCGGCTGGTCCCTCCACCGGCCCGACCCGGCCGGTGGCACCCTGATCCGGCTCACCGACGACGGGCTCGCTCACTCCGACGTCATCGGTCCATGGCTGGTGTCGACGACGATCCGCGCGGCGATGGCCGCGGCCGCAACCCGATGACCAGCGGCCCTCGTTCACCCGAGCTGACGATCCTCTATCGCGGTCCGCTGGCGAGCTGCAACTACGATTGCCCGTACTGCCCGTTCGCGAAGCGCCGCGACAGTCCCGCGACGCTGCGCGCCGACCGGGCGGCACTCACCCGATTCGTCGGCTGGGTCACCCGTAACCCGCACGGGCATCGGCAGCTCTCGATCCTGTTCACCCCGTGGGGCGAAGCGCTGACCCGCTCCTGGTACCGCGAGGCGTTGGTGACGCTGTCGCACCTGCCGCACGTGGGGACCGTGGCGGTGCAGACCAACCTGTCGTGCCGCACCGGCTGGCTCGCTGCCGCCGACCCCACCCGGCTCGCCCTGTGGTGCACCTACCATCCCGGTGAAACCACCCGCGAGCGATTCGTGGCGCGCACCGCCGAACTCGATGCCATCGGGATCCGGCATTCGGTGGGGATCGTCGGGCTCGCCGACAACCTCGACGCCGCACGCGACCTGCGCGCGGCGCTACCCGGGCACACCTATCTGTGGGTCAACGCCGAAGAAGGCCGCAGTTACGACCCGGCCGAGGAAGCGGTGTGGACCGCGCTCGATCCGCTGTTCGCATACTCGGCGCACCCGCACCCGTCGGTGGGGCTGCCGTGCCGCACCGGGGAGAGCGTGATCAGCGTCGACGGTGACGGGCTGGTGCGCCGCTGCCATTTCGTCGCGGCGCCGCTCGGCAACCTCTACGACGGCACCTATCTGCACGCACTACGGCCGCGTCCCTGCCCGAATACGGTCTGTGACTGCCACATCGGATATGTGCATCTCGAAACGCTGCCGCTCTACGAGGTGTTCGCCGGCGGGATCGTCGAACGCATCCCCACCGACTGTCGGGATCCCGCGGTCGTGTGCTGAGGGGTCATCTCGGCGCCGGCGGCAGGACGTCGACGTGCAGCGGGCTGCAGGTCTCGATGAGCCAGTCGAGGCCGGGGCCGGACTGGAAGATGCGGCCGAACGAGCTGTCCTGTCGAAGTGCGTTGCTGCAGCGGTCGCCGAACAGGACGACAGCCCGGGTGTCGTTGCATGTGCGGGAGGTCCACGCCAGCCCGTCGAAGCCCGCAGCGTGGGCAACCTCCGCCCACAGCACGGTGCGCGGGTATTCACTGGCCTCGGTATCGGTGACATGCCGGGCCTCCACGCCGAGGCGACGCAGGCCGAGGCCACGCAAATTGGCGAGCCGCAGGTTGCGGGTCACCTCGATCTTCCCCATCACTGTGTTCGCGTATGCGGCATACGGGAGGACGCCACCGCTTACTGGAATGTCGTGCAGCAAGGACTCGGCCAGCGCTGCCTCTTCTGTATCAGCGGCGTACAGGACCGGCACCGCGGGTCTGCCGAAAAATGCGAATCGGGTTCGGCTGCCGAATCCGTGATTGAACTCGCCGACCGTGCGAGTGTTGTTGTGTACCCGATATAGGCGTTGACCTGCAGTTAGGGGGTTGGTGTCGGCGTCGAACGGCTGCGGCGGCGCGCCGGCCGCATTCACCAGGAGACTCCGAAAGCTTCCGTGGCGACCGCCAGGAGCTGGTCGGCATCATTGATGATGTCCACGGGCCGATCACCACCGAGGTAGGTCGTCGGCGCCATCATCCATTCGATCAGGCTCGCCTCATCCCAGCCGTGCTGATCCCCGATGTCGCGGAGCGCTGCGATCACGGGCAGGATGCCGACCGCCGCGAACTGGAAGGCCGGGTACAGCAGATATTTTCCGCGTCGCAGCGCGAGTAACCGCCCCTCGCTGCGGGCTGCCGTGGCCGCGTTCCGCCGGGCAACGGCACGAGAGCTCATCCGGTCAGCGGCCTGCGCGCTGGTGAGTAGGCCGAATTCCGCGTCGATGCGGTCATACAGATTCTGTTGGGCCTGCACTGCCCGCGCCAACGCGGGCGATGCCGCTGTCAGATGTGCTGCGCGGATCGCTGTGCCGAGCGCGGTGACATTGCGTCGAGTCTGTGCCAGGTCGGATGCGACGGCCATCGCCACGTCTTCCGGTGTTGCTGCGTCGGGGTGCATCACATACCTCCACATGCGTTCTGTGCAGTTGATAATATCGCACTAAACGCATTGTGACGGTCTGCCTTGCTTCTCCACCACGGGTTTCACCGTGCTGAGCCGAGCATCAGCCCGGCAACACCGTCAGCCCGTGCGGACGCCGATTGACCGACTCGCACCCGGCGTCGGTGACGATGACGATGTCCTCGATACGGGCACCCCATTCGCCGCGAAAGTAGATGCCCGGCTCGATGCTGAACGCCATGCCGGCCCGCAGCAGTTCGGTGTTGCCGCCGACGATGTACGGCTCCTCGTGCACCGACAGACCGATGCCGTGCCCGGTGCGGTGCACGAACACCTCGGCGAGGCCCTCGGCGGCGAGCAGATCGCGGGCTGCGGCGTCGATGTCTTCGGCGCGCGCGCCCGGTTTCACGGCGTCGACCGCGGCCTGCTGTGCGGCCTCGAGCAGCGCGATCTTCTCGGCCACCGCGGGATCCGGGTCGCCGATGCTGTAGGTGCGGGTCGAATCGGAGTTGTAGCCCGGCTCGACCGGCCCCCCGATGTCGATGACCACGATGTCTCCGGCGGTGATGACCCGCTCGGACACCTCGTGGTGCGGGTCGGCGCCATGCGGACCCGACCCGACGATCACGAACGCGGCCTCGGTGTGGCCCTCGGCGAGGATCGCGGCGGAGATGTCCGCGGCGACCTGCGCTTCGGTGCGGCCCGGGCGCAGCCACTCACCCATCCGGGCGTGCACCCGGTCGATGGCAGCGCCGGCGCGGCGCAATGCCTCGATCTCGTCGCTGTCCTTGATCATGCGCAGTTCCCGGATGACCGACGTGGCGAGCACCGGGACACAGTCGAAGGTGGCGGCGAGCGGCACCAGGTGCAGCGCCGGCATCGCATCGGCGACCGCGATCTTCTCACCGCCCGGAACAAGCTCCGCGACGATCGAGTACGGGTTCTGCCCGTCCACCCAGTCGCGCACCGGAAGTGCCAGTTCGGCGACGGCGGACTCGGTCAGCGACGCCAGTTCCAGACGTGGCACGACGACCGCGGCGGTCGATCCGTCGGTGGGGATCACCAGGCAGGTGAGTCGTTCGAAGGATTCGGCGCGGGACCCGATCAGATACCGCAGGTCGGGGCCGGGGGTGATCAGGAGTGCATCGAGTCCGGCGGCGGCGCCGAGTTCGGCGGCGCGGCGCAGTCGGGCTCCGTAGCGGACGGCGGGGAAGCGGGACTCAGCGGTGCTCATGCCGTCGAGCCTAATGCCCGGCGGTGGATGGCAGGATGAGGTCCGTGACCGAACCCGACACCCCGGCGCCGTCGCTGTTGCTGCTCGACAGCGCCGGCTTGTGGTTCCGCGCGTTCTACGGCGTGCCCGATTCCCTCACCGGCCCCGATGGCACCCCCGTCAACGCGATCCGCGGGTTCGTCGACATGGTTGCGACGCTGATTCGCCGTCATCGCCCCGCCCGGATGGTCGCCTGCCTGGACCTGGATTGGCGGCCCGCGTTCCGGGTCGCGGCGGTGCCCAGCTACAAGGCGCATCGCGTCGCTGCCGACTCTCTCGACGGCACCGTCGAAGACGTCCCGCCCGCGCTGAGCCCGCAGATTCCGGTGATCCTCGACATCCTCGCCGCCGCGGGCATCGCCACCGGCGGCGCCGACGGTTTCGAAGCCGACGACGTGATGGGCACCCTCGCCGCCACCGAACGCACCGATCCGGTGGTGGTGGTCAGCGGCGACCGGGATCTGCTGCAGGTCGTCACCGACAGTCCGGTACCCGTGCGGGTGCTGTATGTGGGTCGAGGCCTGGCGAAAGCCGAGTTGTACGACCCGGCGCTGGTCGCCGACAAATACGGAGTGCCTCTGGACCGGGCAGGCGCCGCCTACGCCGAACTCGCGGCGCTGCGCGGCGACCCGTCGGACGGGTTGCCCGGCGTCAAAGGCATCGGAGACAAGACCGCCTCCGGACTGCTCATGCAGTACGGGTCGCTCGCCGCGGTGCGCGCAGCGGCGCTCGACGGGTCGACGTCGATGGCGAAAGGCCTCCGCAGCAAACTTGTCGCCGCCTCCGACTACCTCGATGTGGCGATGCCGGTGATACGGGTCGCGACCGACGCGCCGGTGCAACATTCGAAATCCGACGAGTTGCCGTCGTCGCCGGCCGATGCGGACGCGTTGACCGCGCTCGCGCAGCGGTGGGGTGTCGAACGGTCCGTCGGGTCGCTCACCGCGGCCCTCGCCGGACAGTGACCCGCATGAGCGACCAGAATCCGATCGGGACGATCGGACGTCTCACCCTGGCCACCCGCGGTGCCGACGGACCCGGACAAGTGGAATTGACGATTCGTGGTGGCCGCGAAACCTACACCGCATGGTCCACGGGGCCGCTTCCCACTATGTCCACCGTCCTGGTGGTCGGCAGCCGCGGTGGTCGTGCCCTGGACGTCGAGCCGTGGCTGGATCTGAACTTCGAACGTGAGACAGGCAGTACCTGACGAAAAGGAGATCGAATGTTCGGATATCGAGTACCTGCCCCCAACGAGGCCCTACTCATTTCCGGTGGGAGTCGAGGGGGCGACGGGGCACCGTTCCGTGTGGTCACCGGTCAGGGTGCGTTCGTGATCCCCGTCCTGCGTAAAGCAGACATCCTGTCGCTGGACCTGCACGAGGCTCTCATCAAGGAAACCTGCGTGACCACCCAAGGGGTGGAACTGTCCGTCAGCGCGGTGGTCGCATTCAAGGTGGGCAACGACAACGAATCGATCGTCAACGCCGCACAGCGTTTCCTGTCCTCCCAGAGAGGTGCGATGGCCGGCACCGTCGGGGAGATCTTCGCCGGTCACCTGCGGTCCATCATCGGTTCGATGACGGTCGAACAGATCATCCGTCAGCGTGAAGTCCTCGCCTCACAGGTGCTCGACAGCTCCAACGTGGAGATGGGCCGCATGGGTCTGATCGTGGATTCGATGCAGATCCGGTCCATCGACGACTGCGGCTCCGGCTACATCGATTCGTTGCGCGCACCGCACCTCGCGCAGGTGGAGCGGGAAGCGAAGATCGCGCAGGCCGAAGCAGATCGGGCCTCCGCCGAAGCGCAGCAGGAATCCCGGCGCCGTCAGGCCGAATACACACGCGAGACTGCGATCAAGGAATCGGAGATCCAGGCCGAGACCGACCGCGCAAAGGCGGAGTCCGCGCAGGCCGGACCGCTCGCGCAGGCCACCGCGCAGCGCGAGGTCCTCGAGGCGCAGTCGGAACTGGCCATCAAACAGGCGGAACTGCGGGAGAAGCAGCTGCAGAGCGAGGTCATCAAGCCGGCCGAGGCGAAGGCCCGCGAGACCGAGATCCTGGCGAAGGCGAAGGCGGAAGAAATTCGGATCCTGGCCGAGGCCGCCGCCTCCAACGGTCGTGTCGCGCTGGATCAGACGCTGATCGAGCAGTTGCCGCTCATCGTGGAGGCCGCCGCGAAGGGCCTGGCCAACTCCAACCTGACCATCCTCAACGGTCAGGAAGGTGTCAACGACACCATCTCCGGCATGGTCGGGCAGGGCCTGGCCGTGTTCGGGGCGCTGCAGAAGGGCATCCTGAGCGGCGACAACGACGACGATCGGACAGGCCCGCACGAGATCACGGGGCTGACCCGGTAGTCCCCCCGGCGCCCGGACACACGGCGCGGCTGCCGCCCGTGTTCCGGCGTCTGGACTATGTTCCGGCGTCTCGCCTATCGGATGTGCGCGAGAAGCGCTCGGCCGGTGTTCCATTCACCGACCAGCGCGGGGCCGGTCGGTTCGGTGTCGACCGGGCGGTGGTGCACCACGACCGTCGTATCTCCCGCCTCGATCACGGTGTCGGTTCCGGCAGCGGTTGTCCGTAGCTCGGTGACCGTCGGAACAACCCCCGATCCGGACCCGGTGCCCCGGACGTGCACCGTGTTCTCGACTTTCCGTGGCTCCGTGCCGTCGACGTGTACGAACTGCTCGGCTTCACGTCCGGCACCATCGATGGTGGCAAGCAACTGCCCGACGTAGACGGGGTCGGTCGTGGCGTCGTAGATGTAGCGGTGCCCGAGCACCGAATGCTCCATCTCCCCCACCGGTCGCGCTTCCGGCAGCGGTGCCCCGCGGTAGGTCAACGGCACCTGGAAGACGGACCCGTCCGCGTCGCGCACCAGATGGATTTCGATCCCGACTTCACCGTCGGGATCGTCGAAGCGGTACGCACCGACCTGCTCGAGCACAGGCGTCGTTCCCGGGTAGTAGTCGGCGGACGACAGCCAGGCGGCGATTACTTCCGGCTTGGTGGGCGATAATTGGGCTGCATACAGGAAGGCCACGCCGTGAGCATAGCGGCGGCAGGCCTCCAACTCAGGACAATGCGAACTCCGCGTGCCACGTTCGAGGTGGATCCATCGTTTGCTCGAGGACGCCGAGACCGTGATCCATTGCTGTACCCGATGCGTCGGCGTCGAGGATGAATCACGTTCTATATAGAAGCCATCATAGTTCTCGTTGCCTGGGCCCTGGCCTGCTGGTCACGGAAAGTGGGGCAGAATCGGACGTCACTCGCCGTTGACAGATCGCCACCGATTTCGAGGAATTTGTGGTGCGCAGGACGCTTTTGGTCGTAGCTGTCGCAGCAATGCTGGCAACGGCGGCGGCAGTCGGGGCATCGGCCGGTAGCGCCGCGTCCGATTCCGACGGCGCATCTATCGCCATTGGTGATGGTGCCGGTGACAGCGGGGAGGCAACCGGTTCGGTGCCGAGTCCAGGAGTAGTCCGCAGCTGGGACCTCGAGCGCAGGATGGCGTGATCGACAGTGACACCGTCCAGCTGGGTGCCACGTCAGTGTCGTGGCGGTCGCGGTGGACGGGTTTCCGGGCCTGGCGCGGGGCCAGCAGGTCGAGTTCGAGTGTTCCCGTCTCGAGACGGGAACAGGTCACCGATCAGGACGGCTACCGGTACGGCGCGACTCGGATAGAGCAGCAGCCCAATTGAGGACCGCCGACCGATGCGCACGGCACATGCTCCGAACAGAGGCGCTCAGTTCTCTCCTGCCGCAACATTATCGCTGGGGCGGCGGGCTCATGTCTGGTCAGAACACGGTCGCACGTGGCGGGCGACTCCGTTCAGGCCCCAGACTGCGATGAGCACACCAGCGATACCGATTCCCATCGCAACAAAGCCGAACACGGTGTCGATGGTGCCAACCCCGAGTGTCCGGCCCAGCTCCGTCGCGGTCAGCAGGTTCGCGACGAGCACCACTGCCGCAATCGCGCTCATCGTGGTCGATCGCTCCGGAATTGCCAGGGCCAGTACCACGAGCGCGACGGCGAACAGGGGACCGAAGAACCCTGCGACGGAGGGCAGCAGGGACACGACCGCAACTGCGAGGACCCAGCGATAACGCACCGGAGTGGAGGTGCCGGCTCGATGCGCCCGCCACACACACGCGGACCACAAGACCACGCATGCGAGAGGCGAGAGGAACCACCCGGCGATACCTGCTGAAGCGTTGCCGTTGATGAACCAGGTCAGCGCCCATGCCAGTGTTGCCACTCCCAGAACGCCCAAGGACACATCGCCTACGAACCGGTCTCGATGTGCCGGAGGTTGCTCGGTCGCGGTCCCCTGATCACGCATGTCCGTCACTCTAGAGGCGACGGGGCACGAAATGGAGACGGTCACGATACCGCTCGGTGCAGATGCAGAACCCCCACGGCCCAACGCCGTGGCAGTGCGTGATTGTCACGAAGTGGACTCCCGGTCCTTCGCAAAACCTGTTGCCCGGCCGCCGCGGCCACTGCTACTTTCCGGAGGCCGTGCGAGAGAACGAGGAGGTGGTACCCGGTGAACGCAGGATCGACATGGGTGCTCCCCTCCGGGGTCACGGTCGGACGGTAGGTCGTCCGGGAGCGCCATTCATGAGCACTCCCGAAAGGCACGGCCATGTACTTCACTTCCGAACATCGTCTCGACGGCGGTGTCCGCGAGCGCGAATTCACTCTCGGCGAGATTCCCGGCATCCTGTGGACGGCCGCATCCGCCTCCACTCCGGTCCCGCTGATCCTGCTCGGTCATCCTCCACTAGGACTGGACACGATGTACCCGCGACTGGTGGCCCGGGCGCGTGCCGCGCTAGCAGAGGGATACGCCGCGGCGACCATCGAGCTGCCCTGGAGCGGTAGCCGGCCTCGATCGGCGGCCACCGATCAGGCCCGAACCGACCTGCACCGGGCGCTGGAAGCCGGCGGGCCGATCGACGACGAGATCGTCGACCGGCTCGTCCTCCCACTGGTCGACAAGGCCGTCCCGGAATGGCGGGCCACCCTGGACGTCCTGCTTTCGTTGCCCGAGATCGACGGCCCGGTCGGGTATTCCGGTGGGGTGATCGCCATCGGCGTCCGGCTGGCGGTGCTCGAGCCGCGGATCTCTGCCGCCGTGCTGTTCGCGGGAAGTTTCGTGCCCCGCACCATCGTTGAGGAGGCCCGGCAGGTCACCATTCCGCTGCATGTCCTGCTGCAATGGGACGACGAAGGTAACGACCGGCAATCAGCGTTGGACCTGTTCGACGCTTTCGGCTCCACAGAGAAGGCGCTGCACGCCAATATGGGCGGTCACGCCGGCGTTCCACAGCACGCGGGCGACGAGGCTAACCGGTTCTTCGGCCGGCACCTGAAGTGAGGGCCCACCCTCGGGCCGGCGGCCCACCGTAGGCGTTGTCGGCCCGAGCGCCGTTCATCGAGGGCAGTTCCGGGCGGCACTCTTCGATGGGCGGTCGACGGGCGTCGCGGCCCGCCGATGCCCTATCTCCGAGGGTGCACAGTTTTCGGACCCTCAAAAGTCTTGATCGTCATAAGTGTGAATTATGACGATCAAACCGATTCCATGCGTAATTACGCATATGAGTGCTCGATCTGTAACGGAACGCCACAATAATTCCCAATGGTCGGAGCTCGAAGATTTCCCAACTGGGTGTTTGATATTTAATAAAGTTTCATTTCGTGTTTCGTTTCATGTTATGTACTCTTATAACATGGTTGGAAACGGTCGAAAGGGACTCGAATGAGCGAAACTGCGGATGTGGACCCCGCCACGGGCGCAGAAGCCGAAAAGCCACGCGTCGGCCGACCCCGGAAGTACGACTCCCCCGCCGACCGGGTCCGCGCCCACCGCGAACGCGCGCGGCGCCGCAAAGAAGCCGAACAACTCGCCGAACTCACCGACCCCGCCACACCGCTCGATGCGGCCGCGAACCTCACCGCCGCAGTCACCGCACTGCGCGCCCTCACCGCCGCGAGCATCGAACAGCACACCGCCGTCGCCACGCAGATCAGCGCAGCCCTCGACAAACTCACCGACCCCGGCGCACTCGACGCGCAACTGCACCGGGCCGCCACCGAACTCGCGAAGGTCAAGGCCGATGCCGACGCCGTGATCGCCCGACTCAAAGAGCGACTCACTCAGGCCACCGACGACCGAGACAACGCCGACGCCGCCGTCGAGGCCGTCGACCGCGAACTATCCGACGCCCGCGCGGCGCACACCGAGAAGATCCGCACACTCGAGACCACACATCACGACGAACTGGCCCGCCTCACCGAAGAACATGCCGACGCCCTACGTCGACATCGCGACGAACACGCAGCCGCGGTCGCGGAGCACGAACAGACCGTGAACGAACTGCACGCGACGATCGCCACACAGCGGGAACACCTCGATGCTGCGACCAGTGAACGCGACCATCTCCGCACCGAACTCGGCGAGACCCGCGACCGGCTCGCCCGCGCCGACACCGACGTCGAACGCGCCCGCGCCGACACCGAGCGACACGCCGCCACCATCGGCCGTCTCGAATCCGATCTCGGCACCGAACGGACCCGCGTCGCCGAACTCCGAGATGCACTCGAAGAGGCACGGGTCACGTCCGCCACCGCGCGCGCCGCAGAAACCGCCGCCCGCGACCGCGGCGATGAACTCCGCGCCGAGATCACTGCGCTCCGTGTCGAACTGTCCGCACTGCGGTCCGACGCCGACGCGGCCCGCGCGGAACATGCCAGGGTCCGCCCCGCACTCTCACCCACCGCCGCCGAACCCGACGTCTCCGACCAGTCGATGTGAGCTCGCTACGTTCAAGGAGACGACGTGCAGAAAGTGCACCTGATCACAGCAGCAGGCGTCGAATTATGGGCGGAGGTCACCGGGAAAGGTTCACCGCATGTCCTCGTACCCGGCGCAGGCGGTGATCATTCCACTTGGGATCCGCTGTGGCCGCAGCTCACGGCGACACACCGCCGGGTGCGGTATGACCTACGCGGGTGTGGCGCCTCCGAGGATCGAACGACCGCAGGGTTCCGTGCCGGTGCTGCTGATCACCGGTGCGGACGATGTGGAGAACTTTCGGGTGATCGCAGAGTTCATTGCAGGGATGGGTCCCGATGTTCGCCGCGTCGACCTAATGGATACCGGACATCTGGCGCACCTCGAACGTCCGGCCGAGGTAGCAGCGGAAATCGGGGCCTTCCTCATCGAACGGGTCGACATCGAAGCGCGCGATGCGCTCCTTCCCTGAAGGTGACAGCCCACTCGGCGTCGGCGTCCGGCGTAGTGGCAGACCCGTCGATCTCGGCAGCTCACCAACTCTTGCGACCGAACTCCGCATTCACCGAACTCGCAGGTGCAGCCGAAGCTTCTTCGGTCTGATCGTCAGCAACTCGGACACCGACAACTCGTACCCCGGGGTCGGCACCACGTCGAACCGCATGAGGATCCGGGACAGGGCGAGCACCGCTTCGTGCAGCGCGAACTGTCTGCCGATGCATGCACGCGCACCCACCCCGAACGGCTTGTAGGCATGTGCAGGCCGGGCACGCACGGCAGCGGGAAGGAACCGGTCCGGATCGAACTCTTCCGCATCCTCACCCCACAACCGACGGTCGCCAAGCAGCACCACCAGAATCGTGGCGCCCTTCCCGATCGGATACCCGGACAGCGTCGTGTCCGCACGTGCCTTACGGAAGAAGGCGGGCCCCGACGGCCACAGCCGCAATGTCTCGTCGACGATCCGCCTCACATAGCGCAGCTTCGCGACCTGCTCGAACCGTATCGGCGCACCGTCATTCCCGATAACTGCCTCGATCTCGGCGCGCGCCTTGTCCACCATCTCCGGGTTCAGCGACAGATAGTGCAGGGCGAAAGACAATGTCCCCGCCGTCGTCTCGTGGCCCGCGATCAGGAATGTCAGCACCTGGTTGCGAATGCTCCGGTCCGCCAGCAATTCGCCTGTGTCGGGATCAGGATGCTCGAGCATGCGCTGGAGCAGATCGTCCTGCCTCGGTGTCGTTCCGTCACGACGCGCGGCGATGACATCGTCGACCGAACGCTTCAGCAGGGCGATGTCCTTCGGGTTCTGCCGCAGCGCCTTCCAGCCGAGAATCTCCCGGAGAACGGGGACGTCGTTCGCAGCCTTCGACGCGAACGACAGCACCCGCGTCATCGCCTCGACGAACTCGTGTCGTTGATTGTCGAAGGAATCGAAACTGTATCCGAATCCGGTACGCCCGATCACTTCCAAGGTCAGACGGTTCATGTCCGACGAGATATCCGCCGGGCCGCGCTCGGCCTGTTCCGTCCAGTAGTCGCACAGTTCATCGACACACTGCGTCATCGTGTCGTGGTAGCTGCGCATCGACGACTGGCTGAATGCCGGCATCAACACATTGTGGGCTTGTGCCCACGCCGGTTCGCGGTTGAACGCTGTGAACAACCCGTCACCGGCAAGTTCGCGCAGATTGCTCACGGGAGGCACGACGGCCTTGGCGAATCGGGACTCGTCGAACACCTCCGCCGCAGCGTCGCCGCCTCCGACCACGATCAGCGTGCTGCCCACGATGCTGATCTCGAACACGTCGCCCAGTTCCCGCACGAACTCCATCTCGCGCTGGACCGGCCGCTTCGGATCGAGCCGTAATGCGTCGCCGATCACCGGCATCCGCCACGCGGGTCGTGGCATCGTCGGGTTTGCACTCGCCCGCACATCAGGCGTCGCCGCCCCCGACCTGCTCCCCTCGGCACCCATGCCGGTCAGTCTGCCCGACCGATTCTCCTCACCTGCGCGCCGCCCCCTGGGGGACGATCCTCGTGGCTGTGCCTGCCGTCTACCGCGGAAATCCGAGGCCGACGGTCCGCGAGGGCGACAACCAGGCCGCATCCGCTCCACACCACGGCGGTTCACCGTCGCCGGCGTCGACGAGCAACACAACCGACCCATTGATCAGAACCGACGCTTACGGTGGTGACGGTCGGATGATCCCTGGCGACAAGGAACCAGCGTGCGCAGATCAAGGTTGGCTATGGGTGCCGCAGCGGTACTCACGCTGTCGGCTGTCATCGGCGCACTTGCCGGGAGCGCCGCGTCGAGTTTCGACGCTGCACCGTTCCGTGGCGACACGGGTGCCGGCCAGGAGGAAGGTGCCGGAGTGATGCCGAGTCGAGGACTGGTCCGGAGCTGGGACATCGAGAGCATGCAGGGCGTGATCGACGGCGACGACGTACCCGGTGGGTGTCACGTCAGTTTCGCGGCCGTCGCAGTGGACGGATTTCCTCACCTGGCACAGGGCGAGGCGGTCGAGTTCGAATGGGTCCGGCTCGACACGACGGAGTCGGGTTTCGATTACGAATGTGTGCGGGCCTGGCCGGCCGGCCGACAGCCTTACCTTCGACCATCCGGCTTCGGGGCGCGGGCATGGACGGTCCATCCTGACGGCAGCATCGAGGAGGAACATTTCACCGACGAACCTGCACAGCCGGTTCCGACCGTTCCTCGGATAACCGGCCACACGACCGGCACTGTACGAATGTGGAACGACGAGGAGGGCTGGGGAGTGATCGACTCCGATGAGACACCCGGCGGATGCTGGGCGCACTACAGCAACATCATCGGCGAGGGCTTTCGCACGGTGCCGGTAGGGGCAACCGTGATGCTCGACTGGGAGCAGGTTGCCGATCAGGACGGCTACCAGTACCGCGCAACGCGGTTGGAGCAGCAGCCCGGTTGACGCGGTCGGGCTGCGCGTTGCTCCTTCGGAGAGGCCACGCGCACCTTCCTGGACCCGTCCCCGCGACAGGTTCATCATGGAGAGGTGACCCGCTCACGGGGGCATCGACTCCGCGGCGAACGTATCGCCGCGTGGTCAAGCTCGTCACGGGAATCCCGCATTCATCGACCATCTCCGTGAGCACCGTCCCATTCACCGAACCCCGGAAGGAATGGCACCGTGTCCAAGAGCGAATCCGAGAACCCGGCGATCCCCTCCCCCACACCGAAAGCACACCGACCTCGAACGATCCGCGACTGGTGGCCCGACCAACTCGACCTGAGCGTTCTTCGTCCGCAGTCCCCTGCCACCGACCCGATGGGTGCGGACTTCGACTATCCGACCGAGTTCGCATCCCTCGACGTCGATGCGCTCGAGCGTGACGTCTTCGAGGTGATGACGACGTCGCAACCGTGGTGGCCTGCCGACCACGGCCATTATGGGCCGCTGTTCATCCGGATGAGCTGGCATGCGGCAGGCACCTATCGGATCGCCGACGGCCGCGGCGGCGGTGGTCAGGGCGCACAGCGGCTCGCACCGCTGAACAGCTGGCCTGACAACGCCAGCCTCGACAAGGCCCGTCGGCTGCTGTGGCCGGTCAAGAAGAAGTACGGCAGAAAGATCTCCTGGGCCGACCTGATCATCTTCGCCGGCAACTGCGCCTACGAATCGATGGGCTTCACGACCTTCGGTTTCGCGTTCGGCCGCGAGGACATCTGGGAACCGGACGAGGTGTACTGGGGTCCGGAGGACACCTGGCTCGGCGACGAACGCTACAGCGGCGAAAGGGATCTCGCCGGTCCGCTCGGCGCGGTGCAGATGGGTCTGATCTACGTCAACCCGGAAGGCCCCAACGGCACCCCGGATCCGATCGCCGCCGCCGTCGACATCCGCGAGACCTTCGGGCGGATGGCGATGAACGACGTCGAGACCGCCGCGTTGATCGTCGGCGGCCACACCGTCGGCAAGACCCACGGCGCCGGTCCCGCCGACCTTGTCGGTCCGGAACCCGAAGCCGCCCCGGTCGAACAGCAGGGTCTCGGCTGGAAGAGTTCTTACGGGACCGGCGTCGGTGCCCACGCGATCACCAGCGGCCTGGAAGGCACCTGGACGCCGACTCCGACGACCTGGGACAACTCGTTTCTCGACACTCTCTACGGCTACGAATGGGAGCAGACGACGAGCCCCGCCGGCGCGTACCAGTGGATCCCGAAGGATGGCGCCGCGGCCGATGCGGTGCCCGACGCGCACGACCCGTCGAAGCGGCATCCGCCGGTAATGCTCACCACCGATCTGTCGTTGCGTTTCGACGAGATCTACGGTCCGATCACCCGCCGCTGGCTCGATCACCCCGAGGAACTCGAGGTGGAGTTCGGTAAGGCCTGGTACAAGCTGCTGCACCGCGACATGGGTCCGATCACCCGCTATCTCGGCCCGTGGATTCCCGAGGCGCAACTGTGGCAGGACCCGGTGCCCGCGGTCGATCACCGGCTCGTCGACGACGGCGACGTCACCGCGCTGAAGCAGGCGATCCTCGACTCGGGTCTGTCGATCCGGCAACTGGTGACCACCGCGTGGGCGGCCGCGGCGAGCTTCCGCGGCACCGACAAACGCGGCGGCGCCAACGGGGCACGCCTGCGGCTGGCACCGCAAAAGGATTGGGAAGTCAACGAACCCGCCGCCGTGGCGGAGGTCCTCGCGGTGCTCGACCGGATCCGGCAGGAATTCGACGACGGGCAGACCGGAGACACGAAGGTCTCGCTCGCCGATCTGATCGTCCTCGGCGGATGCGCCGCCGTCGAACAGGCCGCGACGGCGGCGGGACACAATGTCACGGTCCCGTTCACGCCGGGCCGCACCGACGCCACACAGGATCAGACCGACGCGGAGTCGTTCGCGGTGCTCGAACCCAAGGCCGACGGATTCCGCAACTACCTGCGGGCCGGCGAGAAACAACCACCGGAACGGCTCCTTCTCGACCGGGCGAATCTGCTCACCTTGACGGCACCCGAGATGACGGTGCTGCTCGGCGGGATGCGCGTGCTGAACACCAACCACGGCGGAGGCTCTCATGGCGTGCTGACCGGCCGGCCCGGGATGTTGACCACCGACTTCTTCGTGAACATCACGGATATGGGTATCGAATGGTCGCCCTCGACCACCGAGGAGTACGTCTACGAGGGCCGCGACCGGGTCACCGGTGCCCACCGAGGGACCGCGACCGCCGTCGATCTCGTCTTCGGTTCGAACTCACAGCTGCGCGGCATCGCCGAGGTGTATGCCTGCGATGACGCCCAGCCGATGTTCGTCCGAGATTTCGTGGCGGCGTGGGACAAGGTGATGAATCTGGATCGGTTCGACGTCGCCTGAATCTGCGGCGATCTCTCAGCCCAGGTCGGACACCGCGGTGTTGGCGCCGCAGAGAACCACACACAGGGTCCGGCCCGCGGTCGCGGTGACCGCCCCCGTCAGAACGGGTGCGAGTGCCGCGGCCGTGCCGTGTTCGACGACGATGCGCAGTTCGTCCCACAACCAGCGGCGCGCCTCGACGATGCTGGTGTCGTCGACGACGAGGCTGTCGATACGGCCGGTGCTCGCCGCCGCCCACGCGAGGTTCCCGATGCGGGTCGCACCGAGCGAATCAGCGGCGATGCTGTCGAGCTCGATGTCGATCGGTGTTCCCGCGGCGAGCGCGCGATGCAGGGCTGCGGCTCCAACGGGCTCGACCCCGCGGATCAGGTCGGTGTCGTGGGCGCCGGCGGCGATTCCAGCGACCAGGCCCCCACCACCGACCGCGACGAGATAGTCCAGGGGCGTGTACAGCTGCTCGGAGAGTTCGAGCGCGATGGTGCCGGCGCCGGCGACGATGTGGGGCAGGTCGTAGGCGTGCAACTGCAGGGCACCGAGCTCACCGGCGAGGGTCGCAGCGTGTGCGGCGGCCTCGGCGTAGGACGACCCCACTCGGTGGACGGTCGCACCGAGCCGCTGCAACCGTTCCAGTTTCGCCGGCGGCGCAGATTCGGGAACGACCACGGTGCACGGTGTGTCCCAGTATCGCGCGGCCCACGCGGCACCGATCGCGGCGTTGCCTCCGGACGCGATGAGTACACCCGCGTCGGTCAGTGTGCCGCTCTCACGGGCATGGCCGAGTGCGTTGAGGCTGCCGCGCACCTTGAACGACCCGCCGTGCTGCACATGTTCGAGTTTGAACGCCACCTCGATCGGGCCGTTCGGGGTGGGGACCGTCGCGGTGAGTACCGGGGTGCGTCGCACGATCGGGGCGATATGGCGCGCGGCGTCGATGACGGCCGGGCGGTCGACCGCCGCTGCCTCGTATGGGGTGTCGGGATGGAAGCTCACCGGTACACGATCCCCCCGAAGAGCAGGAATTGCACAATCGCGTCGCCACTGTCACACATCCGGACGCGTCGGCTGACGAGCATCCGGAGCGCCGACAACGCGCTGCCCCTGGTGTAACAACTGGTGCAGTCGACGCAGGGCGGTTTCGGTCATCGCTAGGAACTTGCGTGACACGGCAGATTTGCTTGTTGCAGAGGATGTTTCGGTCGTTCCCTACTGGTTCGAGGCCGACCGGGGAGCGGAGAGTCGACAGGCCGGCGAGCATCTTCTCCATCGCCATCTTGCCCAGGACCTGAAGTCGAGGTGAACAACTCGTACGGCGGTGCCGGCAACGCCCCCTCGCCTGCTGCGATTGCGGAGACTCTCGCCCTCGTCGGCGACAAGCGTGTGCGTGCGCTGATCTACAACGTGCAAACCGAAGGTGAGGTCACCGCGAATCTGCCCGAGAACACCGACTACATGGCCTGGCTTCGCGCCACCGCGCAGTCCTGGCCGACGCGGTAGCCACCATCTGACGCGCACACCGCGGGGTCCGTATCGACTCGCTCGATACGGACCCCGCAGCGTCGTCGCACACGAGACGAGGTGGTCGACGACGCTGCACGGCAGATATCGAACGGTGCGCGGGTACGTCATGGATGCGCCGCTGCGAGCAACTCCTCTTCGTCACCCCACGGCACGACCTCACCTGCGTCTATCCGGAACACAGTGTCACACAGCCGGAGAGTGGACGGGCGGTGTGTGATCCACAGGACCGTGCGATCCGCCCACGCCGACTGCAGGCGATCGAGTACGCGTGCCTCGGTTCCCTCGTCGAGTTGGCTGGTCCCCTCGTCGACGATGACGAGCCGACCGTCGTGGAGCAGTGCGCGCGCCAGTGCCAGGCGTTGGCGTTGACCGCCGGACAGTTCCGCACCGCGTTCGCCGACGCTCGTGTCCAGTCCGTCGGGCATCGCCCGCACCGTATGTTCGAGATCCACCGAGCGTAGAACGTCCCACAGAGCAGAGTCGGAGGCGTCCGGTGCGGCGAGCCGAAGGTTGGCTGCGATGGAGGCACGCAACAAGAACGGCTCCTGGTCCACCACGGTGACTCGGCGGCGCAGCTCGGCGAGCGGGATGTGTCGCAGATCGTGCCCGTCCCACAGCACCCGGCCGCCGGTGGGATCCCATATCCGCGCGAGCAGTGCCCCGATCGTCGACTTGCCACTGCCGGTGGGGCCGAGCAACCCGACGGTCGCGCCGGCCGGGATCGTCAGCTCGGTCCGGGTCAGCACCGGCGTCCGACCGCTCCGGCCGGGATGGACGAAGTCGACATTGTCCAGGTGAACCTGCGGAGCCTGCGTCCCGGGGATCCATGCGGTCGATGCATCCACGTCGGGAGTATCGGGCTCCTCGTCGGCGATGGCGCGCACACGCTGCACCGAGGAGCGGGTACTGCCGAGCAGTGCTGCGAACCCCTCGACAGCAGCGAGAGCAGGAAAAGTCGCCACGGTGACCGCAGCCATCGCCGCGACAACCGCGCTGTCGACGTCGACAGCATGTCCGATCGCGACGACCGTCAGCACCACTGCCACCTGGGTCACACGCGTGACAGCCGCGCGCACGGCGACCCACCGGGCCACCACCCCACGCCGGGACGCGGCCTCGTCGTCGAACGCAGCCTGTTCGGCGAGCCGCCGCTCGCCGGCGCCGTACGCCGTGACCTCCCGCAGCCCCGCAATCGTGTCTGCCAGGTGCGCCGAGACCACGCCCCCGATCCGCACGGTCTCCGACTCCGCTCGCTGTGCGCCCCGTCGACCCAGGAACGGAACAATCGCCCCCAGCGCGACGAAGAATGGGGCGACCGCGACCGCGACCACCGGAGAGCCCGCCGCGGCGAACCACACGAGCACACCGGCCGGCATGACCACCGCAGCGACGGCGGGCACGACCGAGTGGGCGAAAAACACTTCGAGACGATCGATATCACGCGTGACGCGGGCGAGTAGGTCGCCGGTGCGATGCCGGTAACTCACGGCGGGCGCAAGCGCGGCCAGCCGCTCGTAGAAGAACACTCGCATCATCGCCAGGACCCGGAAGGCGACCCAGTGGCCGGTGTAGTGCTCGAGATAGTGGAACAACCCTTTGAGCGTCGCCAGGGCCACGACGACAGCGAATGCCGTCGCAGGCGATCCGGTGCCGGTCGAGATGGCGGTCACCGCCGTATAGGCCGCGAATCCGAGCAAGGCGGCGCCGGCGGTGAGTTCGGTGACGCGGCACAGCGCCGAAATCACCAGCGGCCACACCACAGGACGCCCGAAGGCCAGGAGCCATCCGGTCATCGACCTACCGCTGTCGAGTCCGGTGTCGCGGGGGAGGATCACAGCTGGGCTCCGATGTCGAGGGTACGGTCGGCGAGGCTGAGCAGGCCGGGGGAATGGGTCGCCAGGACCAGGGTCTTGTGCCCGGCGAGGGACGCGAGGGTGTCTGCGATCAGCAGTTCCGAGCGGGAGTCGACGTGACTGGTCACCTCGTCGAGAAGCAGCACGGGAGCGTCGCATAGCAGCGCCCGCGCCAGTGAGAGCCTTTGTGCCTGACCGCCCGACAGTCCGGTACCGAATTCGCCGAGTTCGGTACCCAGTCCGTGGGGCAGGGCGCGAACCTCGTCGGCCAGGTGCGCACGTTCGAGCGCGGTCCACAACTGTGCATCCGAGGCGGCGGGACAGGCGAGGCGAAGGTTGTCGGCGACGGACCCGGTGAACAGGTAGGTGTTCTGGTGTACGACAGCGGTGAATGTTCGGGGATCTGCTGGGGCGCCGTCGAATTCGACGGTACCGGTATCGGGGCGCAGGTCACCGGACAGCAGGGCGAGCATCGTGGACTTGCCGCTTCCCGACGGCCCGGTCAGGACGACTGTTTCACCGGCCGCGACGTCGAGGGTCACGGCCGACAACGTCGTCTCCCGGCCGGGATAGGTCACAGCGACGTTGCGGAGGGCGCAGGACACCGGAGCCGTCCGGGGGGTGCGCGGCGCCGCCGGGACCGGTGCCCCGCTCTCGCCGATCAGGGCAGTGGCCTCCTTTTCCGCTGCGGCACCGGTCATCCCGATGTAGAAGAACTGGCCGATGTAGTCGATCGGTGCGGTGAGCAGCACCGCGAGCAGGATCAGGGCCAGCGCCCGACCGGCATCGAGGTCACCGGTCGTGCCGAGGTGGACCGCCGCGGCGGTGGCGGTACCGATGACGACGCCGTAGAAGGCGATGTCGGTAACGAGGAGAACCACCTGGTTGCCCAGCAGCAAGCGCATGACGGTCCGCCGCTGCCCTTCGCTTTCGGCGGCCAGGTGTGCGGCCTGCTCGGCGGTACGCCCGTGCAGCGACACCGTTCGCAGGCCCCGCAGCGCGTCGAGGAACTCGCCGGCCAGTCGCCGCGACTGGGCGCGGTGGTCTGCGGACGTGCGCCGGAACAACTGCTGAACACCACCGGCCGCCACGGGTGCGAGCACCACGAGCACCAGAAGCAGGGCGGCCAGTGCCCAGTCCACCGCCACGGCGACGATCACCAGCACGATCAGCGGCGCAGTGGCCGCTGCCACGATCGACGCCACGAAACTGCCACGTAGAGCAGCGATCTTGGCGGCGCCGTCGGTGCCGGTGGACACGATACGACCCGCCGCGGGCAGCTGCGACCGGGCGATCGCGGTGTCCGCAGCGAGGATCCGCCGCTGCAACGCCACGCGCACCGCATGCTCGACGCGGCGCTGGGCACGCTCGTCGACGAGCGGTGTCGCGGCGGCAGTCGCGGCCATCACGCCGGTAGCGCATCCCGCGATCCACCAGGGGGTCGAAACGGTCGGACCTGCCGCGATGTCCCCGACGGCAAGGTACATCAGGCACGTCGCGACCGTGCCGAGCCAGGCCGAGATCACGCTCGCCCGGACGAAACTGCAGATGGGGAGACGCCGTCCCAGGGAACTCATCTCGCCACCACCTCCTCTTAACGTTAATGACAACTGTTATCGTTTATGACGATATCGGAGCTTAGCGCACGAAAGGCCCACTCCCCGTGCCCCCCACCAGCCTCACCGTCGACCCCGACTCCGCCGAGCCGGCCGACCCGCCGAGACCCCCTCGTCGACGTACCCGCAGCGCCACGATCGGCGCACCGGCACTCGTTCTGATCACCGTCATGATCGCGGCGATCTCCCTCGGCCCCGTCACCGTCCCTTGGGATCACGTCCTGAAAGCGTTCACCGACAACGACATTCCCTACGCCTCCCTCGTCCGTGATGTCCGCGCCCCCCGCGTTCTCGTCGTCGCGCTCGTCGGCGCCGCACTGGCGGTCGTCGGCGCCGTGATGCAGGCGGTCTTCCGCAACCCCCTCGCCGACCCCGGCATCACCGGCGTCGCCTCCGGCGCCGCCGTCGGCGCAGTCGCCGTTCTCGTCACCGGCACCTCGATCCTCGGCGCCGCGACGCTTCCCATCGGCGCATTCACGGGTGCCGCGATCACCACCCTCGTGCTGCTGATCGTCGCCCGGGTGCGACGGGACACCTCCCCGGTGACGTTCGTCCTCGTCGGCGTCACCATCGGATCGTTCTGCTCGGCACTGACCGCAGCACTGGTCGCGAATGCCCCCGAAGACTCCGCGGTCCGCTCGGTGATGTTCTGGATCAACGGCGATCTGACCGCCCGCACCTGGAACGACGTGGCCCTGTGCGCCGGACCGATCCTCCTGGGCACCGCGGTGCTGCTGAGCCGGCACCGAACCCTCGACACTCTGCTCCTGGGCGAGGGGACCGCCACCAGCATGGGCATCGACGTCCGCAGACAACAGCTGGTGCTGTTGCTCACCGGCGCCGCCGTCACCGGGGCCGCGGTCGCCGTCGCCGGCGTGATCGGGTTCGTCGGACTGGTGGTACCCCACGCGGTGCGGCTGCTTCTCGGCTCACGTCACGCCCTGCTACTGCCGGCCTCGATGTTCACCGGCGCTGCCTTCTTGGTCCTCGCCGACCTCGGAGCCCGCCTGCTGTTCGACCCCGTGATCCTGCAGACCGGCACGGTCGCCGCACTGATCGGATCACCGGTCTTCGGCTACCTCGTCCTGCGTAACAGCGGCTCCCACGGAGGCCGCTCGTGACTACACCGTTGCTCTCGCTGCGCGGACTGCGCATCGATCGAGGCCCACGCACGGTGCTGCACGGACTCGATCTCGATATCGAACCCGGTACCGTCGTCGGTCTGATCGGACCCAACGGCTCCGGCAAAACCACCCTGCTGTCCGCGCTCGGTGCCGGTACTGCGATCTCGTCCCGCAGCACACCCGCCTCGACTTCGACCTGACCGTCCGGGAGATCGTCACCCTCGGCACACTCGTGACCGGCGACGCTACACACCGCGACCGGATGGTCGACACAGCACTGCGACGTGCGGGATGCGAGTATCTGTCCGACCGGCCCGCAACGCGGTTGTCCGGCGGCGAATGTCAACTGGTGCACATCGCCCGCGCCCTGGCCCAGAACGCGCCGGTCCTGGTGATGGACGAGCCGATCTCCGCGCTCGACCTCGCCCACCAGATCACCGTTCTGACCCTCGCGCGTGCCCACGCCGACACCCCACCGGACGACCACCGCGGCGCGGCGGTGATCGTCAGCCTCCACGACATCGATCTTGCGGCCCGATACTGCGACCGTCTGGTGCTGCTCCACGCGGGACGGATAGTGGCAGCAGGAACTCCCGCCGACGTGCTCGACCCGAACCGCCTCGAGCGGGTCTACGGCGTGCCGGTGCACATCCACCACGACCGCACCACCCGTTCACTCCGCGTCACCGCCTTCCCCGGACCATCGCCTGCAGGAGCATCATGACCGTCTCGTTCCGTCCTCGCCTGATCTCCGGCACCGTCGCCGTCGTCATGATCGGCTTCCTCGCCGGATGCACGAGTGTCTCCGGCCCAGCCGAAGCATCCACCGATCCCGCTGCCCCCCAACGAATCGCGGCGATCTCGCCCGATGTCGCCGAAACCGTCGCTGCGCTCGGTGCAGGTGATCGGCTCGTTCTCGTGCCCGACACCCAAACCCGCCCGGCCTTGACCAATCATCTGCCTGTGATGCAGTCGGTCGGCACGACCTTTGCAGCTCACGGAGCGGCGGATCCCGAGCAGATTCTCGCGACCGACCCGGATCTGGCAATCATCACTCCACGACACGAAGGCGAATCGGATACGGCCGCTCTGCTCGAAGCATCGTCGGTGCCGGTTCTCACCCTGCCGAACTCCTGGCGGACCGTCGAGGAGATGCTGGCCAACATCACCACCATCGGCACCGCCATCGGAGCGTCGGAGCAGGCCACCGTCCTGACCGCGGACATCGAGCGTGATCTCGCCGACATCGCCCCGGTATCGGGGCCCGGTCCGTCGGTGCTGGTCCTGAGTAATCAAGCCGGACGGCCGATGATCAACGCGGGCAACGGCTTCACCCTCGATCTGCTCGCCCGTGCCGGCGGCCGTAACGCTGCCGACAGCACCGGACTGACCCGCACGGGGTTCGCCGACCCCGAACACCTCGTTCGGGCACGACCGGACGCGATCCTGCTGGTCGACCTGCTCGGTGCCGGACGAGAATCGTTCGACTCGATTCTGTCCAATCCTGCGGTCAGCGAGCTGGAGGCGGTGCGTACCGACCGCATTCTCGTGCTCGATGGAAAACATGCCCAGGCTCTCGGGCTGCAGACGACCACGGAAGGAGTCGAACGGATACGGGACTGGCTCGCAGACCTCGACCGGCCCTGACCGCTGCAGTCCGTGGTGCCGCAGCGGGGCCTCGCGGCACCCGTACCTACACGGCAGTGGCCTCGGACCTGGGCATCAGCGGCGAGACCTTGCGACCCTGGGTCCGCAAGGACAACGCCTCGGCGCACGGCTCAGCCGCCGCAGCGGGCGGCGGCAGTGAGACTGCAGCCGACGAGTTGGTGCGCCTGCGGGCAGAGAATGCCCGGCTGCGCAGCTCGGAGAAGGAATGGCCGCTCGAACGTGAGATTCTGCGCCGGGCAGCCGCCTATTTCGCACAGGAGATGAAGTGAAGACCTGCCGCTGGGACTTCATCTCCACCCACTGTGACGTGTTCGGTGTGCAGCGGCTGCCGCATCTTCCGCCCCGAGCGGGTCAGCCGGGCACCCTCAGGAGGAAGACACAGCAGTACTGGGTCCGCACCGTGGGCGGCGTAATGGACTTGACTACTCCCCGCCCTGAAGGACGAGGATTCTCGGACTCACATCCGAGAGTTCCTGTTTCACCGGCGATTGCGGACGGGAGGACCCGTGCCGTCTGACATCGCCTCCGCAGGCGTTCGGTGTCTCCGCCAGCCCGGCGGCGACGAGGATGTTCTTCGCGGCGTTGATGTCCCGGTCGTGCCGGGTGCCGCAGTCGGGGCACGTCCAGTGGCGTGTCCCGAGGGACAGCACGGCGAGCAGATGCCCGCACGCACTGCACGTCTTCGAGCTGGGATACCAGCGGTCGATCACCACGAACCGGCGTCCGGCCCGCTCGGCCTTGTACTCGAGCATCGACCGGAACTCACCCCACCCGCATTCGCTGATCGACTTCGCCAACCGGCGGTTGCGGACCATGTTGCGCGGGGCGAGGTCTTCGACGGCAATCGTGTCGAACCGCGCCGCGAAGTCGGTACTGGTCTTGTGGAGGAAGTCGCGTCGGGCGTCGCGGACGCGGGAGTGGCTGCGTGCCACCTTCCGGCGTTGCTTGGCGCGGTTGTTCGATCCCTTCTGCATCCGGGCCAGGCGCTTCTGCTGACGCCGCAGGCCGCGTTCATGTCGGGCCATGTGCTTAGGGTTCGCGATCTTCTCCCCGGTCGAGAGGACCGCGAAGTCCTTGATGCCGAGGTCGACGCCGACCGATTCGCCGGTCTCGGGCAGCGGGGCGGGATCGGTCGTGTCGACGGCGAACGTCACGAACCACCGGCCGTCCGCCTCGCGGGAGACAACCACCATTGTCGGGTCGAGCGTGGCAAGGTCGATGTCCGGCCAAGACCACGCCACCCGCAGCGGCGCGGTGGTCTTCGCCAGCCACTGCCCGTCCGTTTTGATGCGGAACGCGGAGCGTGTGTAGTGCGCGGACTGGCGAGAATGCCGGTTCTTGAACCGTGGGTACTTGGCGGTGCCCTTGAAGAACGAGTGGAACGCGGTGTGCTGGTGGCGCAGCGTCTGCTGAAGCGGCACCGAGGACACCTCGCCGAGGAACGCAAGCTCCTCGGTTTTCTTCCACTCGGACAGCGTGGCGTCGGTTTCCTTGTACGAGGTCGATTTCTGCTCGGTGGTGTACCGGCGTTGCCGGTCGGCGAGGGTCTTGTTCCACACGACGCGCACGCAGCCGAATGTGCGGCGCAGCAGCGCCGACTGTTCGGGGTCCGGGTAGGCCCGGACCTTGTATGCGGTCCTCATCTCCTCATGACAACAGAAGGGTCCGACATGTCGAACGCTATTCCTGCCCGCCGTGAACGACGGGGCATCCTGGCGAGGCCCCGGTGAACCGGTTCGTCGTTCGGCCGATACGGCTGCACGATCCCCTGCGCCGGACTGGCCGGACCGTCGATCATCGACTCGAGACGGTCAGTTCGGTCGGCTGACCTCGTAGGTGCCGTTGTCGTCGGTGAAGGTCAACGTCACCGACCGGTGCTGCCCGTCGACGGTGAGGGTGCACTCGAAGCTCGCACCGGCCACGACCGTCTGATTGTCGGGGCACGCGACGTCGCCGACCTCTTCGGCGCCGTACGACTCCGTGAGGACCTGCGCGACACCGGCCTGCGCGGCCTCGGAATCGAGGGTCGTGCCCCCGCCGAGGGTCATGAACGCGATCACCGCGACGATCACCACCACGACGAGGGCGCCCACACCGCCGAGGATCAACAGCAGCTTCGAATTAGTGCCCCCGGACGCGCCGTCGGGTTGCTGCTGCGGCTGCCAGGGACCGCCACCGGGTTGTTGTTGCTGACCCCATGCGGGCTGACCGCCCTGCCCGACTCCGGGCTGCTGCCAGGACTGGCCGGGCTGACCTTGCGGAGACCACTGCTGGCCGCCCGCCGGTCCGGGCTGACCGGGAGGCTGTCCCCACCCGGGCTGCGCGGGAGGCGGCGCAGGAGTGCCCCAGCCCTGCGGACCAGGTCCTTGACCGGGCTGGGCGCCCCACTGCGGCGGCTGCTGCTGGCCCCACTGTCCGTTCGCCTGCGGAGCCTGACCACCCTGCGGCGGTCCCCACGCGGCTCCGCCGGCCTGACCTTGCTGCGCCGCTCCCCATTGCTGCTGCGACTGCTGTCCCCACTGCTGGGTGGGCGCCGCGGCATCGCCGCCGGGAGCGGCACCCCACTGCTGCGTCGCTGCGGCAGGGTCACCCCCGGGCGCGCTTCCCCACTGCTGGGTCGGAGCCGCCGGGGAGTCGCCCGTGGGCGCACCCCACTGCGGTGCAGCTGCCTGCGGTGAGGCGTGGTCGGCGCCGGACGCGGGTGGGGCCCACGGGTCACGTCCCTGCTCGTTGCCGTGCGGGTCCTGCGGATCGTTCGGCCCGGTCATCGTCGCCTCCACTCGCCATCGTTCATACGTTCACCGTAATACCCACCAGCGACCGGTCCCCCGTGTGGCAGCGCGCGTATCAAACCACACATACCGGACCGGGGGGAGGCCGCCCACGTCCCGGACACCCGTGCGGCACCGCTCATACCGCGGTCGCATCGACGGCGACGACCCCCCTGCGGATCGCGCCGACCGCCCGCCCCGCCGCCTTCGCCAACGCCGGGTCCTGCGAAGTCGTGCGGATCTGATCGAGCAGATCGATCAACTGCCGGCACCACCGCACGAAGTCACCCGGTGACAGTTCACTGCCCGTGGTGACAGCCGCGAGCAGCGACTCAGTCAACGATGCGGTCCCTGCCCACGTGTACGCGGCGGACACGAACCCGAAATCCGGTTCGCGGGTCGTCGGCAACCGATTCCGTAGCTCATCGGCCCGCAACTCGTCGCACAACCGCACCGTATCGGCCAACGCCCGCCGGATCGGCCCGGTCGGACCCCGCACCTCCGGCACCTCGTCGCCCCGCGACTCGAAGATCACCGTCGAGACGACCGCCGCAAGCTCCGCCGGCGACAACCCCGCCCACACTCCGGTGCGCAGACACTCGGCGACCAGCAGATCCGATTCGGTGTAGATCCGGGCGAGCCGTTCCCCCGCCTCGGTCGTCGCCGGATCGTCCCCACCGGTCAGATAACTCCGCTCCGTCAGCAACGACACGATCCGCTCGAACGTGCGCGCCAACGAATCGGTGGTCGCCGCGGTCTTACGTCGCTGATGCTCGGTATCGCGCGTCAACCGGTTGTAGCGTTCCCCGACCCGCGCCAACGCCTCCACATCCGGGTTCTCCCGCGCCGGATGCCCGCGCAGCGCGCGGCGCAACGAATCGATCTCGCGGGTGTCGCCGCCACCTGTGCGGGACCGCTTGGTGCGGCGCGGCGGCACCAGCTCCTTCGACCGCAACGCCGACGAGATGTCCCGCCGGCCCCGACCGGTGCTCGGATCGGCGTGCCGCGGCAACTTCAACCGTCCCACCACCACCGCGGGGGTGGGAAAATCGCCCGCCGAGAGACGACCCGCCCACCCGTCGGCGGTCACCACATACGGACGCGGATCGCTCAGATCCCGGTCGGGGTCGATGATCACCGCCAACCCGGTGCGCCGGCCCGCCGGGACCGCGACGATCTCACCGGGCCGCAACGCCACCAGCGACTCGACCGCTTCCTGCCGACGATTCTGGCGCTTCGTGCGCTCGTGCTGCCGCTCGGCGTCGGTCAGATCCGCCCGCAACCGCACATAGTCGAAGATCTCGCTGTCGGCGCCGCCGAGTTGCTCGCGCATCTTCGCCAGCTGTGCCTCGTTGCGTTCGATGCCGCGGGTGGCGCCGACCACCGACTTGTCGGCCTGGAACTGTGCAAACGACATCTCCAGCAGCGCGCGGGACCGCTCGACGCCGACCGCGTCGATGAGATTGACCGCCATGTTGTACGACGGGCGGAACGAACTGCGCAGCGGGAACGTGCGCGTCGACGCCAGACCCGCCACCGCGGCCGGCTCCACACCCGGCTGCCACAACACCACCGCATGTCCCTCGACGTCGATACCGCGACGTCCGGCCCGCCCGGTGAGCTGCGTGTACTCGCCGGGAGTGAGCTCGGCGTGGGTTTCCCCGTTGTATTTGACCAACCGTTCGAGCACCACGGTGCGTGCCGGCATGTTGATACCCAAGGCGAGGGTCTCGGTGGCGAACACCGCCCGCACCAGACCCCGCACGAACAGTTCTTCGACGGTGTGCCGGAAGGCGGGCAACATTCCCGCGTGATGCGCCGCGATGCCACGTTCGAGCGCGGTGCGCCACGACGCGAAACCCAGCACCTCGAGGTCGGCGCGCGGCAATTCGCGGGTGTGCTCGGTGACGATCCGCCGGATCTCGGTGGCTTCCTCCTCGGTCGTCAGGTGCAGCCCGGACCGCAGGCACTGCGAGACCGCCGCGTCGCACCCGGCGCGGGAGAACACGAACGTGATCGCAGGCAGCAGCCCCTCTGCGTCGAGGCGGGCGATCACATCAGGGCGCGGAATCGGCCGGAACGTGCCCCGCCCGCGGGACTGCCAGCGGTCGCCGTCGATGCTCGCGCGGCGCCGCACCTGCGCCGCCAATTCCGGATCCACCACGACCCCGCGGCGACGCTCGGCCGCGGGCGTGTCGGCGGGTTCGGCGCGGGCGTCGAACAGGTCGTAGAGACGGGGCCCGACCATCATGTGCTGATGCAGCGGGATCGGACGCACCTCGTCGACGACGACGGTGGTGTCGCCGCGCACCGTGGTCATCCACTCACCGAACTCCTCGGCGTTGGACACCGTCGCCGACAGACTCACCAGCCGCACATCCTCCGGCAGATGCAGGATGACCTCTTCCCACACCGCACCGCGGAACCGGTCGGCGAGGAAATGCACCTCGTCCATCACCACATGGCTCAGCCCGATCAGCGTCGGCGACGACGCGTACAGCATGTTGCGCAGCACCTCGGTGGTCATCACCACCACCGGCGCGTTCGGGTTGATCGACTGATCGCCGGTGAGCAACCCCACCCGGTCTTTGCCGTGCCGGGCACACAGATCCGCGTACTTCTGGTTGCTCAACGCCTTGATCGGGGTGGTGTAGAAGCATTTGGTGCCTGCCTCGACGGCCAGATGCACCGCGAATTCCCCGACCACGGTCTTCCCGGCGCCGGTGGGCGCACACACCAGCACCGAATGCCCGCCCTCGAGCGCGCGGCACGCCTGCTGCTGGAACGGGTCCAGCGGAAACGGCAGACCGGACGCGAACGTCTCCAGGTGCGGCGCCGCCATATCCGCCCGCGGCGTATCGGAGGGGCCCGTCACAGCGTGTCGGAATAGTCGGTGGGTGCCGGAGCCGAAGACGGCTTCTCGACCGGAGTCGGAGACGGGATCGCCGAACCCTCCTCGTCGTCGAGATCACCCCAGCCTTCGGCGCGGGCCTTACGGGCGCGCCGTTTGTCGTTCAGGCGCGCGATCTGGATGGCGATCTCCACCAGAAGGGTCAGGGCCAACGCCAACGCCAGCATCGAGAACGGATCCTGCCCGGGGGTGGCGATCGCAGCGAAGACGAACACGGCCATGATCAGGCCGCGGCGCCAGGCCTTGAGTTTCTCGTAGGAGAGCATCCCGACCGCGTTGAGCGCCACGATCACCAGCGGGATCTCGAACGACACCCCGAAGATCACCAGCAGGTTGATCATGAACCCGAAGTACTCGGTACCGGACAGCGCGGTGACCTGCACGTCGTTGCCGACGGTCAACAGGAACGACAACGCGTGAGTGACCACGAGATACGCCAGGACCGCGCCCGTGACGAACAGGACCGCGCCGGAGGTGACGAACCCGACCGCGTAACGCCGTTCCTTCGAATACAGGCCGGGGGTGATGAACGCCCACAGCTGATACAGCCACACCGGGCACGCGAGCACCACACCGGCGGTCGCGGCCACCTTCAACCGCAGCATGAATTGTTCGAAGGGGCCGGTGGCCAGCAGATAACAGCCGCCATCGCTGCTGAAGTCGGCGCGGGACGCGGCAGGCAGCGAACAATACGGTTCGAGCAGGATCTCACCGAGGCTCGACGTGCCGAACGGGCCGTGGCTGTACCAGAAGAACCCGGCGATGGTGGTGACGATCACCGCGGCGACGGCGATGAGCAGCCGTGTGCGCAGCTCGTAGAGATGCTCGACCAGCGACATGTTGCCGTCGGGATTGGTCTTGCGCCGACTGCGGCGTGGATCGAACGGGATGCGCACGGTGCGGATCTCAGCTCCTGTCAGGGCCACCACCGCGGTGGGGCACTGGGGTCAGCGGAAACCGGGACACCCGGCGGGTGCCCCGGTGGGGAGAACTCGGTCAGGCCGACCGCTGGTCGGGCTGAGCTGCCTGCTGCGTCGGAATCTGCTGCGTCGGCTCCGCCGCTGCGGGCAACGGGTTCGGCGCGGGCTGCGGGGCCGTCGTCGACGCGCCGTCGTTCTGCATCTCCTTGACCTCGCTCTTGAAGATCCGAAGCGAACGGCCCAGACCGCGCGCGGCATCCGGCAGCTTCTTCGAGCCGAACAAGATGATGACGACCAACGCGACGATGGCCCAGTGCCACGGGCTCATTGCACCCATTTACAACCTCCACTGATTGGCTCTGCACGATGCTACCGGACCCACAGCACATCGACGGCCCGGCAGAAGCGGTTCCCCCCACAGTTCGCGCAGTGTTCACACGACGGTGTCGGCTCTACACGGCCGTGTCGCCCCCGAGGGCCACGTAGGCGTCGAGCGCCGCGGCCGCCCGGGCCTGCACCGCGTCGCGCAGTGGTGGCGGGCCGAGCACCCGCACGCCGGCACCGAGGCCCACCACAAGCCGCACCAGCCACTCCGGCGACGCGAACCGCAGCACCGCCTCACAACTACCGTCGGGCAGCACGGTCACGTCGGTGAGCGGGTAGTAGTCGAGCAGCCATGTGTACGACGGGGCGATCCGCAGCCGGGCGGCAGGCAACGACGGGTCCCCGGCGAACAGTTCGAGGTGTTCATCGTCGTCGAGGGCCCGTTGCGGGGGCCGCGCAGGTTCGTCGAGGACCCGAGCCTCGTCGATCCGGTCGAACCGGAACAGCCGCACGCCTTCGGCGGTGCGGCACCACGCCTGCAGATACGTGTGCTCGTCGATGAGCACGATGCGGATCGGGTCGACATCGCGTTCGGAGACGGTGTCGCGGGACGCCGAATAGTAGGTCAGGTGCACTGCACGCCGGTCGCGGACGGCCGCGCGCACGCGTGCGGCGACGGGATCGTCGGGGACCGGAGCAGCCGCGATGTCCGCGCCCGCCGCGGCGCTCCCGGCGGCCGCCTCGATCTTGGCGATGGCGCTCTGCGCTGCCGTCGGATCGACCACCCCGGGCATCTCGAGCAGGGACCGTAGTGCGACGAGCAGCACCGTCGCTTCGGTAGAGGTCAACCGCAACGGGCGGTCGATGCCCGCGGTGAACGTCACCACGATGCTCTCCTCGGAGAACGACAGGTCGATCAGGTCACCGGGGCCGTAGCCGGGCAGCCCGCACACCCACAGCTGATTCAGGTCGTCCATGATCTGTTTCGGGGTGACACCCAGATCGCGGGCGGCCTCGGCGGCGCTGATCCCCGGCCGGGCCGTGAAGTACGGCACCAGATTCAATAGCCGGGTCAAGCGCCCGGCGAGTCGGGTACTGCTCATCGACGTTCCTCCCCCACCGTGTCGTCCCCCATGCTGCGGTCTGCCGTGTTGTCGAGTTCTGCCGCGCCACCGGCGGCGACCCGTGACAGGATCTGCCGCACCTCGTCGCGCAATTCCGGCGGGTCGAGCACCAACGCGTCGGCGCCCTGCCCCGCAAGGGTGCGGGCGATCCATTCCCCGGAGCGCAGCGGTACCTCGAGCACGGAGCCGTCGCGGTCACCGATCTGCCGCGCCCCGAGCTCCCGTCCGAGCCGGCGCACCTCGTACGCGCGGCCCGCAGCCACCCACACCCGAGCCGACCCGGTCACATCCCCGGGGCGGGTTGCGGCGAGCACCCGGGCCCGCAGATCCACCCCGACAGGGATCTGCACCGCACCCCGGTCCCCGACCACCGTGACCTCATCCGAGATGCGCGACAGGCGGAACGTGCGGGTCGCGGCGCGATCCCGGTCATGCCCGACCAGATACCAGCGGCCGTGCACGGTCACCACACCCCACGGTTCGACCGTGCGCAGTGTCCACGGATCGGTGGGGGCACTGCGATGCTCGAACTGCACGGCCTGTCGCTCGTCGACCGCGGCAAGCAACTTCTGCAGGGCAGGTTCGGAACCGCGGGCCCGCGCCGGAATCGCCGCGACCGTACCCGCCGGGTCGGCGTCGACCTGCACCCCGGCGGCCCGCAACTTGAGCAGCGCGCCCTGCGCCGCCGACGTCAACTCCGGCGACTCCCACAGCGCCGCCGCGACCGCCACCGCGGCGGTCTCCTCGCGGCTCAGCTCGATCTCCGGCAACGCATAGGCGTCCCGGTTGATGCGATAGCCCTCGACGGTGGAGTAGCGCGACGGCACCCCCGTCTCGAGCGGAATCCCGAGGTCCCTCAGTTCGTTCTTGTCGCGTTCGAACATGCGGCTGAACGCCTCGTCGCTCGCACACTCCGCATAACCCGCCACCGAGGCACGGATCTTCTCCGCGGTGAGGAACTGGCGGGTGGACAGCAACGCGATGACCAGGTTGACCAACCGTTCGACTTTCGAGATCGCCACGGGCCAACCCTAATGCCCCCGACGCCCACTCACCCGCCCGCATCCGTGCGGGCGGGTGAGTGGCCGGGACTCGAGGCCGTGTCGCTGGGCGGCGGCCGCTACATCGACGCGATGAGCCGATCGACCCGCTCGTCGACCGACCGGAACGGGTCCTTGCACAACACGGTGCGTTGCGCCTGATCGTTGAGCTTGAGATGCACCCAGTCGACCGTGAAATCACGGCCCGCCTCCTGCGCGGCGGCAATGAAATCACCACGCAGCTTCGCGCGGGTGGTCTGCGGCGGCGTATCCACCGCCCGATCCACCGCATCGTCGGTGGTCAATCGCGTCGCCAACCCCTTGCGCTGCAACAGATCGAACACACCCCGGCCCCGTTTGATGTCGTGATACGCCAAATCCAGCTGGGCGATCTTCGGATCCGACAACTCCATGTTGTAGCGATCCTGATACCGCTGGAACAGTTTGCGTTTGATCACCCAGTCCACTTCGGTGTCGACCTTCGCGAAATCCTGCGATTCGACGGCGTCGAGGACCCGACCCCACAGATCCACCACCTGCGCCACATGCGCATCCGGCTCGCGGTGCCGCAGATACTCCACCGCCCGCGCATGATATTCGCGTTGGATATCGAGGGCGCTGGCCTGCCGGCCCCCCGCCAACCGCACCGGGCGGCGGCCGGTCAAGTCGTGACTGACCTCCCGGATCGCGCGGATCGGATTGTCCAACGCGAAATCGCGGAACGAAATCCCGGCCTCGATCATCTCGAGCATCAACGACGCCGACCCGACCTTGAGCATCGTCGTGGTCTCCGACATGTTCGAATCGCCCACGATCACATGCAACCGCCGGTACTTCTCGGCGTCGGCGTGCGGCTCATCGCGGGTGTTGATGATCGGCCGCGACCGGGTCGTCGCCGACGACACACCCTCCCAGATGTGTTCGGCGCGTTGCGACAGGCAGAACGTTGCCGCCTTCGGCGTCTGCAGCACCTTCCCGGCCCCACAGATCAACTGGCGGGTCACCAGGAACGGCAACAGCACATCGGAGATGCGAGAGAACTCCCCGACCCGCGCCACCAGAAAATTCTCGTGACAGCCGTACGAATTCCCGGCCGAATCGGTGTTGTTCTTGAACAGGTAGATGTCGCCGCCGATACCTTCCTCGGCGAGGCGTTCCTCCGCATCGACGAGCAGATCCTCGAGCACCCGCTCGCCCGCATGATCATGCTCGACCAGCTGAAGCAGATCGTCGCACTCGGCGGTCGCGTACTCCGGGTGGGAACCCACATCGAGATACAGGCGTGCCCCGTTCCGAAGGAACACATTCGAGCTGCGACCCCACGACACCACCCGCCGGAACAGATAGCGGGCCACCTCGTCCGGGCTCAACCTGCGATGCCCGTGGAAGGTGCACGTGACGCCGAACTCCGTCTCGATACCCATGATTCGTCGCTGCACACTTCGACAGTACCGCGCACACCCGACCCCGAGCGGGTGCAACGCATCTACAGTTCCCACCTGTGACCTTCCACCGACAGACCCGCGACGCCGACCATGCGCTCTTCACGCTCACCGACCGTGTTCCGACCGCTGTCGATTCGACTTTCCGCCGACTCACCCGCAGCGCCGATCACAGTGTCCTGTGGATGGGGTGCGCCGCGGTGTGCGTCCTGTACGGCGGCCGGGCCCGCCGCGGCGCGGTCCGCGGGCTGCTGTCGGTGGCCGGTGCCAGTGCGCTGGCCAACGCTGCCCTCAAACCACTGCTTCCCCGCCGCCGCCCTCCGGCCCGCACCGACCCCCGGTTCGCGCGCCGCCTCGTGCCGATCCCCCGGTCCTCGTCGTTCCCGTCCGGGCATGCCGCCTCGGCGGCAGCATTCGCCACCGGGGTGGCACTCGAATCACCGGTGGCAGGCGCGGTGCTGGCCCCGCTCGCGGCCGCCGTCGCCTATTCACGGGTCCACACCGGGGTGCATTGGCCCAGCGATGTCCTCGTCGGTGCCGCCGTGGGCTCCGCGGTCGCGCTGTCCACCCGGCGCTGGTGGGCGGTCCGCACCGCGGAACCGGCCCGCGTCGACACCGCCGCCGATGCCCCGGCACTGCCCGGCGGCCGTGGGCTGCTGGTGGTGGTCAACCCGCAGTCCGGAAGCAGCGACACCATCGCAGCGGACCTCGCGGAACTGCTTCCACAGGCCCGCATCGAACTACTCGACCCCGACACCGACCTCGAGGAACACCTCGAACAACTCGTCACCACCGTCCGACCTAGGGCGCTGGGGGTGTGCGGCGGGGACGGGACCGTCGCGACCGTCGCCGCGTTCGCACACCGTCACGACCTACCGCTCGCGGTGTTCCCCGGCGGCACCCTCAATCATTTCGCCCTCGATGTCGGCTCCGGCACCACCGGCGACACGGCCCGCGCCGTCACCGGTGGACTCGCGGCGCGCATCGACCTCGGTGCGGTGACCGTCACCGGCCCCCACGGACACAGCGAGCGGATTTTCCTCAACACCGCCAGTCTCGGCGGCTACCCGGATTCGGTGCGACTCCGGGAGCTGTGGGAGCCCCGCATCGGGAAATGGCCCGCCGCGGCCGCCGCGATGATCGCGGTACTCGCCACCGCCACCCCCATACGGGCGCGGGTGGACGGCACCGAGACGGCGCTGTGGTTGCTGTTCATCGGCAACGGCCACTATCGGCCCACCGACCAGGTGCCGATGTCGCGGACCGCTCTCGATGCCGGCACCCTCGACGTGCGGTACCTGCGTGCCGATCGGCGCTGGTCGCGCACGCGGCTGTTGTTCGCGGCCGCCACCGGCACCCTCGGCAGCACCGCCGTGTACCAGCAGCGTGACGTCACGTCGGTGTCGGTGCGGCTGGGCGGACCGCCGGTCGCGTTGGCGACCGACGGAGAAGTCAGCGCCGACGGTACGGCCTTCGAGGTGAAAGCGGTCCCGACGGCGCTGACCGTGTACCGATTAACGGATGCTCAGCTCGCACCCTGATCGGTGCCACCGTCGTCCGGAGTGTTCTCGGTCGCGGTATCGGACGGGGCAGCTGCCGCGGTGGCCGCAGGCAGCAGCGCGTCGAGGGCCGCACCGGAGATACGTCGGAACGCGCGACGCGGCCGGGACCGTTCGAGCACCGCGACTTCCAGCTCCCCGCGCCCGAGGACACGCCCCGCGGCATCCTGTCCGGTCGCCGTACCCTTCTGCAATGCGGACACGGCCACCTCGATCGCTGCCGCCAAGTCCAGTCCGGGACGGTACGACTCACGCACCGCCGTCAGGATCGGTTCGGTGTTGCCGCCCATCACCACGAACTGCAGCTCGTCGACGATCGACCCGTCGTAGGTGATGCGGTACAGCTGCGCGGATTCGGTGTAGTCGGCCGGACCGACCTCCGCGACACAGATCTCCACCTCGTAGGGCTTCGGCTGATCGGTGAAGATCGTCCCGAGGGTCTGCGCGTACGCGTTCGCCAACGACCGGCCCGTCACATCCCGCCGATCGTACGAATAGCCGAGCATGTCGGCACGCATGATCCCCGACCGCCGCAGACTCTCGAACTCGTTGTACTTGCCCACCGCCGCGAACCCGAGCCGGTCGTACAGCTCACTGATCTTGTGCAGCGCCTTCGACGGATTCTCCGCCACGAAGACCACACCGTCGGAATAGATCAACGCGATCACACTGCGTCCCCGGGCGATGCCCTTGCGGGCCAGCTCCGAGCGATCACGCATGATCTGCTCGGCGGACGCATAATACGGCAGCGTCATCGGATACCTCCTGCAGTACGGTCGACCACGATTGCCTGCGCCAACTCCGCCAACAACGCTTCCGACACCACTACTGCCCCGGCCGCGGTGACCGCCACCGCGGTCGGATAGATCCCGCGGGTGGTATCCGGGCCACCGGTCGCCGAATCATCGTCGGCCGCGTCGTACAACGACTCGACCGCGATGCGCAGCGCAGCCGCTTCGTCGGCGTCGGCGCGGTAGAGCTTCTTGAGCGCCGATTTCGCGAACACCGACCCGGACCCCACCGCGTGATACCCGGCGCGTTCCTCGTAGCGGCCACCGACCACGTCGTACGACACGATCCGCCCTGCCCGCCGCACATCCGACGCATCCACATCGAACCCGACGAGCAACGGCACCACCGCAAGACCCTGCATCGCAGCCCCGAGATTGCCGCGCACCATCGACGCCAGCCGGTTCGCCTTACCGTCGAACGACAGCGAGACACCCTCGATCTTCTCGTAGTGCTCGAGCTCGACCGCGAACAAACGCACCATCTCGACGGCCAGACCCGCCGTGCCGGCAATACCCGCCGCCGAATACGCGTCGGTGACGAACACCTTCTCCACGTCACGTGACGCAATCATGTTGCCCATCGTGGCCCGCCGGTCGCCCGCGAGGATCACCCCACCGTCGAACGTGACCGCCACGATCGTCGTGCCGTGCGGTGCGAGCTCACCGAAACTACCCTGCTCACGCACGAACCGGTTCTCCGGCAACAACTCCGGCGCATACGCCCGCAAATGATCGGTGAACGACGACAACGGGGACGCGAGGTGCAGGCGACCCTGCACCTCGCGGTAAGGAAGCGATGATCTGTCCGCTGTCACTGGCCACCCTTCTGCACATACGCCCGGACGAAGTCCTCCGCATTCTCCTCGAGCACATCATCGATCTCGTCGAGGAGATCGTCGGTCTCCGAGGCCAGCTTCTCACGGCGTTCCTGACCCGCACCGCCGTCGCCGGTCACCTCGTCGTCGTCTCCGCCGCCACCGCGTGTGGTCTGCTCCTGCGCCATAGCCGCGACCTCCTCCTGTACTCGAGTGGCACACGACCCCGGTCGGCGACCGTGCCGCACACCACGACATTGCTCTCCACACTACCGAGCAGAGGCGACCGCGCGCGGCGTCCCGGCGCGTGTCGCAACCACACCGCCCCGCACCTGTGCGGGCATCGGAAGGTCAGTGAGTGAGCTGATCGACCAGTTCCGCAGCCGACTGCGCCGTCTCGAGCAGCTCCCCGACATGCGCGCGACTGCCCCGCAACGGCTCGAGAGTCGGGATCCGCACCAGCGACTCACCCCCGAGATCGAAAATCACCGAATCCCACGACGCCGCTGCGATATCGGCACCGAACCGGCGCAGACACTCACCACGAAAATACGCGCGGGTGTCCGTCGGCGGGGAATGCACCGCATCGAGCACCTGCTGTTCGGTGACCAGACGTTGCATCGACCCGCGGGCCACCAGCCGGTTGTACAGGCCCTTGTCGAGACGCACATCCGAATACTGCAGATCCACCATATGCAGCCGCGGCGCCGACCAGGCCAGCGACTCCCGCTGCCGGAATCCCTCGAGCAACCGCAGCTTCGCGGGCCAATCCAACAGATCCGCGCACTCCATCGGGTCCCGCTCGAGCAGATCGAGCACCATCGCCCACTTATCGAGAATGTCGAGCACCCGCGCATCGTCGGTGCCGTCGTGGAACTTCGCGGCCCGCTCGTGATAGAGACGCTGCAACGCCAGACCCGTGACCTCCCGGCCGTCGGACAACGCCACCGTCTTCCGCAAGGTCGGATCGTGACTGATGTGATGCACCGCCGTGACCGGCCGCGCCAACTGCAGATCCGACAGATCGACCCCCGCCTCGATCAGATCGAGCACCAACGCGGTCGTACCGACCTTCAGATACGTCGACATCTCCGCCAGGTTCGCATCACCGATGATCACATGCAGACGCCGATACTTGTCGGGATCGGCGTGCGGCTCGTCGCGGGTATTGATGATGCCGCGCTTGAGGGTGGTCTCCAATCCGACCTCGACCTCGATGTAATCGGCGCGCTGCGACAACTGGAAACCCGGTTCGTCCCCTGACTGCCCGATCCCCACCCGCCCCGACCCGCAGATCACCTGCCGGGACGCGAAGAACGGGGTCAGCCCCGCGACCACCGCCGAGAACGGGGTGTCCCGCGCCATCAGGTAATTCTCGTGCGTGCCGTAGGAGGCGCCCTTACCGTCGACGTTGTTCTTGTACAACTGCAGGCGCGGCGCTCCCGGCACACTCGACGCATGCCGCGCCGCGGCCTCCATCACCCGCTCGCCGGCCTTGTCCCAGATCACCGCATCGAGCGGATCGGTGACCTCCGGTGCCGAGAACTCCGGATGCGCATGATCGACATACAGGCGCGCCCCATTGGTGAGGATCATGTTCGCCGCCCCGACCTCGTCGGCGTCGATCACCGGCGCCGGGCCGTTGAACCGCCCCAGATCGAACCCGCGGGCGTCCCGCAAGGGCGACTCCACCTCATAATCCCACCGGGTCCGCTTCGCGCGCGGCACCCCGGCCGCCGCGGCGTACGCGAGCACCGCCTGGGTGGACGTGAGGATGGGGTTCGCTGTGGGGTCACTGGGCGACGAAATCCCGTACTCGACCTCGATACCGATGATCCGCTGCATACCATCGAGACTAGGTGATCGAGGACCCCGCGCCCGTGCGGCGGGCCGCACAATCCAGATAGCTCGACGCATCGATCATCCGCAACACCGCCCCGACCGGCCACGGCGCCCACCCCGCCCCCGGATCACATCCGATGGTCGGGTCCGTGACCGGCACCCGCCGACCCCGGGTGAGTAGCACCGCACCCCCGGCGGCCCGCACGTTACGGACCCAGTCGGTGTCGGTGCCGTAGGTCAACGCCACCCGGAACCGCGCACCGTCGGTGAACAACAACACCGGTGTCCGGTACTGCCGCCCCGACCGACGACCACGATGCTCGACGACACCGGCGCCCGGCAGAAACCGGGCTACCGGTGTCGCAATCCGATTCGTGGCCACCCGATTGACCCGGGCCAGCACACGCGGCAACGGCATGAGGCGTCCTACAGGTACTGGCCGGTGTTCGACTCGGTGTCGATCGCGCGGCTCGCGCTTGCATTCTTGCCCGTGACCAACGTGCGGATGTACACGATCCGCTCGCCCTTCTTCCCGGAGATCCGCGCCCAGTCGTCGGGGTTGGTGGTGTTGGGCAGATCCTCGTTCTCGGCGAACTCGTCGACGATCGAGTCGAGCAGATGCTGCACCCGCAGACCGTTCGTCCCCGTGTCCAGCACCGCCTTGATCGCGTACTTCTTCGCGCGGTCGACGATGTTCTGGATCATCGCACCCGAGTTGAAGTCCTTGAAGTACAGGACCTCTTTGTCGCCGTTGGCGTAGGTGACCTCCAGGAACCGGTTCTCCTCCGACTCCGCGTACATCCGATCGACCACCCGCTCGATCATCGCCCGCACACACGCCGTCCGGTCGCCACCGAACTCGGCGATGTCGTCGGCGTGCACCGGCAACTGCTCGGTCAGGTACTTCGAGAAGATGTCGAGCGCCGCCTCCGCATCGGGACGCTCGATCTTGATCTTCACATCGAGCCGGCCCGGCCGCAGGATCGCCGGGTCGATCATGTCCTCACGGTTGGAGGCACCGATGACGATGACATTCTCGAGCCCCTCGACACCGTCGATCTCACTGAGCAGCTGCGGCACCACTGTCGTCTCCACATCCGACGACACACCCGAACCGCGGGTACGGAAAATCGAATCCATCTCGTCGAAGAACACGATCACCGGAGTGCCCTCGGACGCCTTTTCCCGAGCCCGCTGGAAAATCATCCGAATGTGCCGCTCGGTTTCACCGACGAACTTGTTGAGCAGTTCCGGACCCTTGATGTTGAGGAAGAAGGACTTCGCCTCCTTCGAATCCTCACCGCGGGCCTCAGCGATCTTCTTCGCCAGCGAATTCGCGACCGCCTTCGCGATGAGAGTCTTACCGCACCCGGGTGGGCCGTACAACAGCACACCCTTCGGCGGCCGCAACGCATACTCGCGAAACAGATCCTTGTGCAGGAACGGCAACTCGACCGCATCGCGGATCTGCTCGATCTGCCGACCCAGACCACCGATGTCGCCGTAGTCGACGTCCGGCACCTCCTCGAGCACGAGATCCTCGACCTCGGCCTTCGGGATCCGCTCGAACGCGTACCCGGCCTTACTGTCGACCAGCAACGAATCACCCGAGCGCAACGTCAACCGGTCACCGTTCTCGTCGATGACCTCCTCGACCGACGAATCGAGAGTGCGGGCCGCGATCTGCGCAAGCGGCTCCGACAGCCACACCACCCGCTCCTCGTCGGCATGCCCGACCACCAGCGCGCGGCGCCCGTCGCCGAGCAACTCACGCAACGTGGTGATTTCCCCGACCTGCTCGAACCCGCCGACCTCGACGACCGTCAACGCCTCGTTCAGACGCACCGTCCGGCCCGTCCGGAACGATTCGACGTCGAGATTCGGGGAGACCCCCACCCGCATCTTGCGGCCCGACGTGAACACATCGACCGTGCTGTCCTCGAACGCCTCGAGCAACACCCCGTACCCGCTGGGCGGCTGACCGAGACGATCGACCTCCTCGCGGAGCGTGAGCAACTGCTGCCGGGCCTCCTTGAGAGTCTCGAGCAGCTTCCCGTTACGTATCGTGACCGATTCGAGCCGCGACTCGAGGTCGCGGAGCCGGTCGGACGGTTCGGTGAGCCTGGTCCGGAGGGCGACCACCTCGGCGCGCAGTTCTTCGAGTTCCCGTGCGGCAGCACCCGAGTCCGGATTCTCTGACGAGCTCATGTGCGACTCCCTCCACTTGGTCATTCCACGCTACCGGCAGTTCACCGAAAAGTGGGGGGTGACACGAAATCCGGGTGTTGCGAACGCGTGTCGCTCCTGTCACGGCTCCACGGCGGCACACCCGGCCGCCACGCTGTTAGCCTTACCTAATCTCGACGTTCGTGCCGTTACGTATGTTCCCGAAAGGACCACTTCTGTGAACACCCGCACCCTCTGGGCCGCTGCGGCCACCGTCCTCGCCGTCACCGTGCTGCCCGCCTGCTCCTCGGACAACGACACCACCACCGAAACGTCGACCACGACCCCCACCAGCGCCGACGCACTCGATGCCCCCACCGGCACCGTCGACGCGCCCGTCACGGCCCCCGACCTCCAGACACAGATGGACGTGTTCTTCGACCCCGCCGCCCCCGTCGACGCCAAGGTCACCGTCATCGAAAACGGTGAGGCCCGCACCGCCGTGCTCACCCAGTTCAACGACATACTCACCGGCTACCCGCTCACCGCCACGGTCGGGGAAGTCACCGGCGTCGACGACACCACGGTCACCGCGGTCACCGAGGTCGACGGCCCGCACGGCGGCGCGCCCCTGACACTCACCTTCACCGAGGTCGACGACACATGGCTGCTCGCCGACGACAGCACCTGCTCCCTCCTCGAACTGGGTCGCCTGACCTGCGAGTGAACCGGCGCTCTCCCGACGGCGGCGTCTCAGCCCTTGCTGGGGCGCCGCTGCGGCCTCGGCGTGACAGTCCCCTCCGCCAACTTGCGGGCCGACACCAGGAACGCGGTATGTCCCTGCATACGATGCTCCGGCCGCACCGCCAACCCCACCACATGCCAGTCCCGCACGATCGACTCCCACGACCGCGGCTCGGTCCAGCACGTCTGCTCACGCATCGCCTCGACGACCTTCGACAACTGCGTCACCGTCGCCACATACACGATCAACACACCACCGGGCACCAACGCATTCGCCACCGCAGGCAACGCATCCCACGGCGCCAGCATGTCCAGCACCACCCGATCCACCGGCCCGTGCTTCTCGACGTCGTACGACGCGACATCGGCGACCGTCAGATCCCAGTTCGCCGGGCGCTCCCCGAAGAACGTCTCCACATTGCGCACCGCATGCACCGCATGATCGTCGCGCACCTCGTACGAGATGACCTTGCCCTCCGGGCCCACCGCCCGCAGCAGCGAACACGTCAACGCACCCGACCCGGCACCTGCCTCGAGGACACGGGCACCAGGGAACATGTCGCCCTCGTGCACGATCTGCGCCGCATCCTTCGGATAGATCACCTGCGCCCCGCGCGGCATCGACAGCACATAATCGACCAGCAGCGGACGCAACGCCAGATACGGCGTGCCGTTCGTCGAGGTCACCACCGTGCCCTCGTCCGTGCCGATCAGATCGTCATGCAGGATCCCACCGCGATGGGTGTGGAACTCCTTACCCGGCTCGAGCACCACGGTGTACTTGCGGCCCTTGGCGTCGGTCAACTGCACCCGATCGCCCACCTCGAACGGTCCGCTGCGCCCGAGTCCGCCTACTGCCATCGCCGTGCCACCTTCACCTACATGCAACCGCCACACCCGTGACGCCAGACCCGACACGGTGCCAGGCCGCACACCAGCCTGCCAGGTGACCGCAGGTGAGCCCCCACGCACCCCACACCCACCGGCCCTGCCATCATCGAAAGCTCATACTCGACCAGACCCGGGAGACCGACCGCGTGAGCGACACCGCCTATTTCGTGCCCATCCCCGCACCCGAAAGCACACGCGAGCGCACCCCACCCGACACCCACGTCGAATACTTCCGACCCACCCGCCACACCGTCAGCACCTGGGGTCCCGACCTGCAGCACGGCGCACCCCCGTCCGCCCTACTCGCCCGCGCCCTCGCCCGCCACCTGCCACGCCCCGACACCCGGCTCTCCCGCCTCTGCATCGACCTGCTCGGCCCCGTACCGCTGACCGACATCGAAGTGCGCACCCGCCTCGACCGGCCTGGCCGCCAGATCGAACTCGTCGTCGCCGAACTGTGGGCCACCACCCCCGGCGGCACCGCACGCGCCGTGGCGCGCGGCACCGGATGGCGCCTTCAGACCCACGACCTCCCCGACGTCGCCCGCACCTCCGAACCGGCACTGACCCCCATCGACCCCGCCGCCGAGCCCTCCGACATGACCCTGTTCGGGCTCAGCGGCTACATCGACACCCTCGACTGGCACATCGTGACCCCACTCGGAGTACCCGGGCCGTCCGCCGCATGGCTCCGCGCCCGCCTCGACCTCGTCGAAGGGGAAACCCCCACCTGCCTCGAACGACTCTTCACCGTCGCCGACGTCGCCAACGGCATCGGATCGAAACTCGACCCCGCACACTGGCTGTTCCTCAACACCGACCTGACCGTCCACCTGTTCCGCGAACCCAGCAGCCACTGGACCGGCATCTCCGCCGAAACCTCCGTCGGCCCCGACGGCATCGGCATGACCACCGGAGCACTCCACGACCAACACGGCCCGCTCGGACGCATCACCCAGAACGTGCAAGTGCGGCCCCGCTGACGCGAGACCGCACCCGTCACCCACCCCCGGCAGGGGGCACCGTTCACTCGCCCGCGACGCCCCGCATCGCACGGCACGACCGGATGTCCGACGCCAGGATCGCGCGGGCACCGAGCTCCGCAAGCTGATCCATCACCGCATTGTGACCCTTACGCGACACCATCGCCCGCACCGCCACCGAATAATCGTTCGCCAGCGGCGAGATCGTCGGCGACTCCAAACCCGGGGTCACCTTCACCGCGGCGTCGAGCAAGTGCTTCGGGCAGTCGTAATCGATCATCACGTACTGCTGCGCAAACACCACACCCTCGAGCCGGGCAATCAACTGGTTACGAGCCCGATCGGCCCGATCCGCGCCCTCCCGCTCGATCAGCACACCCTCCGAATCGCACAGGGACTCACCGAACGCCACCAGATCATGCTGCCGCAGCGTGCGACCCGACCCCACCACATCGGCGATCGCATCCGCGACACCGAGCTGGATCGAGATCTCCACCGCACCATCGAGCCGGATCACCGTCGCCTCGATACCCCGCTCCGCCAGATCCTTACGCACCAGATTCGCGTACGACGTCGCGACCCGCAGACCCTGCAGATCCTCGATCTTCCACGCCCGATCCTTCGGACCCGCATACCGGAACCGCGACGACCCGAACCCCAACGACAACCGCTCGCTGACCGGCGCACCCGAATCCAACGCCAGATCCCGGCCGGTGATCCCCAGATCCAACTCACCCGACCCGACGTAGATCGCGATGTCCTTCGGACGCAAGAAGAAGAACTCGACCTCGTTGACCGGATCGATCACAGTCAGATCCCGAGAATCGGTACGCCAGCGGTAACCGGCCTCCCTCAGAATCTCGGCGGCGGACTCGGACAACGAACCCTTGTTGGGAACCGCAACGCGCAGCATGGAAAAAACCTTTCAGACAGAAGAGGACACGAAGATTCGATCAGGACACATCCGGGGCACGGACGGCGCACCCGCCACCGAGGCGACGCTCACCGGCCGTCACAGATGCTTGTAGATGTCCTCGAGCTTCAGTCCACGCCCCACCATCAACACCTGCGTCCAGTACAGCAGCTGCGAGATCTCCTCGGCGAGCTCCTCATCGGACTGGTACTCGGCGGCGATCCACACTTCGCCGGCTTCCTCGAGTACCTTCTTGCCCTGCGCATGGACACCGGCATCCAACGCAGCAACGGTGCCGGAACCCTCAGGGCGGGTCGCAGCACGCTCGGTCAGCTCGGCGAACAGGGATTCGAAGGTCTTCACGGAAACCGATTGTTTCATGCCGCGGCCCCGCACCCACAATCAGGACACCGGTCCACTCACCAGGACAACTCCCGCACACTGTCGAACCGACGCACCCGACCACTCACCGGATCCGTGAACTCCAACGTGCGCGCCAGCAACTGCAACGGATCGGTGAACTGCCCCGGCGCCCGGCGGACGAACACCGGATAGAAATTGTCCCCCTCGATCGGCACCCCCAACGACAACAGGTGCAACCGCAACTGATGCGTACGCCCCGTGCGCGGAAACAACCGATACCGCGCCCGACCGCCACGATGCTCGACGAGCTCGATCCGAGTCTCCGAATTCGGCTCGCCGGGCACCTGCGTCGCCGTCAACTCACCATGCCGCTTGACGATCCTCGTCCGCACCGTGCGCGGAAACTCCAGCTCGGGCCGATACCCCGCGATCGCCTCATACACCTTGCGCACCCGCTGTTGCTCGAACAACCCCTGATACGGGCGTCGCAACGCCGGATCACTCGTACACAGCAACACCCCGGCAGTCATCCGATCGAGCCGATGCACCGGCACCAGATCCGGCAAATCCAGATCCCGCCGCAACCGCACCGTCACCGTCTCCCGGATATGCGCACCCCGCGGAATCGTCGACAGAAACGGCGGCTTGTCGACCACCACCAGCCCATCGCCGCGATACAACACCTCCACCGAAAACGGCACCGGCGTCTCCGGCGGCGGCTCACGATAGAAATACACGAACCGGCCCGGCTGGAACCGGGTCAGTTCATCCACCGGCCGCCCATGCTCGTCGACAAGCTCCCGCGCGGCCATCCGAGTGTGCCAATCCTCCTCCGGATGCTCCTCGATCAGGAACCCGAGCACCGTGCGCGCGGCACCCTCGGCCGGCATCCGGAGACGATCCGGCCCCAACCCGTCACGCACCGGCAACGGTGCACTACTCACGTCAGGACCCGGCTCCGGCAGCGCCCTCGACGACACCGTCCGGAACACACCCCTCACACACCAACGTCAACTCACGACCGTTCACATCGGGATGATTGCGATACCGCGATGTGGGAGCCCCGCACAACGTACAGCGACCCAACGTGACCGCATCCTCGGAGAACTCCACATTCATCCGACCGTCGAACACGTACAGCGAGCCCTCCCACAACCCGGCATCACCGAACGTCTCGCCGTACCGGACGATCCCACCGTCGAGCTGGTACACCTCTTCGAAACCACGATTGCGCATCAACACCGACAACACCTCGCACCGCACCCCACCCGTGCAGTACGTGACCACCGGCTTCGACTTGAGATGGTCGTACCGGCCACTGTCCAGCTCGGCAACGAAATCACGGGTGGTATCCACATCGGGCACCACCGCATCCCGGAACCGCCCGATCTGTGCCTCGAGCCTGTTTCGGCCGTCGAAGAACACCACGTCGTCCCGCTCGGCCATCAACGCGTGCACGGCGAGCGGCGACAGATGCGTCCCACCGCCGACGACACCGTTCTCGTCGACCTCGACCTCGTCGGGCGTACCGAACGTGACGATCTCGGGGCGCACCTTCACCGACAACCGCGGGAAATCGTCGCCGGTGCCGTCGGACCACTTGACGTCGACATCGCGGAACGCCGGATAGCTGCGCAACCCCCGCACATACCTCTTCACCGCCGCGATATCGCCACCGACAGTGCCGTTGATGCCGTGCTCGGAGATCAGAATTCGGCCCGTCAACCCGTTCGACGCAGCCAGGGTGTACTGCCACAACCGGATCGCCTCCGGATCCGGCAACGCCGTGAACTTGTAGAACAGGACGATCTTCGGAACAGCCACGATCACTGCCGACCGGATGCGTACAGCACGTGCAGATCAGCCGCAGAAAGACCTTCCAGCGTCGATCGGAACACCCGCCGCGGCGAAACAGGCACCGTCGTCAACGACGGCACCACCAGCACCGTGCAGCCCGCCGCATCCGCCGCCGCCGCCCCGGTCGGAGAATCCTCCACCGCCAGACACTGCGCCGGATCGAGCCCGAGCAACTCCGCCGCCCGCAGATACGGCGCCGGATCCGGCTTGCCCGCAGGCACCTCGTCGCCGCACACCGTGTGATCGAAATGGTCGCGGCCGAGAGTGTCGAGCGCAACATCGCACAACCTCCGGCCGGTATTGGTCACCAACACCTGCCCGAGACCCGAAGCCCGTACCGACCCCAGAGCCTCCCGCGCACCCGGCCGCCACGGCAACCCCTGCGTGAACAACTCCGACATGTACGCGTTGAGCCAGTCCTCCGCCGCGGTCTGCTCGTCGGGCGTCGGAGCGAGCCCGAGACCGTCGAACGTCCGCCACACCGACAGATCCAGCGGACCGCCGATCGTCGAGATCCGCGTCTCCTCCGACATCGGCCCACCCAGATGCAGCGACAACTCCCGCATCCCGATGTCCCACAACTGCTCCGACTCGAGCAGCGTGCCGTCCATGTCCCACAACACCGCCTGCAACGCACCCGTCCCGCTCGTCGAACCGGATACGTTGCTGATCAACTCAGACATTGAAGTACTTGGCCTCCGGGTGATGCAGAACGAACGCATCGGTGGACTGCTCGGGATGCAACTGCAACTCCTCCGACAACACCACCCCGATCCGCTCGGGCTCGAGCAACTCGACGAGCTTGATCCGATCCTCGAGATCCGGGCACGCGCCGTAACCGAACGCGAAACGAGCACCCCGGTACGCGAGCTTGAAATACTCGGCCACATCGTCCGGATCATCGTCCGCAGCAGTACCGCCACCGGAGAACGCCAGCTCCTGCCGGACCCGCCGATGCCAGTACTCGGCCAGGGCCTCGGTCAACTGCACACCGATGCCGTGTACCTCCAGGTAGTCGCGATACGAGTTCGCCGCGAACAACTCGTTCGCGAAATCCGCGATCGGCTGACCCATCGTCACCAACTGGAACGGCCACACATCGACCTGACCCGACTCGATCGCATCCTTACGCGACCGCACGAAATCGGCAATGCACAAGAACCGCGACCGCTGCTGACGCGGGAACGTGAACCGATACCGTTCCGGAGCATCCGGACGCGGCTCCGTCAAGATCACCACATCGTCGCCCTCGGATACCGCAGGGAAGTACCCGTACACAACCGCAGCGTGCTGCAGGATGCCCTCGGTCGACAACCGGTCCAGCCAGTACCGCAACCGCGGCCGGCCCTCGGTCTCCACCAACTCCTCGTACGACGGACCGTCACCGGCACGCTGCCCGCGCAACCCCCATTGCCCGAGGAACAACGCCCGCTCGTCCACCAACGACGCATAGTCGGCCAACGCGATGCCCTTGACCACCCGTGTACCCCAGAACGGAGGCGCAGGCACCGGCAGATTCGCCGCCACATCACTGCGCTCGGGGATCACCGCCGGAGTCTCCTCCGCTTTACGCTTCTCCGCGATCCGCTTACTACGCTCGTGCCGCTCCTTGCGGTCGGCCGCCTTGCGCGCGGCTTCGAGCGCCTCCGGACTGTCCGGATCCGGACCCTCCCCGCGCTTGATCGCCATGACACGATCCATCAACGACAGGCCCTCGAACGCATCGCGCGCGTACGACACCTCACCCGCATACACGTCTGCGAGATTGTTCTCGACGTAGCTCCGGGTCAGCGCCGCGCCGCCGAGGAGCACCGGGAACTGATCCGCAACACCTCGAGAGTTCAGCTCCTCGAGGTTCTCCTTCATCACCACGGTCGACTTCACCAGCAGACCGGACATTCCGATCACGTCGGCGCGCTTGTCGATCGCCGCATCGAGGATCGTTGCGATCGGCTGCTTGATACCGAGGTTGACCACCTCGTACCCGTTGTTCGACAGGATGATGTCCACGAGGTTCTTACCGATGTCGTGCACATCGCCCTTGACGGTCGCCAGCACGATCCGGCCCTTGCCGTCGTCACCCGTCGACTCCATGTGCGGCTCGAGATGCGCCACCGCCGCCTTCATCACTTCGGCGGACTGCAACACGAACGGCAACTGCATCTGTCCCGATCCGAACAGCTCACCGACCGTCTTCATCCCCGACAGCAACGTCTCGTTGATGATCTCCAGCGGAGGCACCGCCGTTATCGCCTCGGTGAGATCGGCCTCGAGTCCGTTCCGCTCCCCGTCGACGATCCGCCGCTCCAAGCGTTCGAACAACGGCAGCGCAGCAAGCTCCTGCGCGCGTGATTCGCGCGCCGACGCCGCCGACACCCCCTCGAACAGCTGCATCAGCTTCTGCAGCGGGTCGTAACCCTCGCGGCGGCGGTCGTACACCAGATCCAACGCGACCTGCCGATGCTCGTCGGGAATCCGCGCCATCGGCAGAATCTTCGACGCATGCACGATCGCCGTATCGAGACCCGCCTCGGTGCACTCGTTCAAGAACACCGAGTTGAGCACCTGCCGCGCGGCCGGATTCAGACCGAACGACACATTGGACACACCGAGAGTGAAATGCACCCGCGGATGCAGACGGTGGAGCTCGCGGATCGCCTCGATCGTCTCGATCGCGTCGCGTCGCACCTCCTCTTGCCCAGTCGAAATGGGGAACGTCAACGCATCGACGATGATGTCGTCGGGATCGAGGCCCCAGTTCTCCGTCAGGTCCGTGATCAGACGCTCGGCGATACGCACCTTGTGCTCGGCCGTACGTGCCTGACCTTCCTCGTCGATCGTCAGTGCCACCACTGCGGCACCGTGCTCGGCGACGTGCTCCATGATCCGCTGGAACCGCGACCCCGGCCCCGCACCGTCCTCGTAGTTCACCGAGTTCACGGCGCACCGACCACCGAGATGCTCGAGGCCCGCCCGGATCACCTCCGGCTCGGTCGAGTCGATCATGATGGGCAGTGTCGATGCGGTGGCGAACCGCGATGCGAGCTCCGCCATATCGAGTGCGCCGTCACGACCCACGTAGTCGACATTGAGGTCGAGCATGTGCGCACCGTCGCGCACCTGGTCCTTCGCGGCGTCGACGCACTTCTCCCAGTCGCCGGCGAGCATCGCCTCACGGAACGCCTTCGACCCGTTCGTGTTGGTGCGCTCACCGATCATCAGGATCGACGCGTCCTGCTCGAAAGACACCGCCGTGTACAGCGACGACACACCCGGCTCATGTTCCGGGTTCCGCTGCGCAGGCTGCGCCTCGCGCACCGCGGCGGCAACCTGACGGACATGCTCGGGAGTCGTGCCGCAGCACCCACCGACCAGCGCCAGACCGAACTCCGACACGAACCCGGCCAGTGCGTCGGCCAGCTCCGCGGGCGTGAGCGGGTACTCGGCACCGTTCTTCCCCAGCACAGGCAGACCTGCGTTCGGCATCACCGACACCGGGATACGGGCGTGCTGCGACAGGTACCGCAGGTGCTCGCTCATCTCGGCGGGCCCCGTCGCGCAATTCAACCCGATCAGATCGATACCGAGAGGTTCCAACGCAGTGAGGGCCGCTCCGATCTCGGAACCGAGCAGCATCGTGCCCGTCGTCTCGACCGTGACATGCGCGATGATCGGGACCCGCCTGCCCGCCTGTTCCATGGCGCGGCGACTACCGATGATCGCGGCTTTCGCCTGCAGCAGGTCCTGGCAGGTCTCGACGAGGATCGCATCGGCACCACCGTCGAGCATGCCCAGCGCGGCTTCGCCGTATGCATCGCGCAGCACGTCGAACGGCGCATGACCGAGGGTGGGTAATTTTGTACCGGGTCCCATCGAACCCAACACCATCCGAGGCACACCGTCGGCGGACGGACCCATCTCATCCGCCACCTCCCGTGCAAGCCGGGTGCCACGCTCGGAAAGGTCACGAATCCGGTCGGAAATGTCGTAATCGGCGAGGTTGGGCAAGTTGCAGCCGAAGGTGTTCGTCGAGACGATGTCGGCCCCGGCTTCGAAGTACGCCCGGTGGATCCCCTTGATCACATCGGGACGAGTCTCGTTCAAGATCTCGTTGCACCCCTCGAGGCCGCGGAAGTCGTCGAGCGACAGATCCGCGGCCTGCAACATGGTGCCCATCGCCCCATCTCCGATGACAACGCGCTGCTTCAGCGCATCGAACAAGGCAGAGTTCAGTGGGGTGGACATGGCAACCAGAGTAGTGGGCACGCAAACCGCACCCCGCCGTAGGCTGGACGGGTGAGTGCAAGTGAGTATCCCGAGACCCCGGAGCAGGCCGTTCCCGACTTCAGAAACCCGGTGCTCGTCGCCGCATTCGAAGGATGGAACGATGCAGGCGACGCCGCTACCGGGGCTGTCGAGCACCTCGAACTGATCTGGGACGCCGAACCCTTCGCCGAACTGGACTCCGAGGAGTACTACGACTACCAGGTCAACCGCCCCCAGGCCCGCCTCGTCGACGGCGTGACCCGACAGATCGACTGGCCCGCGACGCGCCTGTCTGCATGCTCCCCGCCGGGCAGCGACCAAGACATCGTCCTACTGCGCGGCATCGAACCCAACATGCGGTGGCGCAGCTTCTGCGACGCGATCCTCGAACTCATCGACGACCTGGGAATCCACACCGTCATCGTGCTCGGCGCACTGCTCGCCGACACCCCGCACACGCGCCCGGTACCCGTGACCGGCACCGCCTACAGCGCCGAAGCAGCCAAACGGTTCAACCTCGAGAAGTCCCGGTACGAAGGACCGACCGGCATCAACGGGGTCCTACAGGATGCCTGCGTGCGCGCGGGAATCCCCGCTGTGTCCTTCTGGGCGGCCGTCCCCCACTACGTGTCGCATCCACCGAACCCCAAGGCCACCGTTGCGCTGCTGCGCCGCGTCGAAGACGTCCTCGACGTCGAGGTTCCACTCGGTGAACTCCCCGCACTCGCCGAGGAATGGGAAGAAACCGTCACCTCGATGACCGAGGACGACGAAGACATCAGCGACTACGTCCGCAGCCTCGAAGAAGCCGGCGACGCAGAAACCGACATCTCCGAGGTCATCTCCAAGATCGACGGTGATGCACTCGCCGCCGAATTCGAACGCTATCTGCGAAGGAGAGGCCCCGGCGGGTTCGCTCAGTGAACGGGCTCCGCGAACCCATCCAGCGCGCGGCGCTCTACATCGGTGGATTCCTCGGTCCGTTCGGCGGTGGCGTCGTCGTGTCGATGCTCCCCGAAATAGGGGAAGACACCGGGGTCTCCGCAGGGGTCGCCGCGACCACAGTCACCGCGTACTTGGGTGTGTTTGCCGTCTTCATGTTGTTCTCCGGGACCCTCGGCGCCCGCTGGGGCCGGTTGCGGACGGTGCGTACCGCATACGTGATGTACGCGGTGGTCTCGATCGCTGCAGCACTAGCGCCGACGTTCTCACTGCTGATCGGCGCCCGAATGCTGCAGGGTGCAGGCAACGCATTCACCACTCCCCTGTTGCTGGCAGCCCTGGCCGCAATCACTCCTCGTGCCTCCCTCGGGCGTGCGCTCGGCCTGTTCGGCGCGATGCAGGCCGCCGGGCAGACCACGGCGCCGCTCGTCGGGGGTCTCGCTGCCGAAGTGAACTGGAGGTGGGCGTTCGTTGTGCTCGCCGCCGCAGCGGTCGTACTCGCCGTGATCGGCCTGCCCGGTCGGATGGACGAGGCGGAGGATGGCTCGGCTCGGCTCCGTGACGCACTGCGGCCACGGGTGCTCCGCGTGGGGGTGGTCGCGCTCCTCGGCTTCGGAGCGCTCGGCGGCTTGGGGTTCCTTCTTGCGTTCCGGGTAGAGGACGACTTCGGTCTCTCTCCCGCAGGGCGAGGTGCGCTGCTCACGGTGTTCGGGCTGGCAGGGATCCTCACGGCCCGCCGTGTAGGTACGCTCATCGACCGGATCGGCGCGCACCGCGCGGTACTGATCGGGGCAGTTGCCGGAGGTGTCCTCGTCGTCGCAGCGGGGACACTGGGCAGCATTGCCGTCATCGCGGTGGTGTGGTTCGTCGCCGGGATTGCCTCGCAGTGCGTCCTGGTGGCCGCGAACGCCGCGGTCCTCGGCGACTCCGGCGGCAATCGAGGTGGCGCAGTCTCGGTGGTCCTGGCATTTCGCTTCGGCGGTGCAGCCCTGGCACCCGTCGCATTGACTCCCCTGTATGCCACGCATCCGCTCGCGGCGTTCATCGTGCCTGCGGTACTGCTCGCAGTGGTGGCGCCCTTGGTCATGCCTGCGGATTCGACGCCCGCAACCGATCGGTGAGCAAAGTCCACGCCGTCTTTGATGGGTGAGGCTAGGCGGGAAGTGGTGTGGATATTCTGTTTTTCTATTTGTTCCGTATAATGCAGAATATTTGAAGGCACGCTGCGGTCTGGATCGAACTACCCTCGGCGACAATCTTTCACCCGCACTACGCGGGCGTTTCTCTACATCGACTCGATCAGGTGCTCACTCCCCCGATTCCCCGGGAGACCCTCGCGGCCCCCAGGGAATCCCCCCTCATTCGAGGGAGCGACAACTCCCGGGCTCAGCGCTACTCCCCCACCGGGAGTGCCCGCAAGGACTTGACCGTCGCATCGACGGCACGCGCAGCTTCAGCGCCCTTGGTGACGAAGTGGCGCGTGTAGTAGCCGACGTGCTCGTCGTGCTCGTGGAAGTGGTGCGGGGTCAGCACGACCGAGAAGACAGGAACATCCGTGTCGAGCTGGACGCGCATCAAACCGTCGATCACGGCCGTCGCCACGAAGTCGTGCCGGTAGATACCACCGTCGACAACCAGGCCGGCGGCGACGATCGCGTCGTACCGGCCGGAGCGGGCGAGGCGCTGGGCGTGCAGCGGGATCTCGAACGCTCCCGGCACCTCGAAGTAATCGAGCGAGTCCTTCGCGTACCCCAGGGCAACGATCTCGTCGGTGAAGCCTTCCTTCGCCTGGTCGACGATAGTGCGGTGCCATGTGGCCTGGATGAACGCGATACGGCGCGCGGTGTCACTCATATCGATGAAGTTAGCGCATGCACCTACAGCACTTTGCGGGTTGTACTGACGTGACGCGCGTTACAGCACCGTCATTTCGTTTAATTAGGTATTCCGTCTTGTACAGACTGTTAGTGTGACGGATGTGATGCAACAGGACCCATCGGACGCCGTCGAAACCGCCGCCGGCCCCAAGCCGGAACGGCCGATCGACATCTATCGCCGCGCGTCGGTGTGCCTGGACGCGTGCCTGCCTCTGGGGTGGACGATGTCCAGCGACAGGCCGCGCTCCCCCGAGGCCCCGCAGCGTCTCGTCGTCACCGCACCCGACGGTGAGTCGGTGTCGTTCGCGATCGTCGCATCACGGGGTGTCCTCAGCGGCGACGTCGCGCGCATCGTTGCCGAACTCTCCGACTCCGACCGCGGCTTCGTGTGCGCGCACTACCTGTCCGATCCTGTTCGCCGTCAATTCGATCAGCACGGAATCTCCTACGCGGACGCCACCGGAAATCTCACGCTGGTCGCGTCACGGCCCGCCGTATGGGTACGCAATCGTGGCGCCGACGCAGATCCCTGGCGGGGGCCGGGGCGCCCCTCCGGTGTCCTGACCGGGGAACCGTCCGACCGTGTGGTCCGTGCCCTCGCCGACCACTCCGGTGAGATGACGGTGCCCCAGCTGATCACACTCTCCGGGGCATCCACCGGCGCGACCTACCGCGTGGTGGAAGTCCTGGTGGAACGCGAGCTCATCCGGCGAATCCCCCGCGGTGGCATCACCGAAGTCCGGTGGGAACAGATGCTGCGCGCCTGGGCCGCCGATCGCAAAATGTGCGCGACGCGCCGGTTCGCAGCACCGGACGGCCTCGATATCGTGCGCAACCAGCTCGCCGAGCGGATCGACATCACCTACGCCCTCAGCGGTGTCGGCGCCACCGATTACGCACAACCCGATGTGCTCGAGCTGTACGCCGACGACCCCGACGACTTCGCGGGGGCATTGGGATTGCGCCCCGTCGATCGCGGTGGCGACGTGGTGGTCGCGATTCCGTGGTCGCCGGTGGTCTTCGACCGAATGGAACGCTCCGGGGCACTGCGGAGGGTTGCTCCGTCGCACGTGTACGCAGACCTGTTGTCCGGCCCGTTCCGCAATCAGGAGGCTGCGGAACATCTGCGTGCGCAGCTCACCGCCGACGAAGCGCACTGGCGTCGGCCCGTCCACTGACCGGGTCGCCGAGTCCCTGTACGGTTCGGGGTGGCAGTACACGCGTAACAGGAGGTTCGACCGAGATGGATTCCACATCGGCGGTCGAGGGCCTTACCTCGGCGCTCGACTCGGCAGCATTGGGGAAGCGCTCGAGCGGCCGCAGGCCCGCGGTATTCCTCGACTACGACGGCGTGCTCACCCCCATCGTCGACCGACCCGAAGATGCGGTCCTGTCCGACACGATGCGAGCCATCGTCCGTGCCTTGGCCGACCGCTGCCCCGTCTGCATCATCACCGGCCGCGACCGCGCGGTCGTCCAGCAGTTGATGGGGGTCGACGATCTCACCGTCGCGGGAAGTCACGGCTTCGACATCTGGAGGCCCGGTCAGGGTGCAATCTCTCCTGATTCCCTCGGCGACTTCACCGAACTCGTCGCTGATACCACCGCCACCTTGCGCGACCGGCTCGCCGACACCGACGGGGTCACCCTCGAACCGAAGCAGGCCTCGGTGGCCGTGCACTATCGCAATGCCGGGCCTCAGGAACGCCGGCGTGTCCACGACATCGTCCACGCATTGCTCGCCGAGATGCCCGATCGCCTCGAGGTCGTCCCGGGGAAGATGGTGTACGAGCTGCGGCCGGCGGTCGACTGGAACAAGGGCAAGGCAGTCCTGCACCTGATCGATGTGCTCGGCCTCGATTCCGACGATATCGTCCCGATGTACCTCGGCGACGACATCACCGACGAGGACGCATTCACTGTCATCCGCGGCACGGGGATCGGGATTCTCGTGGGCAGCCCCGACGATCCCGAGATGAAAGATCGGGTCACCGCAGCCGAATTCGGGCTCACGTCGGTGGATGACGTAGCACGCTTCCTCTCCGAATTGGGATGTTGACCAGCATGTGACCGAACGGCTCGACCGCCAGGAGGTACTCCGTGTACGACCCCGAGTTCACCCTCGACTACGACCGGTTCGATCCCGAGGCGGAGGGCCTGCGGGAATCGATGACCTCTACGGGCAACGGCTACTTCTGCACGCGCGGCACCGCCGAGTGGGAAGACATGGGCGAGGTCCACTATCCCGGCACCTACGCGCACCGCTGCTACAACCGCGAGACGACGATCATGGGCGGAAGCCCGGTCCTCAACGAGGATCTGGTGAACCTTCCCAACTGGCTCGTCCTCAAACTGCGCATCGATGGCGAAGACGCGATCCGGCTGTCGAATGTCGAGGTGTTGTCGTACCGGCACGTCTACGACATTCGCACCGCGACGGTCATCCGCGAACTCCGCTTCCGCGATCGGAACGGCCGCGAGACATCGCTGACGAGTCGACGCTTCGTCAGCATGGCGCATTCGCATCAGGGCGCACTCCAATGGACACTCACGCCCGAGAACTGGTCCGGCCACGTCGAGATCGTCTCGGCACTCGACGGCCGTGTCACCAACCGCGCGGTCGCCCGCTACCGCGATCTCGTCGGTCGCCATCTCGATCCGGTCACGCCCCGCACGTTCGGACCCGAGACGATCGCGTTGAAAGTGCAGATCCGGCAGTCGGACATCTACATCGCGCAGGCCGCACGCACGCGGGTGTTCTCCGGCAACGACACCGAGCCCACCGAGGTCGAACGCGACCTGTATCAGACCGAGGACTACATCCAACAAGTCTTGGCCTTGGACGTCACCGAGGGGCATACGATCCGCGTCGAGAAGATCGTGGCGATGTTCACCTCGCGTGATGACGCGATCACCGAGCCGCTCGCATCCGCCGGCCGCCATGTGCTGCGATATTCCGATTTCGCCGCGGCGCATCTCGAACACGCCGCGGCGTGGGAAGAGCTGTGGGACATCTGCGATATCCGGCTCCCCCGGGAGCCACGGACCCAATTGCTGCTGCGTCTGCACGTCGCGCATGTCCTCCAGGTGTGTTCGCGTCACACGTCGCGCCTCGATGCCGGGGTCCCGGCGCGGGGGCTCAACGGCGAGGCGTATCGCGGGCACGTCTTCTGGGACGAGCTGTACGTGTATCCGTTCCTGGATCTGCGGATGCCGGAAGTCACCAAGGGCCTGATCATGTATCGGTACCGGCGGTTGGTCGAGGCACAGGCCGCTGCGTCCGAGGCCGGGTACCGGGGTGCGATGTACCCGTGGCAGAGCGGATCGGACGGTACCGAGGAGACCCAGCTGGTCCACCTCAATCCGATGTCGGGTCTGTGGGATCCCGACCTGAGCCGTCATCAGCGACACGTGAGTGCCGCGATCTTCTACAACGTGTGGCGGTACTACCAGGCGACCGACGACTTCGAGTTCCTGGCCGACCACGGTGCGGAGATGATGCTCGAGATCACCCGGTTCTGGGCGTCGATCGCCGAATACAACCCAGAGCTGGATCGATTCGAGATCCACGGGGTGATGGGGCCCGACGAGTTCCATGAGCGCTACCCCGGGTCGGACGAGCCGGGGCTGCACAACAATGCATACACGAACGTGATGGTGGCGTGGATCGCGTCGAAGGCAATCGAGGTGCTCGAATTGCTTTCGACGAGCAGGCAGACTGCCCTGCGGGTGACCGACGAGGAACTGGCGCGCTGGTCGGAGATGAGCCGCAAGATGTTCGTGCCGTTCCACGACGGTGTCATCAGTCAGTTCGAGGGTTACGAGAAGCTCGACGAGATCGACTGGGAACACTATCGCGCGTCGTATCCGAACATTCAGCGGATGGACCGGATTCTACGGGCCGAGGGGCATGATCCCAATCGGTACAAGGTGTCCAAGCAGGCGGATGCGGTGATGCTGTTCTTCCTGTTCGACGACAACGAGTTGCGGCCGATCTTCGAGCGTCTCGGCTACGAGTACGACCGGGATCTCGTGCGACGCACCGTTGACTACTACGACGAGCGTTCCTCTCACGGGTCCACTCTCAGTTTCGTCGCGTACGCGGGTGTACTGGCGGGATTCGATCCCGAGTCGTCGTGGGAGCGGTTCAAGGTGGCCCTCGAGAGTGATGTGAGCGATCTGCAGGGCGGCACCACCAAGGAGGGCATCCACATGGGGGTCATGGCCGGGACGCTGGATCTGGTACAGCGCTATTACGTCGGCGCCCGGATCTACGACGGTGTGCTGATGTTCCGGCCGCGGCTGCTCCCCCACCTCGACGGGGTGTCGTTCTCCATGAGGTATCGGGGTACCCCGCTGCGAGTGCAGATCTCGGGTGAGACATTGTCGGTGCTCGCGGAGGTCGAGGGGTTCCGGGTGCCGGTGCGGGTGGGAGTCAACGGAGAGACGGTGCGGCTCGAAGCGGGGCAATCGCACGAGTTCCAGGTCCCGACCACTCCCCTACCTGCCTGAGCGAGCGGATCGCCATGACACGCGATGAGACTTCGCCCGCAATGGGTTTCGCAGGTGTGATATTCGACGTCGACGGCGTTCTCGTCGATTCACCACACGAAGTGGCCTGGCGGGAGTCGCTGGCGGAGCTCATGACGGGCCCGTGGCAGGACGCGGCCGAGCGTTCCTCATGGTCGCCGGACGCATTCACCTCGCGGGTCTACCGCGAGGTTCTGTCCGGGAAACCTCGGCACGAGGGAGCACTGGCCTGCCTCGAGTACTTCGAGGTACCCGACGCGCAGCAGCGTGAGAGCGAGTACGCGGAGCGTAAGCAGACGATGCTGCTCCGGTTGATCGAAGAGGCCCGGTTCGACGCATATGCCGACGGGGTTCGGTTGGTGCTGGCGGTGCGCGCCGCGGGCATTCCCGTCGCCGCGGCGTCGTCCTCGAAGAATGCACATCGCTTCCTACGGGCGATCCGGCTCGGAGAGTTCGGCGGTGGCGACACATCCTTGCTCGACACATCGCTGCTCGACGTGTTCGACGCAGACCTGTCGGGTCGCGATTTCGCCAGGGGCAAGCCGGATCCGGAAATTTTTCTCACCGCGGCCGCCGAACTCGGTGTGGCTCCGGAGCGGTGTGTGGTGGTCGAGGACGCGGTCAGTGGTGTGCAGGCCGCGAAGGCGGGAGCGTTGGTTACGCTCGGTGTGGCGCGTGCAGATGACGAGGACGAATTGGCGCGGGCGGGTGCAGATCTCGTCGTGACCTCGCTCGATGATGTGGACCGTGAGGCGTTCGCCGCCGGACGACTGGAGCGGCGCGCACATTGACTCTGCGGCTGTTCAAGGGTTGAGGCCGTGCCAGCGCCAGTCGGCGATCTCCGGCATGTCCTCGCCGTGCTCCCGGATGTACTGCCGGTGCCTGATCAACGTGTTCTTCAGGTGTTCGCGGGCGTAGGCGGCGACCGGGCGGATGCGTTCGACGCGGTCGATGACGTCCAGCGCCAGATCGAAGCGGTCGATCCTGTTGAGGACGCACATGTCGAATGGGGTTGTCGTGGTGCCCTCTTCGATGTATCCGCGCACGTGGATGTTGTCGTGGTTGCGGCGGCGGTAGGTGAGCCGGTGGATGAGCCACGGGTACCCGTGGTAGGCGAACACGACGGGTGTGTCGGTGGTGAAAAGGGCGTCGAAGTCGGGGTCGGGCAGGCCGTGCGGGTGTCCCCTGTCGTCTTGGAGCCTCATCAGGTCGACGACGTTGACCACTCGGATCAACAGGTCGGGAAACCACTCGTGGAGGATCTCGACTGCGGCAAGAGTTTCCATGGTGGGAACGTCGCCTGCGCAGCCGAGCACCACGTCGGGTTCGGCGCCGCGGTCGGTGCCCGCCCAGTCCCAGATCCCGATGCCTTTGGTGCAGTGAACAATGGCGTCGTCGATCGACAGGTACTGCGGCTCCGGTTGTTTCCCGGCGACGATGACGTTGATGTATTGGCGGGTGCGTAGACAGTGGTCGGCGACCGAGAGCAGCGTATTGGCGTCCGGTGGTAGGTAGACGCGGATCACGTCGGACTTCTTGTTGACGACGTGATCGATGAATCCGGGGTCCTGGTGGGAGAACCCATTGTGATCCTGCCGCCACACATGTGAGGTGAGGAGATAGTTGAGGGACGGGATCGGTCGGCGCCACTCGATCCGGTTGGTGGTGCGCAGCCATTTGGCATGCTGGTTGACCATCGAGTCGACGATGTGTACGAACGCCTCGTAGCAGGAGAACAGTCCGTGCCGTCCGGTCAGCAGGTATCCCTCGAGCCATCCCTGGCAGGTGTGTTCCGACAGGATCTCCATGACCCGGCCGTCGGGTGCGAGGTGTTCGTCGGTCGGCAGGATGTCGGCATTCCAGGTGCGATCGGTGGCGTCGAGGACGTCGCCGAGGCGGTTGGAGTTGTGCTCGTCGGGTGCGAACATGCGGAAGGTTGTCGGGTTGTACCGCATGACTTCGCGAAGGAAGGTGCCCAGAACCTTTGTGGCCTCCGCCTGTTCGTGTCCGGGTCGGTCGACGGCGACAGCGTGGTCGCGGAAGTCGGGCAGGGCGAGGTCGCGGACGGCGGGGCCACCGTTGGTGTGCGGATTGGCGCTCATGCGCCGAGTACCGGCGGGGTGCAGGTGACGGACGGCCGGTATCGGCGTTCCATGGTCGTCGAACAATTCGTCGGGCCGGTAACTGCGCAGCCAGTGTTCGAGGATGCGCCGGTGCTCGTCGTTGTCGCGGGCGTTCGCGAAGGGCACTTGATGTGCCCGCCACGTCCCTTCTATGGGGAGTCCGTCGACCTCGACCGGTCCGGTCCAGCCCTTCGGGGAACGCAGCACGATCATCGGCCACACGGGTCGGTCGCTGCGACCGGATTGTCGTGCCTCTTGCTGGATCTCGGCGATGCGGTCGAGGCTGCGGTCGAGCGCGTCGGCAAAGTGCCGGTGCATGTAGTCGGGGTCCTGACCGGAGACGACGATGGGTTCGTGCCCGTATCCGCGGAGCAGTGATTCGAGTTCGTCGTCGCCGATGCGGTCGAGAAGCGTGGGGTTGGCGATTTTGTATCCGTTGAGATGCAGGATCGGGAGCACGGCGCCGTCTCGGCGTGGATCGACGAATTTGTTGGAATGCCAACTGGCGGCGAGTGCACCGGTTTCGGCTTCGCCGTCTCCGATGACTGCTGCGACCACGAGGTCGGGGTTGTCGAACGCGGCGCCATATGCGTGGGACAGTGAATACCCGAGTTCGCCTCCTTCATGGATGGACCCGGGGGTCTCCGGAGCCACGTGGCTGGGTATGCCGCCGGGGAAGGAGAATTGGGTGAACAGGCGGCGCATGCCCGATTCGTCCTGGGAGACGTCGGGATAAATTTCACTGTAGGTGCCTTCGAGCCACGCTGCGGCGACCGGTCCAGGTCCGCCGTGGCCGGGGCCCATGACGTACATCATGTCGAGGTCCCGGGCGAGGATCGCGCGGTTGAGGTGCGCATAGATGAAGTTGAGTCCCGGGGTGGTGCCCCAGTGGCCGAGTAGACGCGGTTTGATGTGTTCGGGACGCAGCGGTTCCCTCAGGAGAGGGTTGTCCATGAGGTATATCTGCCCGACCGACAGGTAGTTGGCGGCACGCCACCATGCATGGAGTTCATGGAGACCGTCGCCGGTCAGGGCGCTGGAGTCAGCGGTGTCGGAGATCTGCATCGGGCTCCTCGTTGTCGGCGACCGCCCGTGACGACGTGCTGCACGATCGGCTCGAGCGCGTACCCTCTGGAAGAACGGTACCCACCGCACAGGCGTCTCACTCGTCGATCTCGGATTCATTGGTGGGTGGCCCGTGAGGAGGCCGGTCGCTCCTGCGCGGCGTGGCCGTAGACACTCGCACGGATCGAGCAGCTTCGGGAGTTGAGTGCCCATGGCGTGGGCCCGAGCAGCGGAACAGCGCACAGATGGCGCTGCGTCCTTCGTGCACGAGCAGGTGCACTCGTTTGCGGGCCGCGTCGTGTGGCCGATCGCGGCGGTCGTCGCGGTCGCTCATCTGGTGGCGGCGGTGGTGGGTGGTGACGGCTACTGGTTCGACGAGGTGTACATGCTCGCGATCGGCCGCGATCACCTGGACTGGGGATCTGCCGATCAGCCGCCGGTCGCGCCGCTGCTGGCGCGGGTGTCGGATGTCGTTGCGCCGGGTTCGATCCTGGTTCTGAGATTTGTGCCCATCGTGGCGACGGTCGCGGCGGTGGTCGTGGCGGCGCTGATCGCGCGCGAACTCGGCGGGGATCGGCGGGCGCAGGGCATCACTGCGGCGGCGCAGGCGACGTCGATTTCGGCGGCGTTGTTCGGGCATTGGCTCACGCCGTACACTCTCGAGCCGGTGCAGTGGTTGCTTCTGTTGTGGTTGTTCGTCCGGTGGGTGCGGCTCCGCGACGACCGGTTGCTCTTGTTTGTCGGTGTGGTGGCGGGGATCGCTGCGGAGACGAAGTTTCAGGTCATGTTGTTGTGTGCGGCGCTGGTGGTCGCTGTGCTGGTGTGCGGGCCGCGTGAAGTGTTACGGCGACCGATGTTCTGGGCCGGTGTGACAGTCGGAGCCGTGATCACCGCACCGACCCTGGTGTGGCAGGCGCGCCACGGCTGGCCGCAGTTGCTGATGTCCGAGATCGTTGCCGAGGAAGCAGAGGTGCTGTACGGAGGCCGGGCTTCGGTCACGATTCAAATGCTGGTGTGGGCCGGTGTGGCGGGCACGGTGCTCGTCCTGCTCGGGTTGTGGTGGTTGCTGCGCGATCGGGAGTTCCGCCACTATCGGTTTCTTGCGGTCGCCTTCCTTGCCTTGCTGATCATCTTCACGGTCACCGCAGGGCGGCCCTACTATCTCGCCGGGTTCCACGGCGCGCTCATCGCAGTCGGGGCGGTGGGATTGCAGCGGCGACGCGAACGGGGTCTGCACCGCTGGAGTTGGACGGCGTGGCCGGCGTTCGCGGTCAGTGCACTCATCGCCGGGGTGGTGCTCGCGACGTCGGTGGGGATCTCCAACAGTGATGTGGGTGAACGGATCGCGGAGAGCACAGCCGGCGCGTACCGGGAACTGTCCGACGATCGTGACCGTATCGCGGTGATCGGCCAGTCGTACATCATCGCCGCCTATCTCGACGGATACGCGGCGACTGTCGATCTGCCACCGGCCCACAGCCCGAACCGTGCCTACGGGTATTTCCCACTACCCGACGACTCGCGGACCGAGGTCCTGTTCGCCGGGACCGACCCGTCGACACTCGCTCCCTTCTTCACCGAGGTCACGCAGCTACGCGGGCCCGTGAGCGACGAGATCGATACCGGTGTGTGGCTGCTGTCGGGCCGCACCATGCCGTGGAACGAGATCTGGCCGCAGGTGCAGACCTTGCGGGTGGGCTGATACGACTGCTCACAGTCCGAGTCGGGTGACGGCGTTGGCGACGAGGCCCGCGTGCTGGCGGCTGTACAGCGCGACCATGCGTTCGTCGGCGTGCCCGGTCTGCGTCATGATCGTCTGAGTGGTGGCGCCGCCCCGCACGGCCTGGGTGACGAATCCGGCGCGCAGGCTGTGTCCGCCGAGGGTCGCGACGAGTTCGTCGCTGAATCCGGCGCGGCGGGCGCGGCGCTGGATCATCGAATGCACGGATTGTCCGGACAACGCTTCGGCGCCGAGCGACCCGGTGCGGTGGACCGGCCGGAACAGCGCACGGTGACCGCCCGCCTTGGCTCCGGCAGCGAGGCCCCGGCAGCAATGCTGCACCGGCCCCTCGTCGCCGTGTTCGAGCAGCGCCGCGACCGCGGGTCTGCCTCCGGCGTCCCAGGTGTCGAGTACTTCCCGCCAGCGCCGATACGCGCACACCGGGCAGGTGTGCGGGTCGTGTCCGTGTGGGAGGGTCACGGTGCGGCCACGCGCATCGCGGTCTGTTTTGGATCGGCGGACGGTGACGTAGAGGCCGTCGGCGCGGTGAGGGACGACGTCGACGACGGTCAGGGCGGTCAGTTCGGAGCGGCGCAGTGCCCCGGCGAGACCCATGAGCAGCAGGGCGGCGTCGCGGCGTTCGGCGGCGCGTTCGGCCCAGCCTGCGGCCGCGGCGTCGGCGCGCATGTGGGTGAGGATCGTGCGGATGTCGTCGGTGAGCAGCGGGGTCCGCCGGGCGGGCGGTGTGGCTCGGTCGCGGCGGATTCCGCGGAGGAGTTCGCGGACCGATTCGTGGTGTCCGGGTTTCGGGTGTCCGGCCAGGGAGTGCATCTTGTTGATCGTCGATACCCAGCGGGACAGCGTCGACGGCGCATAGGCGTAGCGGCCGTCGGCGCGGACTTCGACCGATTTCTCGGTGACGAACCAGGAGATCTGGTCGGGTGTCGCCGGGAGGGGGCTGTGGCCGGTGCTCTGGCACCAGCGGGTGTAGGTGTCCCAGTCGTTCAGTTGTGCGGCACGGGTGTTGTCGGAGGCGGCCTTGTCCCGTAGCCGGCGCATGGCGTCGGCGATGGTGTCCGGGGGTTGCGGGGTGTAGTGGGCGAGGTCTGCCGGGACGACGACCTCGGGAACGTGTTCGGTGCTCATGGGATCGGTCAGGCCTCGCTGACCTGTTGGACGCGCAGATCGCGGGCGAGGTGGTCGCGTTGCTCGACGACGAGGCGGCGCAGTGCGCCGGGTGCGTCGGTGTTCGATTCGAGCCACGCGTCGACCTGGTCGAGGTTGTCGGTCGCGGGGAACAGCCCGAGGACGATGCGGCGGGCGATCTCGATGCTGCGTTCGGACCAGGTGTCGCGCAGGACCGCGAAGTAGTCGTGGTCGTAAGGGCCGGTCAGATCGCGGCGCGCGCCGGCGTGGAAACCGCCGATGGTGGCGTCGAGGTGGTCGTTGGTCAGGGTGTGATCGGCGAAGATGGCCGCCCACGCGTGGGCTTTCACTTCGGCACGAGGGCGGGCCGTCATGGCCCGCAGGTGCGCGGTGCGGCCGGTGGCGGTGTCGTCGCGGCTCAGTTCGTCGTCGAGGTCGGGCTTGTCGGCGAATCCGGTAGCGGTGAGCGCCGTCCACCAGGTCCATCGCAGATCGGCGTCCAGTGCAAGTCCCGAGGGTGCGGGTGTGATGCCGTCGAGGAGTGCCCGGAGGTCGGCGGCACGGTGAGCGTCCATGGTGGCGGCTGCGCCGACAGCGCGAGCGAACGCGAGTTGGGCGCCGCTGCCGGGTTCCGCAATCTCGAGTCCGTGCCAGACTGCGTCGAGCCACGCTGCGCGCGCGTCGGGGCGGGCCGCCGAGGGAAGGTAATGCTCGATGGCCGCGGGAGCGTTGGCGAGGACAGCGGTGAGCAGCGCGAGGTTCGGTTCGTTCGTCGAGAAGCGTCTCGCCATCGCGAGGTAGCGGGGGGCGGTGAGCTCACCGTCGCGGGTCGCGTTCCACAGTGCCGACCAGATGAGACCGCGTGCGAGGGGGTCGCGGACCCGGTCGAGTGCGGATTCGACGGTGGTCAGGGAGCGTTCGTCGAGGCGGATCTTGGCGTAGGTGAGGTCGTCGTCGTTGAGCAGGATCAGTGGTGCGTCGGGCAATTCGAGCCGGGTGCGGGCGTCTGCGACGTCGACCTCGATGCGGTGGTTGCGCACGAGGTCGCCGGCGGGATCGTGGTCGTAGCAGCCGACCGCGAGGCGGTGGGGTCGCGGGTCGGTCTGCAGGATGTCGTAGCGGCCGTCGCCTGCAGGTTCGAGGACCAAGGTGGAGACACCGGAGGTCTGCAGCCACGCGCGCGCCCATTCGGTGAGGTCGCGGCCGGAGGTTGCGGACAGTTCGGTGAGGAGATCATCGAGGGTGGTGTTGCCGTAGGCGTGGGCTCGGAAGTAGCGACGGGATCCTTCGAGAAAGGCGTCGCGGCCGACGTAGGCGACGAGTTGTTTGAGGACGCTGGCGCCCTTGGCGTAGGTGATGCCGTCGAAGTTGAGTTTGGCGGCTTCGAGGTCGACGATGTCGGCGACGACGGGGTGGGTAGTGGGGAGTTGGTCCTGCAGGTACGCCCAGGCCTTGCGGCGGTTGGCGAACGCGACCCAGGCGTCGGTGTATTTCGTGGCCTCGGCGCTGACGAGCGATCCCATGTAGTCGGCGAAAGATTCTTTGAGCCACAGATCGTCCCACCACTTCATGGTGACCAGGTCGCCGAACCACATGTGCGCCATCTCGTGCAGGATCGTGTTGGCGCGGCCCTGGTACTGGGCTTCGGTGGCGGCACCGCGGAAGACGTAGGCCTCGGTGAAGGTGACGCAGCCGGGGTTCTCCATGGCGCCGAGGTTGTATTCGGGGACGAACACCTGGTCGTACTTGCCGAACGGGTACGGGTAGTCGAAGTGTTCGGCGTAGAAGTCGAGACCTTCGGTGGTGACCTGGAGAATCTCGTCGGCGTCGAGGTGTTCGGCGAGCGAGGCGCGGCACAGCACCCGCAGCGGCACGGTGAGTTCTCCCCTGCTCCACGAGGAGTCGACGCGATGGTAGGGCCCGGCGACGATAGCGGTGATGTAGGTGGAGATCGGCAGGGTCGGGGCGAACGTGACGGTCTGGTTGTCGCCGCCGCGCTGCCGGTGATCGACGGCTTGGTTGGAGACCACCTGCCAGTGTGCGGGTGCGGTGACGACGAATGTGAATGCGCCCTTGAGATCGGGTTGTTCGAAACAGGCGAAGACGCGGCGGGCGTCGGCGGGTTCGTACTGGGTGTAGAGGTACGTTTCACCGTCGACCGGGTCGAGGAAGCGATGCATGCCCTCCCCCGACCTGCTGTATCGGCCGGTGGCGACGATGGTGACGACGTTGATTTCGCGGAGTCCGCTGATACTGATCCGTGCGCCGTCGTAGACCACGGGGATCAGGTCGCCGTTGACGGTGACGGATTCGACCGAGTCCCCGAGGAAGTCGACCCAGGTCTCCGGTGTGGAAGCGGTGAACTCGATCGTGGTCACCGTGGGGAAGCCGGTGCGGTCTTGGTCGACGGCACCGCGCAGGTCGAGTTCGACGTGGTAGGAGTGCACGTCGAGAGCGCGGGCGCGCGCGGCGGTTTCGGCTCGGGAAAGGTTCGCGGAACTCACGGATCCGATCCTGCCATTGCCACGCCGGTTTCTGGTCCCCTCCGGTCGGCCTGCGTGTGTCGGTGCGTGCGAGTGCTGCTATCGGCGGGTCAGGGTCGTCCAGTCGGGATCGAGGTGGCCGAGGAACAGATCCTGCTCGTCGGCGAGCGGTTCGGGCAGTGGTAGCGGCACGAAGTGGCATGCGAACTGCAGTCCGGTGTCGGTGCCGTCGCCGCGGACGGTGTGGGTCCAGGTGTCGGGAGCGTCGTCGGGTACGCGGAGGTGGAGGACATGGGTGTGGCGTGGTTGCCCGGTGATCGGGTGCGGTCGGTGATCGATGCCGACCACCCCGATCACGGTGCAGGTGTCGAGTCCGGTTTCTTCGGTGACCTCCCGGAGCGCGGCTGCGTGTGGGTCCTCCCCTGGTTCGATACCTCCGGCCGGGATCTGGGTGCCCGCGTCAGGAATACCGACGTGGTCGAACACGAGCAGTTCAGGGCCCGCGCGGTGGCGGATCACGTAGGCGGCGACGCGTCTCCGGGGTGTGGACATCGACTCAGTATTCAGGTGTGCTCTTCCAGGTGCGCTGAGTGTCAGGCGCCGAGGACATCCGCCAACGGCGTGGAGGGACGTCCGGTGAGGCGTCGCAGGTCGTCGCGATCGGTGTCGAGTACGCCTGCAGCGATTCCGGCATCGGAGTCGGCAAGGATCCGAGCGAATGGCGCCGGCACTCCAGCACCCTCGAGCATGGTGGCGTACTCCGCCTGCGGCAGGTCCTTGTAGGTGACGGCGGTGCCGATAGCGCGGGAGAGCACGTCGGCGATGTCGGTGTAGGTGAGGTGCTGGTCGCCGCCGAGTTCGTAGGTGACGCCGTCGTGGCCGTCGGTGGTGAGAACGACAGCGGCAGCATCGGCGAAGTCCTTGCGTGCGGCTCCGGCGACGCGCCCGGTGCCGGCCGCGCCGAACAGTGCGCCGGTGGCCCTGGCCGTGTCGACGGCCGTCTCGTAGTTCTCCCAGTACCAGCCGTTGCGAAGCAGTGTGTGGGCGATTCCGGACTGGGCGAGCAGTTCTTCGGTGGCCTTGTGTTCGGCGGCGAGCGCCAAGGGGCTGGTGTCCGCGGCCAGGACCGAGGTGTAGGCGATGGATCCGACTCCGGCTGCCTTGGCTGCCTCGATGATGTTGGTGTGCTGCGGCAGGCGCCGGCCGACCTCGCTACCGGAGATGAGGAGCAGCTTGTCGACGCCGGTGAGGGCCTCGCGGAGCGCAGCCGGATCGGTGTAGTCGGCTGCACGGACCTGAACGCCGGTGGCGGCGAGATCGGCGGCTTTGGCGGTGTCACGGACGATTGCGACGATGTCGGCGGCGGCGACGCCGCGTTCCTGCAGTGCGGCAATGGACAGGCGGCCGAGGTGTCCGGCAGCTCCGGTCACGGCGATGGTCATGTGTGCCTCCTCGTGTTGGGCCCGCTCGCCGAAGCGCGCGAACTGTTGATGCTTCAACTTCCCCACTAGTTATACGCTTACTTTTCGATAGTGCAACATTTTCCTCAGTGCTTCTTCAAGGTTCGCGAGGTAAAATGGGCAGCCATGAGCACCGCCGACCTCCCCGAAGCCAATGTCTTCGCGCGCGACTGCGCGTCCCGTCCGGTGCTTCAGAACATCACCGGACGCTGGGGTGCCCTCGTCCTCGCGGCGCTGTCCGAGAAGACCCACCGCTTCTCCGAACTACGCCGCCACGTCGACGGCATCAGCGAACGGATGCTCTCGCAAACCCTGCAGACCCTCGAACGCGACGGCCTGGTGCACCGCGAGGTCCTCACGACCATCCCCCCGCACGTCGAGTACTCGCTCACCGACCTGGGGCACCGCATCGTCACTCCGCTCCTCACCCTCCTGTTCCTCGTGGAGGACAGCGTGCCCGAGATCCTCGCGGCGCAGATCGAGCACGATCGCACGCACTGAGAGTTGGCAGCTCGACGGGCAGGGCCCCGCGACCACGCCCTTACAATGCTGGCGTGACACCGATCCGCTACGGCATCCTCCTGTTCGACGACGTCGAGGTGCTCGACGCGTTCGGTCCGTTCGAGGTGTTCTCCGTTGCCGCACGCCTGAGCCCGACCGACATCGCCGGAGCCGTCCTGGTGGCCGCCTACCCCGAGTGGTCGACGATCACAGCGCGTGGAGGCCTGCGGGTACAGACGGACGTGTCGATCGCCGACGCCCCACACTTCGATGTTCTTCTGGTCCCCGGCGGTGTCACCGATCGGGTCGAGCACGACGATGCCGTCGTGTCCTGGATCGCGGCGCGATCCTCCGCTCCCGTGGTGGCGTCGGTGTGCACGGGCGCGTTTCTGCTCGCCGCAGCGGGCGTGGTGACCGATCATCGCGTCACCACACACTGGGAGGACCAGGCCGAACTGGCACGTCGGTTCCCCGACCTGACCGTGTTGACCGAACCGCGGTGGGTGCACGACCGTGGCGTCTACACTTCCGCGGGAATCTCTGCGGGCATCGACCTCGCCCTGCACCTGGTGTCGCTGGTCGACGATATCCTCGCGCTCCGCGTCGCGCGGCAGATGGACTATCACTGGCAGAAGGTTCACGCCGTCGGCTGAACTTCCCTGTCGGACAGGCGTATCTGCGTGCCTTGCCATGTCATGTCATGTCTCGTCCGACAGGATCTCGACGTACCCGTCCGTTCCGTTCACCCGGATTCGTTGCCCGTCGCGAATCACCCGGGTGGCATCGGGCACCGCGACGACGGCGGGCACACCGTACTCCCTCGCGATCACCGCACCGTGGGTCATCAGTCCGCCTACCTCGGTGACCAGGCCGGCGATTGCGACGAACAGTGGCGTCCAGCTCGGATCGGTGTACGCGGTGATCAGGATGTCGCCCGCGTCGAGATCGGCCCGCGCGATGTCGGCGACCACGCGGGCGCGTCCTTCGACGACCCCCGTGGATACTGCCAGGCCGGGTAGTGCTCCGGTGGGAAGGTCGTCTCGGCGATACACACCGGTGACGGTCTCGCCGTCCGAGGTGAGCACGCGTGGCGGTGTGAGAAGCCGGTACGAGCGAAACGCCTCTTGTCGTTCGCGGATGAGCTCGGCGGAGGCATGTTGCGTGCGTACGACCTCGCGGAGTTCGTCGAATCGCAGGTAGAAGATGTCGTCCGCGCGCCGAAGCACACCGGCCCCGACGAGGCGCTCGGCTTCGCCGAGGAGGGCCTGCTTGTAGACGAAGTAGCGGCAGACCATTCCGTACTTCGGATACTCGCGGTACCCCGCGAACGCGCGGACGCGGTCAATCATTTCCTTGGTCTCGTCCGCCTTGCGCGCACCGTCCGGTAGTGCGCGCAGCCGCTCGAGCACCTCGTGTTCCTTCTGCTGTGCAGCGCGCAGTCCGTCGTCGAAACGTCGGCGGGCGGCCCCCGGTGCAAAGTGTGCGACGTTGCCGAGGAGGGTGGGGACGAGCGCGGTGGGGTGCTCGCGCCATCGAGGCCGGGTGATATCGATTTCTCCGACGCAGCGCATCCCGTACTTGTCGAGGAAGGAGTCGATGGCAGCGCGGGCTTCTCGCCCACCGGGGACCGTGGCCAATGCGTCGAGGAAGTGCGCCTCGTCCATTCCCGCGTCCTCGACACGGCGGAGGATGGAGACGACCTCGGGATTCGGCCGGATCACGTCGGCCACGTCGAGCAGCTCGAGGCCCATCTCGGAGGTGATGTTGTGGGGAACGGATTGGGTGAGGGTGTCGACCGCGTGCTTCTCCCCCAACCACTCCTCGAGGTGGTCGCGCAGCCAGGTTGCGCCGTCCAATGAGGCCGTGATCGCTCGGTAGCTCTTCGGCGCGAACAGGATCCGTCGGAGTTCCCCGATGTCGTCGGCTATGAACTCGAGCAGCGCAGGCCCTGTTCGGGTGCGGATGTCGCGGGTCGATGCTGCGGTGGAGGCTTCGCTGTCGGCGATCAGTTCGGTGACGAGTGCCTCGTCGGGCTGGATCGGCGCGGGTGCGGCACCGTCGGTCGGCGCCTCGACCGGATCGGTGTCCGGGACGGTAGGAACGAAGCCGCGGTCGACGAGGGTGCGCAATGCATCGCCGACGAGTGGTTCGGAACTGCCGAGCGCCGCCACCAGGCCGGCGCGCGCGGTGGGTGATGCCAATCGTTCGGTGACGTCGACGAACAGCCGGCCTCCGGCGTCGCGCATGGGCGCCGTGCTCGTCATCTGCCACACGGACAGCCCCAGCGGTGTCATGGCGTCGGTCATCATCTGCTGGTGGCCGACCGATACGTACACGCGGTTGGCGTCGTCGGCGGCTTCGGGGATCGGGAAGAGTGTGGTGATCGGCCGGCTTTGGACGATCCGGATTTCGTCGTCGATGAGGCACCATTCGATGTCCTGGGGACTTCCGAAGTGGGCTTCGATGTCGCGACCGAGCTGCGCGAGCCGCACTGCCTGCGCATCGGTGAGCACCGGCCGGTTCTGCTGCTCGGGTGCGAGGGACCGAATTCTCGTTCCGCCTGTGGGTTCTGCCTCGAGGGCGAGTTCTTGTCTCGCCACGGCCCTGTCCGTGACTTCACCGCGGCGCACTGTGTAGACGTCCGCGTCGACCAGGCCGGAGACGAGAGCTTCGCCGAATCCGAATCCGGCGTCGATGGAGACGACGGTGCGATCGGAGGTGATGGGGTCTGCGGTGAAGAGGATCCCGGACGCCTGCGGGAACACCATGTGCTGCACGAGGACCGCCATCCGGATCGTGCGGTGGTCGAACCCGTTCCGCAGCCGGTAGGTGACGGCGCGTTCGGTGAACAATGAACCCCAGCACCGGCTGACGTGCCGGAGGATCTCCTGCGCTCCGACGATGTTGAGGTAGGTGTCGTGTTGGCCGGCGAAGGAGGCGTTCGGGAGGTCTTCGGCGGTCGCGCTCGAGCGGACGGCATATGCGCCGTGTTCGCCGAGTTCAGCGTGTGCGCCGACGATCGCGGCCGCCACCTCGTCGGGGATCGCGCATTGTTCGATCGCGCGGCGGATGTCGGCGCTCGAGGCTCGGATTCCTTCGCGGTCGCGCTCGTCGAGCTCCCAGAGTCGTTCGAGCAGCGCGTCGATCTGCGGTGCGTCGGTCATGACCCGGCGGTAGGCCTCCGTCGTCACGCAGAAGCCGTCCGGCACCTGAATGCCTGCGAGGCGCGACAATTCTGCGAGGTTCGCGCCCTTTCCTCCGACCTCTGCGATATTTGTGCGGTCGACCTCGTCGAAGCCCAGCACATAGCCCATTCCCTGCTCCTGACCTGTGGTCTCGGAATGCGAGAGGCGAGTATGGACCAATTTTCCGGGCCTCATGAGCGGCACCGATCGTGTATAACGTGAAAGGGGGACGAGGAAGTCGCAGGCAAGTGCCACAGTCCCGAACGATCCTCATCGCTGAGTGCCCGTAGGCGCCTGAACACTCAGGTCAGGGCTGCACGGGTCGTCGTGCCCGAAGTCGGTCGACGATGATGCTGCGGGCGGCTTTCCCCTCGGGGGTGGGGGTCAGCGGGTAGACGTGCAGAAGCCCGTCGCCGGTGTGATAGTCGACGTCGACGCCTGCGGTCGTCGCTTTCTCGACGACCAGGCGTGTGTCGGGGTAGATGATGTCGCGGGTGCCGATGAACACGGTGAGTGGTCCGAGTCCGTGTAGGTCGGCGGCGAGGGGGCTGACCCAGGGGTGGTCGAGGGCGAGGTCGCGCCGCCAGTGGTCGATGAACACGCGGGTGCCCTCGCGGGCGAGCCACGGGTCGGTGGGTTGGACGTCATCGATTTCGGGGTTGGACAGGGACAGGTCGAGCGCCGCCGAGATGAGTACCGTGCGCGGCAGTATCAGCGCGTGCTCGTCGCGCAGCGCGATTGCGGCCGAGAGCGCGATCTGCCCGCCCGCGGAGTCACCGGCCAGGCACACGGTGCCGTGCAGGTCGTGGTTGGCCCGGACGAGTTCGGCGATCGCCGGGACGACCTGCCCGGCGGTACCGAACGGCACCAGCGGATAGATCGGCACCGTGACGGTCGTCTGTGCCTCCGCGGCGATCTGTGCCGCGAGATCCCAATGCTGCGAGACGATTTCGTTGACCCACCCCCCGCCGTGAACGTAGACGGTGTTGCCGTGGGGTTCTCCCGCGGCGGGGGTGATCGTGTAGATCGGCCACTGTCCGCTCCGGTCGATGGTCACTGTCACGTCGCGGCGCAACCGGGCAGGCGGCCCGTAGGGTCGCGGTCGGAGTGAGACGTCCTTCAGGTGGTCGCGCGCGGTGGCCGGGTCGAGGTAGTTGCGGTTTCGGCGCATCGCTTTGATGACCGTGGGCAGTAGACGACTCGGCACGCTCGGCAACGTGTCCTCCTGTGGTCGAAGGTGGAGCCGGGCAGCGCGATCTGCTCCCTTCCCGGCGTCGGTGCCCACTCTAGATCCATGGGGAAGGTCGCGGACGCCCTCGATGGCCGGTTCAGATCGCGGCGCATGCGGGGGCCGGCGCATCCTCGAACAACGGCGCTCCGATCGGCGTGAGATACACGACGTCGAGTATCACCGGCACCGTCCCTGCATTGCGGCCCTCGTGCATGTGGTCAGCCCCCGCGGGTTCGTCGATCACGTCACCCGCGTCGTAGATCACCGGCGCGCAATCCGCTCCGGGATGTGTGAGCGTGCCCGCCCGGACGATGCCGAGAACGGGCCCGTCGTGGTAGTGCCACCCTGTCGTTCCACCCGGGTCGATGGTGATCTCGCGCGCCACGGCGTGCACCCCGTCGGGCACGAACGGTAGAAGGTTCGGCGGAACCTCGATGTCCACCCATGTCACGCCCGAGATTCCCGCGCTCGGGGTGGCGTGGGCCCACCCTGGCACCGCGACAGAACCTGCGATGACGATCGCCGCGAGCACACGACGCGTGGGTCGTCTCATGGCCAGGGACGTTACCGCCCGCGCGACCCACGCGGGGGGCGAACGCGCACGCCGGTCGCCGACACGGGCCGTGGGTGATGCAGGCCCGAGTGCCTCGTCCGCCTACCCTGTCACAGTGAACGAAACAGGTCGATCCCCCGTCGGAGCGGTCGAGGATCCGCTGGTGCGGGACGATCGGCTGCGGTTGTTCTCGTTCGCGACCGCCGAGAAACGCACTCACTACCTGTGGGTTCTGCGCGCATTCGACCACGCGCGCGGCAACTACACGGTGCTGCTGCACGCCGGGGACGTCGAGACCGTCCTGAACCGCATCGCAGCAGACCGACCCGGAGACGCGCCCGAGGCCTCCGACCTTCCGGCTCTGCTCGAGCAACTCCACGCGTGGGGTGTTCTCGAGCGCAGCTACGACGGCACCCGCGCCGCAACGCTCGCCGAGTACCGCAACCGCCACTACGTCTACCAGTTCGGCCAGGCAGGCTACCGGGCGTTCCGCGCAGTGGAAGATGTGCTGTCGGCGCGCGGGGAGGACGTGTCCCTGTCGCGGCTGGCGCTGGCCGATCTGCTCGCCGATCTCACCGAACTCGCCGACGCGAACGCCGCCGGTGACGGTGAACTCGTCTACCGCAAATTGAGCCGGCTCGACTCGACGCTGTCGGACATGGCCGAACGCGCCGCCCGGTTCTACCTGGTGCTCGGCGATCTGGTGCGCACCACCGAGATCACCCCGGAAGTGTTCCTCGACCAGAAGGACGCGCTGCTCACGCATATGCGCGAGTTCAGTTCCGATCTTGCCCGCTACGCCCCGAAGCTCACCGCGGCGCTCGACCGTGTCCATGCCACCGGCTCCGACACACTGCCCACGCTGGCGGCGCAGCACGACGAGCGGGTGCTGCTCTCGTTCGAGGAACGCGAAGCCGACTGGCGGATGCGCTGGCGCGGTGTCGAGCATTGGTTCGTCGGTGTGGGGTCCGCGCCGAGCGAATCGGAGCGGCTGCGCGGCGCGACGATCAATGCCATCTCGGCGGTGCTGTCGCTGCTGCGGCGCCTGACCGAGCAACGACGCGGCGGCGTCAGCCGCGAATCGCAGTTGCGGCACCTGGCGGGGTGGTTCGCGAACGCGCCCACAGAGGACGCCGCGCATGCCCTGTTCGGCGCCGTGTTCGACCTCGGCCGGCCCCGGCATTTCTCGATACCGCATCCCGACGCGGACGTCATCCCCGTCACCCGTTCGTGGTGGGAGGCGCCGCCGGTGGAGATCTCGCGCACGCTCGCGGAAACCGGGCGGCGTCCCGCTGCGGGAGCGCCCGGACGGATCCAGCGTAATGATGCCGGGGTGCGCAGGTTGCGGGAGAAGCAGCTCGAGACGCAGCGGCGCCGCGCGCAGGCCGCGAAGTCGCTCGCGGTCGGTGGTGTGCGGGAGCGGGAGCTTTCGGAGCCGGAGGCCGAGGTGTTGTTGAGTCTGCTCGATGCGGCGTTGTCTGCGCGGGTGCCGGTCAGTGGGCGGGTGCGGTCCGATGAGGGAACGTCGGGGACACAGAACGGGGTGAAGCTCACGTTGCGGCCGAGTGAGGAGTCGATGGTGGTGCGCACCGCGCGGGGCAGTTTGTATCTGGATCATCTGTCGGTGGAGGTGCAGTGAGGGCGCGTGCGATTGCGTCGGTCGATCTCGATGCGTATCAGCGGGCGGCGCGGCTGATCCTGACGCATCATCTGGTGACGGCGACGTTCCCGGATCGGTCGGCGTTGTCGTCGCTGCGCCGGTGGGCGACGGAATTGCGTGAGGATCTCCTCGCCACGTTCGGGTATCGGCTCGAGGTCACCGAGACCACGGCGCGGTTGTTCACGGTCGCGGATCGGCTCGATCCGGGTGCGGGTACGAGTACCGCGACGGACCGGCCGTTCGATCGTCGCCGGTATGCGTTTCTGGCGTTGTCGATCGCGGCGTTGGGTCGCGGTGGTGGTCAGATCACGTTGTCGGAGTTGGCCGACCATGTGGCGTCGGATGCGAGCCGGGTGGAAGGCATCGATCTCGACACCGAGCGCAGCGCGGATCGGGATGCGTTCGTCGATGCGGTGGCGTGGTTGACGGCGCGGGGTGCGCTGGCGCTCGCCGATGGTGATGCGAGTGGCTGGGCGAGCGACCCGGGGCGCGGGGAGGCGCTCTACGACATCGATCGTGCGGTGGTGGCCGCGGTGTTCCGTCCTCCGCGGGCGTTGCAGCACCTGACGTCGGTGCGGGCGCTGCTCGGCTCGTCCGTGCCGCACACCGACACCGGTGAGGTGCGGCGGCGGGTGCGTCGCGCGCTGGTGCAGAAGCCTGTGGTCTACGCCGAGGAGTTGTCGGACGACGAGGCGTTGCAGTTGGCGTTGCCGCGCACCACCGAGGAGGTGGAGTTGTTGACGGGGCTGGTGTGTGAGCGGCGCGCCGAGGGGGTGGCGCTGGTCGAGACGTCGGGCCGGTTGTCGGATGTGCGGTTCCCGAACACGGGGACGGTCGCGCAGGTCGCGTTGCTGTTGGCCGGGGAGATGTGCGATCGGGTGCTGGATCCGGATGCTGCGGCGCCGGAGCGGATGCCGTTGCCCTCTGATCGGCATGGTGCTCTGGCGGCGGCGATCGACGGTGCGATTCCGCGGTCGGGGTTGTTCACCCCGTTGGCGTCCGCGGCGCCGGGAGAATTGGTCGATCGTCTCGAGGGTGAGTCGGAGCGTCCGGCCCCGATGCATCCGTTGATCGAGGATTCGTGGATCGCGGGCACGATCGGGCGGCTCGTCCAGACTTATGGGCGGACGTTCGCTGCGCAGTGGCAGGCGGACCCGGCGGGGCTCGCGCAGGCGGCGACGGAGCGGCTCGAGCAGATGCGGTTGGTGGTGCGCACGCCCGGCGGGGTGCTGGCGTTGCCGGCGCTGGCGCGGTTCCGTGGCGTGACGGTCAGTGTGCGCAAGCGTGATCCGGAGTTCGATCTGTTTCCCGATGCGTCGGCGGATGATCCGCCTCCGGGCGGGCCCGCGCCCAGTGACCCTGATCTTTCCAGCACTTCGGCTTCCACTGTTTCCGATTCGATCGACACGGAGATCTCATGAGCAGCGCCCGTTTCCGCCCGACGCGTGCCGGGATCATCAATCTGTGGGACTACCGCGATCAGGAGTTCTCGTTTGCCGACGGTCGTCTGGTGCTGCGTGGTCCGAACGGCTCGGGCAAGACGAAGGCCCTCGAGGTGTTGTTTCCGTTCGTGTTGGACGGGCGCATCGAGCCGCGCCGGTTGAACCCGTTCGCCGGTGAGGAACGCACGATGCGCTCGAATCTGCTGTATCAGGGGCAGGAGAGCGCGCATTCGTATGTGTGGATGGAGTTCAGCCGCGGGCAGCGCGACGACCCGGAGGCTGTGACGGTCGGGGTCGGGATGCGCGCGACGAAGGGCAACGACAAGGTCACCCGCTGGCATTTCGTGGTGGACGGCCGGGTCGGTGTCGACTTCTCGCTGCTCGACGACGAGGATCGGCCGCTGACGAAGAAGCAGCTGATCGAGCAGGTCGGTGCCGATGCGATCACCGAACGTCCGATCGAGTATCGGGCGGCGATCGATGCGCGGATGTTCGGTCTCGGCGCGCAACGGTACGACCAGTTGATCAATCTGATCCTGACGTTGCGGCGTCCGCAGCTGGCGAAGAATCTCGATCCTAAGGGCTTGTCGCAGGCCCTGACCGACGGGTTGCGGCCGCTCGACGACGAGCTGGTCGTCGAAGCGGCCCGGTCGTTCTCCGACATGGAGGAGGTGGCCCGCACGCTGGAGTCGCTGGCAGCCGCCGATGATGCGGCGCAGCGGTTCGTCACCGTCTATTCGAAGTATGTACGGCAGCAGGCGCGGGTGACGGTGGAGCAGGTGGCGGGGCGGCTCGAGGCCGTCGACGCCGCGGTGCTCGCGTTGCGGCAGGCCGGCGCCGCGCAGCAGGAGGCAACGGCTGCGCGCGCCGAGTCGGAGGAGCGGCTCGCCGGTGCGGAGCGGGAGCACGAGCAGGCCCGCACCACGCTCGATGCGTTGCAGCGGTCGAGCGCGTACGAGGGCAAGCAGCAGCTCGACGACCTCGCGTCGGTGGTGGCGAACCTGGAACGCACCACCGCGGCGCAGACCGACAATGCGACGCGGGCGCAGGCTGCGTTGGCCGATCGGGTCGGCGAGCAGACTCGTGCCGAGGACGCCGTGACCGCCGCGACGTCGACGCGGCGCCGCACGGAAGATGCGATGCAGGCTGCGGCCGAGGATGCGTCCATCGCATGGTCGGGTGTGGAGCACATCGATCGGACGGAGCGGCTGGTCGCGGTGATCGAGGCGAACGCCGAGGAACGCGACGCCGACGTGCGGGCGGTGCGCAGCGCATTGTCGAAGGTCGAGGGGGCGGCTGCGGCGCGTACGCGAGCGGAGGTGGCGGCGACGCGCAGCCGCGGTCAGCGCGACACGGCGCTGGCGGCGGTGGAGGCAGCGGAGACCGTCGTCGAACTGGCCCGCAGTGAGACGGCGAACGAGCTGCGGCGCTGGTGGACCGAGCACACGAACACCCTGTCCGGCGTGGGATTGTCGACACCGGTGTTCGAGGCGCTCGATGCCGCGTTCGGTGTGGTCGGTGAAGATGACGCCACCTCGCCGACTGCGGTGCTGGCCGAGCACACCGGCCCGGTCGTCGAGGAGATCCGGTTCCGGCGGCGCGCGACGGTCTCCGAGATCGATGCGCTCGGGGTGCGGATCGGTGAGCTCGAGCAGGAGCGTGCCGCGGTGGCAGCCGAGCGGGACGACGCTCCCCCGCCGTTTCCCGCGCGCTGCGGGAGCCGAGCGGATATGGACGGCGCGCCGCTGTGGCAGCTCGTGCGATTCCGGGACGATGTGTCGGCGGAGGACGCGGCGGGCGTCGAGGCGGCGTTGCAGGCAGCGAATCTGCTCGACGGGTGGCTCGTCGGCGGCGCCGGTGAAATCCCGGATCTCGAATCGGAGCAGCTGCTGCTGGCGTTGCCGCCCGAGCAACGACCGACCGGCCGCACCCTGTCGGATGTTCTCGTGCCCGAATCTGATACGCCGGTACCTGAGTCTCGGGTCGCGGAGGTACTCGCGTCGATCGCGTTGACGGCGGAGCCGGGCAGTGGCGTCGCGGTGGATGTGCGCGGCGGATATCGGCAGGGTGTGCAGCTCGGTCGTCACAGCAAGGATCATGCGGAGTTCATCGGGGCGACGGCCCGTGCACGACGACGGCAGCGGCGCATCGCCGAACTCGAAGCGACCATTGCCGAATCCCGCGCGGAGGCGCAGACCCTGCGTGAGGAAGAGCAGTCGCTCGGCGACCGTCTCACGGCTCTCGACCGGGCAGTGAAGGCACTTCCCCGCACCGGCTCGGTCCTCGCCGCGCTGCGGAAGGTGACCGAGTGTGCGGGTGCGTTGCGTACCGCGCAGGACTCGGCGGCGGCGGCCGACCGGGATCACGATCAGGCGATCGCCGATGCGTCGGTCAAGGAACAGCAGCTGCGTGCGGCTGCGGCGCGGCACCGCAGCCCGCTCACCGCCGTCGAGCTGGACAGCCTCGACGCTGCGATCCGGCATTTCCGGACGCAGGGCCAGACGCTGCTCCGGGCGCTGCGTGATCAGGCGAACACAGCCGAACGTCTGCGGGAAGCACAGTCTCGGCACGACGAGGCGCGGGTCGCGGCGGACGAGGCCGCCGAACAGTCTCTCGAGGCCGCGGAGTCGTTGGCACATCAGCAGCAGGGGCTCGAGACATTGCGGGAGTCGATCGGCGCGAGCGCCGAGCGCATCGATGCGCAACTCGAGGAGGCCCGGACTCGAATCGAGTCGGCGAAAACAGCCGAACGCGCGGCTCGACATGCGTTCCAGTCGACACTCGAGCAGATCGGCAAGTCCGAGGCCGCGCACACGGCTGCGGAGCAGACGTTGCGGTCGGCGCTGGTGGAATGTCACGTCGATGCCCGTAAGTTGGCGCCGTTCTCGCACCGCGACCTGTTGGCGTTGCTCGAGGTGCAGAGCGAGCACATGTGGCCGGCGAGCGAGGCTGCGTGGCTCGATGCCGATCAGGTGGTCTACCGGATCCGGCACGCTACAGGCGTCGACGGCGCTGCCGTCGAGGTGCCGCCCGTCGAGGTGCTGCCCGTCGAGGTGGCCGGGTTGTTCCGGTCGCTCCAGACTGCGACGGAGTCGGTGTCGGCCGGGGAATCTGCGCGCAAGTCGACGGGGTCGGCGTTGACGTCGGCGCTGCAGGACTTCGATGCCGAACTCGCGCGGGGACGCGACTATCGCCTGACCTGGGATGCTCCCGACGGGGTGACGGTGGTGCAGGTGCAGGACGAGCAGGGCTACACCTCGGTCGGGCGGTTCGCGGCGCGCATCGCGCGGGCGCGGCAGGAGCAGGAGGCGTTGCTCACCGATTCGGAGCGTCGCATCCTCGAGGATGCGCTGCTGACCGGGTTGTCTCAGCAGATCCACGAACGCACTGTCGATGCCCGCGATCTGATCGGCCGGATGGGGACCGAGATGCGGCAGCGGCACATGTCGTCGGGAAACACGATCGGGGTGCACTGGGTGCTCGCCGATCATCTGGACGAGCGGGCGCGGGCGGTGTGCAAACTGCTCGATCGGGATGCGTCGGCGTTGTCGCCGGAGGATCTGGCGGGGATCCGGGCGCATTTCGCGTCGCGGATCCGCGCGGAGCGGGCGGCTCATCCGGAGCGGTCGTACCCGGAGATCCTCGCGGCGACGCTGGATTACCGGCGCTGGCGGGTGTTCTCGTTCAGCCTCATCGGGTCGGATGGCAGTGAGGACCGGTTGACGCCGGCACGGCATTCGGCGTTGTCCGGTGGTGAGCAGTCGGTGTCGCTGCATCTGCCGTTGTTCGCGGCGGCGCACGTGATGCTCGATTCCGCCGATCCGCATGCGCCGCGGTTGCTGGCGCTCGATGAGGCGTTCGCGGGTGTCGACGACACCGGGCGCAGCGAGTTGCTGGGCCTGTGTGTGCAATTCGACCTCGACTTGTTCATGACCGGGTTCGATCTGTGGATCACCTACGGTGGGGTGCCGGGGTGTGCGCACTACGATCTGTCGCATTCGGTGGTGGAGCACACGGTCGCGGCGACGCTGCTGGTGTGGTCCGGTGGTGAGTTGCTCGCCGAGCACGACGGGTCGGATCTGGCGACGGCGTTGGGGTCGCCGGGTACGCGGCGGGTGACGCAGCCGGTGGATGGTGCGTTCGAGTTCGCCTGATCGGCATGGGATTCCGGGGAGAGTAGATGAGCTGGGCCGGAAGCAACGAACTGCGTGCGGTGCTCGACAGGGCCCGCCGGCATCTCGAGCGCAACGGACTTCAGGTGACCGGGAAGATCACGGTGCCGGTCACCGAGGAGGCGCCCCATCTTTATCGACTGGCGCTCGCGATGCGCGGAGTCGATGTGAACAGTGCCTCGCCCACGGTGCCCATCTACATCCGATCTCTCGACATCTTTCTCCGACTCCCTCTCAACGGCGGTCGCTCGCTGCTCGAAGTGCTGCACGCAGAGTCACCGCTCGTCGACCGACCCGCCGAGCGGGCCGCCAAGAAGGAGGCCATCGACCGCGCGTGGGACCGGATCCATACGATTCTCGCGGCGCCCGAGCATCGGCAGTGGCTCGAACTCCTCAACGCCGCGCGAGTCACAACACCCGACCTGATATCGGGGACGATGCGCGACGTCGCCCACATTCTCGTGGCACTGCCCGCCGAGGGCGCGTCACCGGTCGAGCTTGCCGATCATGCGCTCGGTGACACCAAGGCCCTGACCGATACACCGGTACGCCGATGGGTCCTGCGCATTCTCGCGGCAGCGCGTGGCGTCTCCCCACCCTCGACCGGTGCCGAGCGCGCCGCGCTGTGGGAACAGTTCGGGGTACTCGACAGCGGCCTGACGAGTCGCGTACTGACCCTCGGTGTACGACTCGGAGGCCACCCCTCAGCAGTGACGATCTCCGAGGCCGCGGCGGACGCGGGGATCCATCAAGTGTGGACACTGGCGCAGCTTCGCACGTGGACTGCGACGTTGACTGCGGACGAGGTGTACGTGTGTGAAAATCCCACCGTCGTCCAGGCCGCCGAACGTGAACTGGGTGCACTGTGCAAGCCGTTGGTGTGCACGGAGGGACAGCCGTCGGAGGCCGTCCGTAGGTTGATGAGCACGGCCCGCGGAACCGTGTACTGGCGCGGCGATTTCGATTGGACCGGGCTGCGCACCACCGGTCGCGCATGCACCGAACTCGACGCACTGCCCTGGCTGATGGATGCGGCTACGTATCGTGAGGCGCTCAACCGTGGGGACTCCGAGACGTTGAAGTCCACCGATACACGCGCCGAGTCGCCGTGGGATCCCGAACTGGCAACGGCCCTGGAGCGGTCCGGGCGAGCTGTGATGGAGGAGCGAGTGATCCCGGAATTGTTGGAGCATCTCCGTCGATAGTCGAGGACGACATTCTCGTGGACTCGCTGCGTTTCGTCAGATGCGGCGCATGACCGAGACGACCTTACCCAGGACGACTGCACCGTCGCCGTCGATCTCGGTGTAAGCGGGATTGCGGGGTTCGAGGACGACATGACCGTTGCGGCGGCGGAGTACCTTCACCGTGGCCTCGCCGTCGATCATCGCGGCGACGATGTCGCCGGAATGGGCTTCGTCCTGGCGGCGCACCACGACGACGTCGCCGTCGCAGATCGCGGCGTCGGTCATCGAGTCCCCGCGCACCCGCAGCGCGAACACGGTGCCGGAGCCGACGAGCTCGCGGGGAAGCGTCAGGGTCTCGTCGATGTACTCCTCCGCGAGGATCGGTGCGCCGGCCGCGATGTCGCCAACCACCGGCACTGCCACGTTGTTGTCGTTCGAACGGCCCTGCTCGGTGCCGGCCAAGAACGGGCGTACGTCCAGTTGGCGGGCCATGGACGTGCCCCTTCGGAGAAAGCCTTTCTCCTCGAGGCTCTTCAGGTGCTGGGACACCGACGACGTCGATCTCAGGCCCACCGCGTCCGCGATCTGTCGGGTGCTCGGCGGGCATCCGTGCGCTGCCACCCAATCCCGGATCGTTACCAGAATCCGCTGCTGGCGGGGCGGCAACGTGGAGGCGTCGAGGCCGCCGAACATGTCGAAGTCGTCGTATTCGGTCACCGAAGAATCGTAGGTGGTCATGACGGCACGCTCGAGCGCGGTCCTGGGCTCCACCGGGCCCGCATCGCCAGGCGCAGCACCTGCCGGAAACCGCAGACCACTCCATGGAACGCATTGCGGCCAGGTCGGGGCGTGCAGCTCGGCATCGACGAAGATCAGCAGGAAATCGTTCAAGGTTGGGCAGACCGGACGATCATGTGAACCCGCCGGAGCGACCTCGGGCGCCTCCACGCTTCGTCGAGGAGTTCTTGTGCAGAACGGCGCTTCGGCTGGATCGTGTCCGCGTGCCCAGTGGTGAACTTTTCGCGCTGCCGCATCAGGGCTCGACACTGACCTGCCACACATGACCGTCGGGGTCGGTGCACGTGGCTTCGTATCCCCAGGGCTTGCGCTGTGGTTCGCCGAGCACCTTACCCCCTGCACTGCGGATGCGCTCGACGAGAACGGCGACCTCGTCTTCATCGGCGACGCCGACGTCCACGATGCACTCGCTGGTCCCGGTGGGGGCGAGCTCACGACCTTCTCCCAGGGCCCAACCGAAACCGCCCGCGGGGATGAGCATCAACATGGTCTGCTGATCGACACGGAACATCAACGGTTCGGGTACGCCGTCGTCGGCCGGTTCGCCCACCAGCTCGAATCCGAACGTGTCTCGGTAGAAGATCATCGAATTCGTACGATCGGAGATCGGCAAGCAGATTCGCAGACCACGGGGTTTCGGGGGCATCACCACTCCATTCGGTTGATACACGGATCACGGTTATCGGTACCGACCTCCGGGGGGCGCGGAATTCATCGCGTGTCTGTGCTCTGACACGCGGGATCGCATCCCGCACCCGATTCGGGTCCGGTGATGGGATGATGCGCGAGTCAGACGAGTAGACGAACGGAGCCGATGCGGGTGCCATCAACCACGGTGAAGTCCGCGCGCAGACAGTTGAAAGACCTGATTCGACAGGTCAACGACGACACGGTTGCCGTGGAGATCACCGGGAAACGTGACACGGCGGTGCTGATCTCGAAGGCGCGGTACGTCGCACTGCAGGAGGCGTCGTTTCTGCTTCGCTCCCCCGAACTGATGGACAGTCTGCGCAGGGAAATGGAGCGGGCGTTGCAGGAGCAGATGCCTGAGTCTGCTGCCGAGGCCGACGACCCCGTGGAGCATCCGACCGCGAAACGCGCACGGCGGTCGCGCCCGCGAAACCGCAAGAAGAAGCGGAAACGTCGATGACGGACCACCTAAGCGCTTGACCGCCGTCGTGGCACTCCGTTCCCGCGACCATCCTTGATTCCCGCTCACGCAATCGCTGCAGTGGGAAGCTGGCGTCCGCGCGTGAAGCTCGTCGTCAGGCCTTCTCCTGCAATCCCGGCTGCCCGGACACGATCTCAAAGGACGCCTTCGGTGCATCGGGGTCGGCGAAATCGACCTTGATGTCGTTTGCCCAGTGCCGGTGCACGTCACCGGTGAGCACGACCGCGTTGCGGACCGGCGAATCGACCCAGCCTTCGGTGATGCGGCGCCGGGACGCGGCGTATCCGTCCCAGCTGTCCATGCTCACTTCGTCGGTGGTCGGGCTCGGATCTTTGTCCTGTTCGGCGAAGAACAACTGCTGGCCCAGGAAGTCCCAGTGTGCGGTGGATGTTCGGAATCCGTCGAGCAGCCACGCCTCCTGCTCGGCTCCGGTCAGCGTGCGCGCTTCGTCGTGACGCTCGGCCATGTTCTCCTGCCAACCATCGCCTGCGGCCTGATCGTCGCGGTACTGACGGGTGTCGAGCATGTGGAAGTTGGCGAGGTTCCCCCACTGGATGCGCCGGAAGATCTTCATGTCGTGGCCGGTCGGTGCCGACGAGCCACGGCGCGATCGCATGGGTTGCCTGCAGATCGGCGTCTGACTTGTACGAGCATGACGCTGCCGGTAGTTCTCGAGCGTGACCGTCTGGGGGCCGTCGACAGCCCGCACGAGTCCGGTGTCGCTGACGTACTCGCCGGTGGTGTGTTCGTACTGGGCGCAGCTCGCGAAGGCCATGGCCAGTGCGGCGGGCGTCTCGGTCGCTGCCGGAGTAGTCAGCGCGCGCCCCACGATGCTCATGTGGTCGCCGGTGCGGAATCGGTGGAAGTATTCGCGTCCCGGTCGAAGCCCGAAGAGTTCGACGTGTACTGAATGAGCGCTGTCGAGGACTGCCTGTTCTTCGCCGCGCGCCACGACCCGGGCCATCTGCTCGTCTTCGGCGACCTCCCACTGCACTGGGATGCTGCGGTTGGGCATGCCGCCGAGACTGTCGTCGGCGATGGGGTCGAGCGCGAGCCGGGTCCAGATGACGAACCCGTCGGGTGCCGGATCGCCCGAGGCGACCCCGAGCATGAACGGGTCGCCCTTCAATCCGGACGCTCTCGCGCGGCCGCAGCCGGTGGCGCTGACGGAGGTGACCGTGGTGACGATGCTGATTCCCAGATCAGCGGTGAGAAATGATCTACGTGACAAGGGCATGGGGAGAGAAGTTGACGAATCCGCGCACTCCTATCGCTGGGCCGATATGAATGTCGGGACAATACGGCGGAAACGTTGCCTGCACTGGTGCGGTCAAGCACGCATGTCCGGTGCTGCGCACCCTCACGATGGTGGACGCGGGAGTGTCCTCAGCGCAGGTCGATCCGCATCAGAACTCGGGGATGACCTGCCTGCGCCGGTGTTTGCGCTCATCGTGGGGCTGCCGCCGTGACGCTCCGGACCGCGGTGTGGGCACGGTCAGGGGTTCGGCACCAACACGGTCCCGGCGCCCGGCACCGCCTCGACATCGACCGGCAGCGGGCGGAGGGGTTCGCCGTCGGCATAGACCGTGATGCCGGGACTCTCGAGCCGTACCCGCCGTGCTCGGCGCACCATCACCTCGGGCAGGTCGACGTGGGTGCCCCGATACACGGTCGGGAACAAGCGCAGCAGGCGAGAGCGGTTCGCGGAGGTGGCCACCACCACGTCGAGCTGTCCGTCGTCGAGCAGCGCGCCCGGTGCGATGCGCATGCCGCCCCCGTAGGTGGAGGCGTTGCCGACGGCCACCAGTGTGGCGTCGAGTTCGATGGCCGGTTCGTCGTCGAAGGTGATCCGGTACGGGAGTAACCGCAGGTTGACGAGTTCGGCGACGGTGGCGGCGTTGTAGCGCAGTCTGCCCCGCGGCCATGTCATGCGGTTCGCGCGATCGGTGACGAGGGCATCGAAGCCACCGGCGAGGACGGTGCCGAACCAGTGGTCCGGGCCGTGGGCGGAGCTCACGCGCCCCAGATCGATCGTGCGTAGGCGGCCGGCGGCGATCACCTCGGCTGCCGCGGCCGGGTCGTGGGGAATTCCGAGGACCCGGGCGAGGTCGTTTCCTGTTCCGGCGGGGACGATGCCGACGGGTGTGCCCGTGGTGGCGGTTGCCTGCCACGCCTGCCAGGCAATACCGTCTCCGCCCACTGCGACAATCCCGTCGACGCCGTCCTCGACAGCGTGGCGGGCCAATGCTATCGATTCCTCGACGGAATCGGCGGCGATGTGGGCGATGCGCAACCCGTGTTCACGTAGTCGCGCGCTGGCCACCGCGAGCGTGTGGTGGGCATCCTTGTCGGCAGCGGGATTGCTCAGCACGACAATCGACCTGGTGCTCACAGGATGAGCTTTCCGGGATTGAGGACGTTGTGCGGATCGAGCGCGTTCTTGACTGCGCGAAGCACCTCCACACCGCAGTGACCTATTTCGTCCGTCATCCACGGCAGGTGGTCGCGCCCTACTGCGTGATGGTGGGTGACGGTGCCGCCGACGGCGACCATCGCGGCGGTGGCGGCCTTCTTCGCCTCTACCCATTGGCCGACCGGATCGTCGGTCTGCGCGCACACGACGGTGAAATACAGTGACGCACCGGCCGGATATGTGTGCGAGATGTGGCACATCACCAAGGGTGGCGTGCCGCCCTCGCGGAGTGTGCCGGTGAGCGCCTCGGTGACCGCGGCACGCAGTCGCGACAGATTCGACCAGGTGGTCGCGGTTTCGAGGGTCTCCGCGAGGGCACCCGCCTGTAGCAGCGCATCCCGCAGGTGTGGTGCGCCGAATCGTCCGTGTTCCCATTGGCGGGCAGGCTCCGCACCGAGGTCGGCACCTCCTGCCGCACCGAGGATTTCCTGCACCGCTGCCGCACGGTCGCGCACGTATCGCTCGTCGCCCTCGATGGTGGTCACCGCAAGACATCCGCCAGGAGATGTGCGCCCGATGTCCTTGTGCAGGGCGAGGTTGAGGCCGGTTTCGGCTTCGTCCGAGAGCCGGAGCACGGTCGGCGGCAGGCCGCTCTGGACAAGAGTTCGCAGCGCGTCCGCGCCGGTAGCGAAATCGGGGAAGGTCCATGCCCGGTGCTCGACCACGGCAGGAATGGGGTGGACCCGCACACCGACTTCCGTGATGATGCCGAACGTGCCCTCGGATCCGAGGAAGAGTTGCCGCAGGTCCGGGCCCGCCGCCGAAGCCGGTGGGTGACCGACCTGGATGGTGCCGCGGGGCGTCGCCACGGTCATGTGTTCGACCATGTCGTCGAACCGCCCGTATCCGGCCGAGGCCTGACCGGAGGACCGAGTGGCTGCGAACCCGCCGATGGTCGCGTGGCGGAAACTTTGCGGGTAGTGGCCGAGCGAGAAGCCGTGCGCGCTGAGCAACTCTTCGGCCTGAGGCCCAGTGGCACCGGCCTGCAGAGTGGCGATACGTGAGATGGGATCGAGATGGCTGAGAGCATTCAGTCGGCGCAGATCCACGGCGATCACGGCAGAGAGGTGACCGGAGTCGGGGTCCACGCCCCCGACGACACTGGTGCCCCCACCGAAGGGAACAACTGCGATCGACTGTGCTGCACAGTATTCGAGAATCGCAAGGACCTCGTCATGGTCGGCGGGTAGAATAACTGCGTCGGGTGCGGGCTGCGGGTCGCGATCCTGCCGGCGCAACAGGTCCAGGGTGCTTTTCCCGCCGGCGTGACGCAGGCGCGTCGCGTCGTCGTCGAGGACATGCTCGGCGCCGAGAAGGTGCACGAGACCGGTTCGGCGCTCCGGAGTCAGCTGGGCGGGGGCGAGCCGGACGTCGAATTCGGCGAGCGGGTTTCGACGGGGACGCACTCCGAGCGCCTGCTCGAGCAGGGTGTGCACCTCGGGGCCGAGTTCGGTTCGGTGTTCGGCCGTTCCCCACGCGTCCCACTCCATGTCCGGGGCGGGCTGGTCGGGTCGATGGGGCGTGACGCTCTCAGTCATGCGTTACAGTTTTACACATGACGACTGTTCGTAACGACAAATTCGGTGACGCGGTATCCGCGCAGCACTCGATGTCGCCCGCAGCAGACCGGACCGACAACAGCGTCGAGGACAGGATCCTCGACGCCGCCCGCTCCTGTCTGCTCGACTTCGGGTTGCGGCGCACCACCCTCGCCGAGATCGCTCGACGAGCCGGCGTCAGCCGACCCACCGTCTACCGTCGGTGGCCGGACACCGACTCGGTCCTCGCCGACCTGCTCACCAGGGAAATCCGAGCCGCGATTCCCGACACACGCGGCGTCGGGCCTATTCGTCCGCTCCTGGTCTCGGCGGTCACCGCTGCCGCCTACGACATCGGCACCCACCCGATCTTCGAGAAGGTCCTGCGCACAGACCCGGAAATATTCATCACCTACATCGTCGACCGGCTCGGCACCAGCCAACGCGTCATCCTCGACGTCCTCGTCACTGCGATCGAACAAGGTCAGCACGATGGATCCGTCCGGACCGGTGACCCACGCGCACTCGCTGCGTTCGTGCTGCTCACCGCCCAATCGACGGTGCAATCCGTCCGCATGATCAGCGAGGTCGTCGACCACCGAACATTGCTCGACGAACTCGGACACGCCGTCGACTCCTACCTGGCTCCCACGGAAAGGCGCCCCTGATGACCCCCACCGGGTCGAGCGCCCTCAATGCCCTCCGCCGTAGCCGCGAACTCGACGAACTCGGCGAACACTCCGACGTCGATGTCCTCGTCATCGGTGGCGGTGTCACCGGAGCCGGTGTCGCCCTCGATGCTGCCAGCCGCGGATTGAGCGTCGTGCTCGCCGAGCGCCACGATCTGGCCTTCGGCACCAGCCGCTGGAGCTCGAAGCTCGTACACGGCGGATTGCGTTACCTCGCCACGGGCAATGTCGGCATCGCCCGGGAGAGCGCCGTCGAACGCAACATCATCATGACGCGCACCGCACCGCATCTCGTGCGGCCACTCCCCCAGCTCGTACCCCTCCTGCCCTCCGTAGGAGCCGCCGACACAGCTCTGGTGCGCACCGGATTTCTCGCCGGTGACGTGTTGCGCGCCACCGCCGGAACACCGGCCACCGTTCTTCCGCGGTCCCGGCGCGTCAGCGCGGCGCACACCGCAGCGCTTGCCCCGGCCGTTCGGCGTGACGGGCTGCGCGGCGGCCTCCTCGCCTACGACGGTCAACTCGTCGACGACGCGCGATTCGTCGTTGCGCTCGCCCGCACGGCCGCCGCGTACGGGGCGCGGATCCTCACCCGCGTCGAAGCCCGCGACGTCACCGGCAACAGCGCAACGCTCCGCGACACCCTCACCAGCACAAACCTACATATCCGGGCCCGGGCCGTCGTGAACGCCGCCGGAGTGTGGGCCGGTCGTGTCGACCCCACCATCAGGCTGCGACCCAGCCGCGGTACCCACCTCGTGCTCGACGCAGCAGCACTCGGGAACCCGACGGCCGCGCTCACGGTGCCGATCCCAGGTGAACGCAACCGGTTCGTGTTCGCCCTGCCCGCCCAGCTCGGTCGCGTCTACCTCGGGTTGACCGACGAAGAAGCGCCGGGTGAGCTGCCGGATGTGCCTCACGCCAGCGACGGTGAGATCGAGTTCCTGCTCGACACGGTCAATACGGCACTCGCGACACCACTGACCCGTGACGACGTCCTGGACACCTTCGCCGGACTGCGCCCGCTGCTCGACACCACCACCTCCGACGCCGGGGGCGCCACAGCCGACCTATCACGCAAACACGCCGTCATCTGCTCGGACGGCGGACCGATCGGCATTGTCGGCGGCAAGCTCACCACCTACCGGAAGATGGCCGAGGACGCTGTCGATGCGGCCGTCGAAGTGGCCGGCCTGACTGCGGGGCCGTGCCGTACCCGGCAACTTCCGGTGGTCGGTGCTGCAGATTCCGCCGTGCTCCGCACGCTGACGGCGCCGCAGTCGCTGGTGCAGCGCTACGGGACCGAAGCATCCCTGCTCACCACCGATCCTGCGCGTTTGGAGCGGTTTGCACCCGGAATCGATGTCACCCGAGCGGAAGTGGAGTTCGCGGTGAGCCACGAGGGGGCACTCGACGTCGGCGACGTGCTCGATCGCCGCACTCGAATCGGGCTGGTACCGGCTCAGCGAAAGCTCGCCGAGGACCGGGTCTCCGCCGCATTCGAGTGAAACTCGTTGGACCAGCCCTTCACATGGGTGAAATGGTGAGTGTCATGACCTCCTTCGACGCCACCGACGCCACCTCGCTCGCCGCAGCGCACGGCCTGCACCTGTCCGCGGAGGACGCCACGGTGAACGAAGCCGGCCTGGACTACCGCGTAGTCATGGCCTCCGACGACGCGGGGCAACGCTGGGTGCTGCGCGTGCCCCGCCGCGACGACGTCTCTGCGGGCATGGCCACCGAAATGCGCATTCTCGACCTGGTCTCCCCCGTCCTGGCCGAGGACAGTATCGCCGTCCCACACTGGCAGATCCGCGCCCCTGAGCTGATCGCCTATCCTGCTCTACCCGGTGCGCCCGGATTGACCCTCACCGACACCGGAGAACCCGTCTGGCACATCGACCCTGCCAGCCCCGACTACGCCCGACGCCTGGGACACCTATTGGCCCGCCTGCACTCCATCGGCGCGCAGCAAGCAGAGACCGCGGGCGTCGAGGTTCGCTCGCCCGCCCAGGTACGCGAGTCGTGGCGCGACGACATCGACCGGGTGAGTGCGGCTTTCACCGTCGCGCCTACCCTCAGCCGAGCGTGGAAGGCCTGGCTCGCCGACGACACCTGCTGGCCCGAAGTCACAGTCATGACACACGGCGAGATCTATCCGGCGCACGTCCTGCTCGACGAGGACGGCTCGATCACCGGGGTTCTCGACTGGACCACCGCCCGCGTCGACGACCCTGCCCGCGACCTGTCCGCCCAATACGGTGCTGCTGGCGAGGACATGCTGCAGGCCACCATCGACTCCTATGCCGCCGCCGGCGGACAGACTCACCCCGGTCTCGCGGCCCAGGCAAGACACCTATGGGACGCTTCCCCCATCGGATATGCCCTCTACGCCCTGACCACCGGAGAAGCTTCCGATCTCGACGCGGCATCCGCCATACTCGACCCGCGCTGACCTCACCGCTGCACCGCAGCAGGCAGCCCGGCCAGGGCCTGCTCGAGGTGGGATCGCCATTCCTGTGGGTCGATCCTGTGTACCGCCGACTCGCTGGGAAAGGCACTGGAGATCACCACGTCCGGCGTGAGCGCGCCCAGCAGCCGCAGGCTGTCGGCCAGAGTGCGGGCGTCGCTGAAGCTTTCGATGTACCCCGCCGTCCACTCTCCTGACGCACCGACGAACAGCGTGTCGCCGGTGAACAGGTAGCGAGCTCCGTCGGCGCCCGGAACGAGATAACAGACACTGCCGATGGTGTGCCCGGGTGTCGGAATCACCTCCACTCCATTGTGATCGGTGTGCCGGTTCGCCAGCGGGACGTCGATGCGTGCGTGCCGGCCGATCGCGTCGGCTTCGGCGGCGGGTGCGTGCAACTTCGCACCGAATTTCACGGCGATCCTTCCGAGCATCGGGCCCGCTTCGTCCTGATGAGACAGATACTGATCCGTGAATCCACCCCGTCGCTCCAATTCGGCGAAGTCTGCCTCGCCGGCAACCGAGTAGAACAGCACGTTGGTGTTTCCGGTCCACAGGTAGGCATGCGTGGTCAGGCCGGGAAACGGATTGTCTTGTTGTGTTTCCCACAGGTCAGGCAGTACTTGCCGCATCGTTGTTCCTCCTCGTTGTCGGTGTTGAACCACAACTCCACGGTGCAACCTCGAGTCCACTCGAGGTCAAGGACTCCAACTGATTCACGATGATGGAGAAGGAGACGTTATACCGGGTGCGCTAGCGCGGCGTGACCCAGATCGTGATGTCCGCGTGCACGACCTCGGTTCCGCCGGTATCGTAAACACGCACCGGGACAACCAGTTCCAGACCTTCGGAATCGGATGCGAAGTCCGGGAGCGAGCCGAGTTCGGCCACCGCGCGAAGACGAGATTCCGCCTTGGCAAGGTACTGGGTGGACATGGCCTTCGGGATCCATCGATGCGTCGAGGGCACTGTCGCTTCGGCGAGCATCCCCATGGCGGCTTCGGCGAGGTTGCACGCGGCGATCGCGTGGAAGGTACCGAGATGGTTGTGGACGCCCCACCATTTCGGGGCTCGCACCTCGCAGCGGCCCGGTTCGAGGTGCGTGACACGAGGTAGCACTGTCGCGAAATAGGGCACGCGCACGCACATGCCCACTGAGAAGAGCGCGGAGCCGACGGCGTTGCGCGGCAACTTCAGCCAGCTCCGGTATGTCGATGTCAGGACGGGTTCCATGCCCAGACCTTACTTCAAAGTAAGAAGGGAGTGGGGTGATGAACGGGTTGAATCGTCTCGGTCCCTGATGCTCCCCTGCGCTCAGTGATCGGCTTTCACCCTCGCGCGATGCCGACGAACGGCATCGCGATTCGCGCACCGCACGGAGCAATACCTCTGGCGGCCGTTACGGGTGACATCGACGACCACGGCAGAGCACGGATCCCCCGGAACCTGCCCCGCGGCGCACCGTCCGAGGCGATGCATTCCGCGGGTGGTCAGGTGCAGTGCGGTGCCGACGCTGATGATGGATCGGAGGACATCGGGGAGCGATTTCTCCTCAGCGCGGTAGTGCAGATGCCACCCTTCACCGTCATGATCGGTCAGCCGTGGATAGGCCGAGGCCGTGGCCATCTGCGCGTTGAGCAGCCGTGCGCGCACCTGCGGGTCGGATGCGTCCACGACGGTCAACCACTCGTCGATCACGGCCCGAGTGAGTGCATGATCGTCCGGTGCTTCAGCAAATTCCATCGTCATCCCGACGTCTCGCGTCCGCTGCTCGATCTCGGCGCGAGTGGCGGGCCAATCATTGGCCAGTGACGCAGCCAGGACGACCGCGTACTCGCCGTAAGGGTTGAGATGCATAATGCCATTACATCATGGTGGTAGGCATGATCACACGGGAAACCCACGACAGCCCCACACCCGCCGGCGCACAGAGCACCGTCCACGAACACGGGTGGCTGGTCGAGTCGAGCCACCAGACGTCGATGGGACGAGTGCTCTACGTCCGCTGCGAAGCATGTGGCACTCGACGGCTCGATCTTCAACACCACAACCAGACTCCCCCGAGGGCGCTCAGCAAGAATCTCACCTGAACGACCATCGATGCGCGCCCCGAACTGGCCGCGCCGACAGCAGAATCCGCAACGAGCCGCGGATCACGTCGGCGAAGGCGGGAGCCGGGTTGGTGCGCAGAGTGAAGCCGACTTCACAGCTGAGCGGTGAGCATCGGCAGCAGATACCGGATGCGGGTGTCGATCTCAGCGGCGGTGGCCTGGAAGGTCGGATAGATATCGTCGTCGGCGCCGCCCGATGCTGCCGGGTCGGGGATGCTCCAGTGGGCCCAGCCGGTGAAGTCGCCGAACTCCGGGCAGACTTCGCGAGCCTTGTCGCACAGGGTGATCACCCTATCGAACCGGCGGTCGGCGAGGGTGTCCACGTGGCGGGGCCGCTGATCGGAAATGTCGATCCCGAACTCTCCTCGCAGCACCCGGACCGCATTCGGGTGCATCTCCGGCCTGGGGCGAGTACCGGCGCTGAGTACGTCGACCCGAGCACCGGCGTGGTGGCGTAGCAGCGCTTCCGCGATCGCAGAGCGGGCACTGTTACCGGTGCACACGAACAGGACTGACGCCGGCGTCGTCGACCCGAGCTTCGGGGGTGTGGGGTTCATGACAAGTGCCGGATGAAGTGCGGCGCCGGCACCGGCCAGCATCTGGCTGCAGCTGTCCAGATCCAGGTGGTAATAGCTGTCGCGGCCATCGAAGCTGCTGCGGTTGGCACGCACCAGCCCACCGTCGCGCAGCAAGCGCAGGTGGTATGAGATCAGGTTCTGCGACTCGCCGACCAGCGTCACCATCTCCCGAACCCGATAGTCGCCGCCGGACAGCATCGCCAACAGCTGCCACCGCAGCGGATGAGCGGCCAGTTGCACGAAGGACGGGACGAGTTGACGCGACAGCTCCACGCCACGAGGATATCATCAGATACATCAAACTAGATTGATGTAATTTGGTCATCGGTGTGTGACGGGAGCATGATGCCGAAGAAGATCGCGGCGGGTACACCGGATGAACTGAAGCGGCGTCTGGGATTGACGGACGCCGTCGTCATCGGTCTCGGCTCGATGCTCGGAGCGGGTATCTTCGTGGCCCTGGGGCCGGCTGCCAGGGCCGCCGGGTCCGGGCTGCTGATAGGACTCGGTGTGGCGGCGCTCGTCGCGTACTGCAATGCGACCTCGTCGGCTCGGCTGGCGGCGCGGTACCCGGTCTCCGGCGGCACGTACGTGTATGGGCGCGAACGACTCGGCGAATTCTGGGGCTATCTCGCGGGCTGGTCCTTCGTTGTCGGCAAGACCGCCTCGTGTGCAGCCATGGCGTTGACCGTCGGCGCCTACGCCTGGCCTGAGCAGGCCCACGCGGTCGCTGTCGCGGCGGTCGTGGCCTTGACCGCGGTGAACTATCGCGGCGTCCAGAAGTCGGCGCTACTGACCCGGGTGATCGTGGCGATCGTGCTGGCCGTGCTCGCCGCCGTCGTCGTCGCGGCGTCCACCTCCGAGGCTTCCGACCTTGCGCGACTGGAATGGGCTTCCGACATCACGGTCGGTGGTGTGTTGCAAGCGGCCGGGCTGCTGTTCTTTGCCTTCGCCGGGTACGCGCGAATCGCCACCCTCGGTGAGGAAGTTCGCGATCCGGCGCGCACTATCCCCCGCGCAATCCCGCTGGCTTTGGGCATCACCTTGGTCGTGTATTCGGCCGTCGCCGTCATCGCACTGATGGCGCTCGGCCCACAGGGCCTATCCGAAGCGACCGCACCGCTGTCGAGCGCGGTGGCCGCAGCCGGAGCCGGATGGCTGGAGCCCGTGGTGCGTGTCGGCGCCGTCGTCGCGGCATTGGGTTCGCTGCTGGCTCTGGTGCTCGGCGTCTCCCGCACCACCCTGGCAATGGCACGCGACCGGCATCTACCGCGCATCCTGGCGGCGGTGCACCCACGATTCGCGGTGCCGCATCACGCCGAGCTCGCCGTCGGTGCCGTGGTGGCCATCGTCGTCGCGACCACCGATGTGCGCGCCGCGATCGGATTCTCGTCCTTCTGTGTACTGCTCTATTACGCCGTCGCCAACGCCTCCGCCTGGACGCTCCCCCCGGCCCAGAGATGGTTCGGGCGCGGCATTCCGGTATTCGGGCTGGCGGGGTGCCTGATGCTGGCGTTCAGCCTGCCTGGCAGTTCGGTCCTTGCCGGTGTGGCCGTCGTGGCGGTGGGCGCACTGATCTACGCTACGCGTCGCCGGTGCCGACATCAGCTGAGTCGCATCGGTAGACCCGCAGTACGGTGCTGTTTGTGTGACCGATGATCCGGGAGCATCGGTCACACACTTCGAGATGGTCGGGCGGGGTCCTCGTCAGGAACGAGTTCGGCGAGCAGGACCTCGACCTGGTCGCCGGCCGGCGCGGTGAGGAAGCCCACGGCCATCCGGGAACGGCCGGCGTTGTGCACACAGACGAACAACACCGAGGACATGCGACCGGTCGAGGAATCGGTGGTCATGGAAGTGCAACGTCCTGTCGAAGTGGGTTCACACCGAGGCGGGATCGAAATCGGTGAGCCGAGCGCGCGCCCGGAGATCGATATCGTCGTGGATCGCTGCAGCTCATGGTGATCACCACTTCAGCACGATCCCTTGGGACCTACCCACGGATCCTCACGACACGACGGGGGCCGGCGAGCGGGTGAAATGCTTCCGCAGGGCGAGCGAGACGTAGATCAGGGCAACGAGGATGGGTACCTCGATGAGCGGACCGACCACCCCGGCCAAAGCCTGACCAGAGGTGACCCCGAAGGTGCCGATAGCCACCGCGATGGCGAGCTCGAAGTTGTTACCGGCAGCGGTGAACGCGAGCGTCGTGGTGCGCTCGTAACCGAGCCCGACCGCCGCACCGAACAGGAACCCGCCGCCCCACATGAGGATGAAATACGCGAGCAGTGGCAGCGCGATTCGCACCACGTCCCACGGCTGCGAGGTGATCTGTTCGCCCTGCAGCGCGAACAGGATCACGATTGTGAACAAGAGTCCGTAGAGCGCCCACGGGCCGATCCTCGGCAGGAACGTCTCTTCGTACCACTGGCGACCCTTGGCCCTTTCACCGACATGGCGGGTCACGAAACCGGCGACGAGTGGGATACCGAGGAAGATCAGCACCGACTTGGCGATCTGCCACGGCGAGACATCGAGGCTGGTCTGTTCGAGACCGAGCCAGCCGGGCAGGACCGACAGGTAGAACCAGCCGAGCACCGCGAACATGATCACCTGGAACATCGAGTTGATCGCGACCAGGACGGCAGCGGCTTCACGGTCGCCGCAGGCGAGGTCGTTCCAGATGATGACCATCGCGATGCATCGGGCAAGGCCGACGATGATCAGGCCCGTGCGGTATTCGGGCAGGTCGGGCAGCAGCAGCCAGGCGAGGGCGAACATCAGCGCCGGGCCGAGCACCCAGTTGAGGATCAATGAGGAGATCAGCAGTTTGCGATCGCCGGTGACGGTGTCGAGGCGGTCGTAGCGCACCTTCGCGAGCACCGGATACATCATGATCAACAGACCGAGCGCGATCGGCAGGGAGATGTTGTCGATCTCGATGACGCTCAGTGCGTCGCCGAGTCCGGGGATGAGTCGGCCGAGCAGTAGGCCGGCGACCATGGCGATGCCGATCCACACGGCCAGGAACCGGTCGAGGACCGACATCTTGCCGACGACTGAACGGTTTTCGGTCGTGGTGGTCACGAGACCGTCTCCTGAGAGGGTTCGGTCGAGGCGCAGGCGCAGGCCGATCCCTGCAGCACACCGGATTCGGTCGCGAGCACCGCGGACAGTTGTTCGAGGGCTTCGGGGAGTACACGGTAGTAGACCCAGGTGCCGCGACGTTCGCACTCGAGCAGGCCCGCTTCGCGCAACACCTTGAGGTGGTGCGAGATGGTGGGCTGCGACAGATCGAACTCAGGACTGATGTCGCACACGCAGCTCTCCCCGCCCTGATGGCCGGCGATCAGACTCAACATGCGCAGGCGCACCGGATCACCGAGAGCCTTGAACATGCGGGCCAGATCGGTGGCCCAATCGGAAGTCAGCGGCTTCTGTGCGAGGGGCGGGCAGCACGGAGCGCCTTCGTTCGACTGCTGATTCGACATCCGTCTATATTGACTTTTCTCGATCCAGGCGTCAATTTCTCGGAAACCACCTCCATGCTCGACGATCGTCATGCGGCCACGATCATCGCGTCAGGGCAGCATGGGGCCGATCACGTCCGCATCGGCGTTCTTGATCGACGATGAATCCGGCGGGTGCTGGAGATCGACCGGCCGGACCGCCCCCCCTACAGGCCGCGACGCCGACCAACCGAACGACGACGCATGTCCAGAGCGTGGCTTCAAAGATGCGCGAACTTTCATGTTTCCCTCCTGACGAAAAACGGCGCCGGCGGGACAGTCCTGTCCCGCCGGTGGGCAGGTGTTCGGAAAGTACTCAGCGGACCGGGGCCGGAGAGAGACGTGCACAACAGGGCGACTCCCTTGTAGCCCTTACCAACTCGACTTGCGCACACCAGGTAACTCGCCCCGGTGCGCCAGTTCGCGCACCCGCACACGGGAAAGCCCGAACTTGCGCAGATGACCACGGGGACGCCCGTCCGCCACATCCCTGTTGCGCACCCGCACGGGGCTGGCGTCGCGCGGCAGTCGCTGCAGAGCGGCCTGCGCGGCTCGTCGCTCCTCCGGGGTGCTCGAGGGGCGCCGCACACACTCTTTGAGTTCGCTGCGTCGCTCGGCGTAGCGGGCGACGATCACACGTCGCTGCTCGTTCCGTGCGATCTTCGGTTTTTTTGCCACGGCTATTTATCCTCGCGAAACTCGGTGTGCCGGCGCAACACCGGGTCGTACTTGCGCAGCACGAGACGATCGGGATCGTTGCGTCGGTTCTTGCGGGTGACATACGTGAACCCGGTTCCGGCGGTCGAGCGCAGCTTCACGATCGGGCGGATCTCGTTACGGGCCATTTACAGTTTCTCCCCTCGGGCGCGCAGCCGGGCAACCACGGCGTCGATCCCGTCACGGTCGATGGTTTTGATGCCCTTCGCTGAGACGGTCAAGGTGATCCGCCTTCTCTCGGAGGGCACGAAATAGGTTTTGCGCTGGATGTTCGGATCCCAGCGTCGGTTGGTGCGGACATGCGAATGGGATACGGATTTTCCGAATCCTGGAACGCGTCCGGTGACTTGGCAGTGTGCCGACACGATGCCCTCTCCGTCGCCTCGTTAACGACAATCATTTTCGACAAGGAACGATCAGGACTGTACGCTCAGGGCAACGTAAATGACAATCATTATCGAAAGGGGCAGGGTGAACCTCCGGACACCACTGATCCTCGTCGCCGGGTGGCGCGGACCGATCGAACAGACCGCGCACGCCCTCCTACGGCCCGGGACGATCCTCGTGCGCTACAACTTGACGGAGGTCTACGAAGGCATCGTGCGACGCACAATGACCACGACCGACGACGAACGTGACGAGATACTCGAACTCGCCCACGGCTGCGTCTCCTGCACACTGAACCAAGACCTACTCCCGCTGTTGCGTCGCCTCCACGACCGCAGCAACGTCGACCGCATCGTCCTACTGCTCGACCCACTTTTCGAGCCCGAAGCACTGTGCTGGGCAATCGAACACGTGATGGTCACCGGCATCGTCGGCCGGATCGACGCCCCCGCCTCCCGCGACGTGCGGATCGAGGGCACCATCACCTGCGTCGACGCCGCAACCTGGCTCGACGATGCCACCGGTGACGAGGAACTCGACGACGAGCGCACGCTCGCGCAGGTCGTCGTCGGGCAGGTCGAATTCGCCGATGCCCTGGTCGTCTGTCCCGGGTCCGACGGATGGCAACAGGCACGGCTGCATGCTGTGCTGTCCCGGCTCGCACCGGATGCGCCCGTAATCTGGGGCGAACCCGGCGACATCGAAGGCCTGCTACGACGTATTCCACCGACCGCTCGGCGCGGCACGATCTCCGATGCGCACTCACCGCTCCTGCGCGGCCAACCGCCGCTCGACGAGGACTGCGGAGTGCACCTGCTCGAATACACCGCCCGTCGCCCATTTCATCCCGAACGCCTACACGAGGCGATCGACGCTCTGCTCGACGGCGTGGTCCGCTCTCGCGGCCGCGCCTGGGTGGCGACACAACCCGACAATGCGTTACTGCTCGAATCCGCCGGCGGTGGTCTGCGCGTCGCCCACGCGGGGCCGTGGCTTACCTCGATGGAGCCCGAACAGCTCCGGGACGTGAGCAGCGAACGGCAAGCCCTTGCCGCGTTGCGGTGGGACGAGAGGTTCGGCGACCGCGACACCTCGCTGGCGATCCTCACCCACGACACCGAACCCGACTCGATCCGCGCCGCCCTGGACCGGGCGCTGCTCACCGATGCCGAACTAGCGAAGCCCCACCTGTGGACGAGCTGGAACGACCCGTTCGGCAACTACCACGAAGACCCCTGTGAGCCGTCTGCTCTCAGCCAACCGGAAACCTCACGGACAGAAGAAGAAAGACGACGATGAAACCAGCCATCCACCCCGAGTACCACCCCGTGGTGTTCCAGGACGCCAACACCGGAACCGCTTTCCTCACCCGCTCGACGGCCCGGTCCGACCGCACGATCGCCTGGTCCGACGGCAACACCTATCCCTTGATCGTGGCGGACGTGACCAGCGAATCCCACCCGTTCTGGACCGGGACCGCCAGAACATTGGATGTGGCCGGACGTGTCGAAAAATTCGAACGCAAGTACGGCCGTCGCCGCCCCTGATCGTTCTCTCGAAAGGATCCAGCCATGGCAGTTCCCAAACGCCGCATGTCACGCTCCAACACCCGCTCCCGGCGCTCCCAGTGGACGGCGGGCGTCCCTGCTCTCGTTCCCGTGACTGTCGACGGCGTCACCCATCGCGTTCCGCGACGGCTGGTGAAAGCGGTCCGCACTGGAGTTCTCGATCCCCGCATCCTTTGATGGCATATGAGAGACGGGTCCGGGCGGGCTTCCCGTCATACCGAAAGGCACGAGCGCCCCCACTGCGGCGGGTCCGTCGTGAACCGCGTCTGGTCCCTGGCTCGGAAGCCCGGCGAGGAACGGATGCCCATCGCAGCCAGGAGTGTCAGCACGCGGGGACGTTCTATGCTGGCGTGGTGTTCCTTCTGTTCGGATACGGCACCAAGCGGCAACACCTCGGCTCAGGGCATGTCCGAACGTGTCCGCGCTGTCACAACACCACACAGTGGGTACGATTGCGCGAGTTCAAGCAGTTCACGTTGTTCTTCATTCCGGTCGCTCGCTGGAAGCGCCGACAGCTGGAGGAATGCGGCATCTGCGGCGCCATCATCGAAGGCTGAGAGGATCATTGCGGCGGCGTGCCCCCGGTGACGTCGCCGCCCTCACCGGTTCGAAACAACAGGACTTCACGCCGATATTGCTTGTTTCATGCCCGAGGTTGACGTCCCATCGTGTAGAACTCGATGTTGGGCATCATGCCGGTCACGCTCGCCATGCGATTGCTCAATCCGAAGAAGCCTGTGATTGCGGTGATGTCCCACGCGTCCTCGTCGGTGAACCCATGTGCATGCAGTGCCGCGAAGTCGTCATCGCAGATCTCGTGCGACCGCGTGTTGACCTTGCTCGCGAAATCGAGCATCACCCGCTGCCGGGACGTGATGTCGGCGACGCGGTAGTTGACAGCCACCTGATCAGCGACAGTCGTCTTCTTCTCGTAGATTCGGAGGATCGCACCGTGCGCGACGACGCAGTACAGACACTTGTTCTCCGCCGAGATGGTGGTCACGATCATTTCGCGATCGCCCTTCGTCAATCCTGACTCCTCACGAAGCATGATCGCGTCGTGATAGGCGAAGAATGCTCGCCATTCAGCGGGTCGACGCGCGAAGGCCAGAAACACGTTCGGGACGAAACCCGACTTGTCCTGCACTTCAAGGATGCGTTCGACGATGTCCTCGGGCAGGTCCGCCAGATCGGGTAGGGGGTAACGTTCGCTCACCCCTGTAAGTTAGGGGCAATTAACCGAGTTGTCCAGAGCTCATGCTCGTCGTGCGCCGATCTTCTGTAGCGACTCCGACCGTGCAAGCTGCGCGCAACTCTTGTGGAGGTCCATGAAATTCGCGTGCCTCGGTGATGCCCCGCGCGCAATACTGTCCCGTTCACATAAACAACGACGAAGGACTGAGATGTCTGTAGTGATCGAGCAAGCCGACGGTAGCCGCATTCACGGACCGGGAAAGTTGTCGGCCGAACGTCTTCAACACGAGCTGGCGTTGCGTCGGCGGGCACATCGAATCCCAGGACGGCGCAACCACGACGGAAAGGGTGGTCGTCGTCAGCAACGTCGCGCGTCCGCGTCGTCATGGTGACGGAGAGGCCCCTACCTCGTGAACTTTCCTCCCGCCGTGTGGGTTTCCCCACGAACACGACCCACGGAAACCCACACAACCGGCGGAAAGCTCGGATTCGGCTCGGCAATCGAAAGCCGCTTCCGCTACGGTGTCCATGAAGCCGGACGTCGGTTCTCAGGCCACCACGTTGCACATCCCGAGCGTTACGTCGCAGGCGGACTCCCCCAATTGCCCTTCGACGACGAAGCGTTCGACTTGGTGGTCAGCTCTCACTTGTTGTTCAGCTACGCAGACCGGCTCGACCTGTCGTTCCACCACGACGCAGTGCGTGAACTCATGAGGGTGGCCGCGACCGAGGTGCGCCTCTTCCCTCTCGTAACTATGGACCAGACCGGTACCCGCATCTCGACACCCTGCGACAGGGTCTGGCCGACGACGGGATCACCACTGATATTCGTAGCGTCGACTACGAGTTCCAAGCCGGTGCCAACGCGGTGCTCGTGTGCACTCGGCGCTCCGAACAGCGATGACGGTAACTACAGAGGCACAAGCTTTCCTCGCGTCGCGCGGGTTTCCGTGGGTCGTGTTCGTGAGGAAACCCGCACGCCGGGAGGAACGTCTACGGGATCACCAGCACCGGCACCGCAACGGGGTCCACCAGAGCCGACGCGTTGTGGTGCGCCGCGACCAACTCCCCCGCGGTCTGTCGCGGCGGTACACGGTCGAGTAGCCATCGCTCGACCAGCAGCGCGACCTTGGCCAGCATCTCGGTACGCAACCGCAGGAATGAATCCTCCGGATCGTCGCCGACCTGACCGAGCAGCACCCACCATGCCCAGGCGACTGCCCCGGCGTTGGCCACGAAATCCGGAACCACCGGAATACCCCGCCCGATCAGCGACGCCTCGGCATCCGGGGTCGTCGCAGCATTTGCGGCCTCGACGACGACTCGAGCGGCGACCTGGTCGACGTTGTCCGACGTGATCGCATACGAGATCGCGGCGGGGACGAGAATATCTGCGGCTACACCGATTACAGCTGCGCGCGGCAACTGCTCAACATGTGCCGGAACACGGGTGCGGTCGATCTCGCCGTAGCCGTCGCGCAGATCGAGCAGAGTCGGAATATCGAGTCCGTCCGCGCAGTACAGCGTGCCCGCGGCATCGGCGACAGCGATCACGCGAACGCCGACTTCGTGCAGATACCAGGCTGCACCACCTCCCATGGTGCCGATGCCCTGAATCGCTACGGTCGTGTCGGCCGGCACCCACTCGTGCGCGTGCATCGTGCCGATGCAGGCCTGTGCAACTCCGTACCCGCCGACCACGTCACCGAGCAGAAAGCCGCCGCTCACCGGTGCATTGAGTGCGGTCCGGACGCGCTGCAGTGTGCGTTCCGGATTCTCCGAGCGTCCTATTGCGGCATGGTACGACTGCTGGAGTCCGAGCCGCGCAAAGACGTCATCGATCAGATGCTGCGGCACTCCCAGGTCCTCCGCGGTCACCCAATGAGTGTCCAACCACGGACGCATTGCATGACAGAACCGCTCCAGAACACCGATCGCTCGGGGATCCTTCGGGTCGAAGTCGATGCCACCTTTCGCACCGCCCACCGGCAGGTCGAACACCGCAGTCTTCGCTGCCATCCCCCGAGCCAGATCCTCGACCTCCGACACCGTGCAGCCCGCCCGCATCCGGGTGCCGCCGGTGGAAAGCCCGGAGACCGACGTGTGCACGACGAGGTATCCGTGTGCTCCGGTGATCGGATCGGTCCAGGTCATCCGAAGAAGAGGCTCACGGGGGCCTTGCTCTGCATTGTCCGGGCCTTGGCCGAACGCGCGCTCCATCGTCGAGGTCATAGTGAGCCACCCCAATCATCCGCAGTAGAATTTCGTCGCCACGAGTAATCGGCTGACAACGCCAGCGTGCAGGTGGATGCGGTCCGGCGTCCAGTTACGAAACTTGAATGATTGCGTTCACGGTTCCTACACAGCCCTTACCCTGGCGATATGGAGCTGTCTCTGCGCCGGTTGCGGATGCTTCGCGAGTTGCATCGCCGAGGCACCGTGACCGCTGCTGCCGCGGCTTTGCATTACACCACCTCGGCCGTGTCCCAACAACTCGCTCTGCTCGAACGTGACGTCGGTGCAACTCTTTTCGTCCGGCATGGTCGCCGGGTGCAGCTCACCGACGTCGGCCTCGTCCTCGCTGAGCACGCCGAGGAGATCCTCCGATCGGTCGAGCGCGCGACGACCGCTCTCGAACGAACACAGGACGGGGTCACCGCACGTTTGATCGGTGGTGTGTGGGCGTCGGTCGCATCGAGCCTGCTGCCGAGGGCACTGACGTTGCTTGCTGCCGAGTATCCGGGCATCGAGGTCCGCACGAAGGAACTCGCGCCGGAGGACACCGCGGGTGCCGTCCAGGTCGGCACGCTGGATTTCTCGTTCGTGATCGACTACTCCAACTATCCGATGCCGTGGGATCCGGAGCTGAGCCGGGTGGTCATCGCGGTGGAACGATTACACGCAGTGATGCCTCCCGGTTCGGAACCTGCGAACACCACGTCCTTGGCAGATCTCGCCGAGTATCCGTGGGTGCTGGCCGGACCCAACTCACATTTCGGCCGGGCGGTGCGTTCGGCCTGTCAACATTCCGGATTCGAACCCAGAATCAACCACGAGGTCGGTGAGCAGGCGACGGCACTCGCCATGGTCGCTGCAGGACTGGGAGTCACCCTCGTCTCCGACCTCGGGCTGACCCTGCGTCCACCGGGGATAGAAGTGGTCGCCCTGACCGACCCGCTGATGCGCACGATCTCCATCGCCCATCGCGGCGCGGACGCACAACGACGGCCGCTGCAGTTGGTGATCGACGCGGTCCGCACCGCCGCGGCCGCCCAGGGTCTCGCGGTGTCGTCGTCGCTCGATGAGCAGACGTCCATACCCGATTACTCGCCGGATTGAGATCGGCACCGCCGGTCGATTTTGCGGCTACTCGGATCCGCCGAACGCGATCGGACGATACGACAATGCCTTGTCGACGATCTGCTCTGCGGTCAGCGGCGGATCGGACCTGTCCCAGTAGATGTAGTCGCTGACACGCGGATCGGGCACCGCCGCTTCGAGCCGGTCGAGCCAGCGGTGCTCGTCCTCGTCGTCAACAGTTCCCTCGATCAGCGTTCTCACTAGTTCGATGAGCTCCGTGCGCTTCTGCTCAGAGACTCCGGACACTATCGGTTCATCCACAGCAATTCCGGCCGGAGCGACCCCATCCCGTACATCTGCACGCCGTGGACGCCCTCACCGAGTACGACCGCGGGCGCAGTGCGGATGTACCACACAGCAGGGTTCAAGTCGACGATTCGTTGCTGAGCCGTTTCGTAGGCGGCGCTGCGTTCTTCGAGTTCGGCCGCGATCCGGCCTTCGTCGATGGCTGCGTTGAGCTCCGGGTCGTCGATACCGGTGAAGTTCCCGGTCGAATCGCCGTGGAAATTGGCCCACAGTGCGGTGTCCGGGTCGAGGATCGTCGCCGATGTGATCGCGACGTCGAAATCGTAGCTGCTGAGCCGTGGCAATGCGGAGGTGAAATCCAGGACCTCCACCTGGACCTCGACGCCGTCGAACGCACTCAACTGTGCCTGGACAGCTTCCGCGACGGCCTTGTTCTCGACCGAGGTGTAAGCCAGGAAGGTGAACGACACGGACTTTCCCTCGGCGGCGAGTTCGTCGAACAACTGTTGCGCAGCGTCCGGGTCGTGCGCCGGGATCTCGATGTCCGCATAGAACGGTGAGGATTCGTCGAAGAGAGTTCGCGGAAGTTCGGCGCGGCCTTCGAAGACGACCTCGTTCAGTGTGTCGATGTCGATGGCGAGCGCGAGCGCTCGTCGGGCGCGTTCGTCGTCGAACGGTGCACGGCGGGTGTTCAGTGCCAGGAACTGCCCGCCACCGGTGGGTTCGACGATGGTGCGGAGGCCGGCGTCCTCGGCGCGACCGAGAGACGCCCAGCTTCCTTCGATGGCAAGACCGGCCTGGCCGGAGACCACGGCGTTGATGCGCTGGTTCGTGTCGCCGTTGTGGACCAGTTCGATGCCGTCCAGGTAGGGCGCCGGCTCGTATCCGGTGTTGCGTTCGAGCATGATGCGGTCCTGTCGCCGCCATTGCGTCATTGTGAACGGTCCTGCCCCGACGGGGCGTTCGTCGAATGCCTGCCGTCCGGCTTCGAGCGCGGTCGGTGAAGCGATCCAGTTGAGGCCGCTCCACACCACGGCCTGCGCGTAGTGCGGGTTGGGCGAGTCGAGTGTCACCTTCAGCGTCAGTGGATCGGTCACCTCGAGGTCGGCGATCTGTGACGACTGGATCAACGAGGGGGATCCGGAGGCCTCGTCGCGCATGCGGTCCCAGTTGTACCGGACGGCATCAGCGTCATAGGCGGTTCCGTCGGTGAAGAGGAGTCCCTCGCGCAACTCCAGTTGGAAGGTCGCACCACCGTCGGAGGTGTCGAAAGATTCGGCGAGAACGGGCGTGATCTCGAGGGTCTCAGGATCGTTGACCAGTAGAGTTCCGTACAGCGCGTTACCGATGAGACTGTTCGACACCCAGGCGTTGACGAGAGTGGCCGGGTCGAGCGAACGCGGCTCACCTCCCTGTACGACACTGACCGTCCCACCCTGGACCGGGTCGCCGACCGCTGCCTCATCGGTGCGCACTGCACCGCCGTTCCCGCAGGCCCCCACCACCATGGCCAGCGACGCGACAAGCGCTGTCAGCAGCATTGGGCGTCGAATCGTGGATCGGCGACACAAAAGGTTCAACATCTCGAGACTCCTTCATTGGAGTGACTGCGGGAGCACGGGGTTCGGCTCGGAACAGGAAAACCCGGGGTGGCCCAGGCATTGCCGAAACGATACTCTCACACGAAAGAATATTATTCTGCAGCACGTCGAACCAGGGAGGCCTTCATGACAGCAGTCGCTGCCGAACCGGTGGAGCTCGCACTGACTCCTGCCGCCCACGCACTGCGCACACCCGACGCGCCCGCGATCATCATGGGCGAAGGAGACGTCGTCACCTACCGAGAACTGGACGATCGATCCGCACGGTTCGCTACGTACCTACGCGCGCAAGGCCTCACCACCGGCGACCACATCGCCATCCTCATGGAGAATTCTCGGGCCTTTCTCGAAGTCGCGTGGGCAGCCCAACGCTCGGGCCTGTATTACACGGCGATCAATCGGCACCTGCGGGCCGCCGAGGTGCAGTACATCCTCGATGATTCCGGCTCGGCCGCCCTGATCACGACCGCATCGATGGCCGACGTCATCGACGGTATCGATCTGGCGAACATCGGCGTCCGCGTGTGTACCGTCGGCGCACTGCCCGGCTTCGACGACTACGCCTCGATCCTCGACAGCAATGAGCCGATGGCGCTCGACGAGTGCGTCGAAGGCCGCGAGATGCTGTATTCGTCGGGAACCACCGGACGCCCCAAGGGTGTCCGCAAACCTCTACCGGCCACGCCGTTCGGCGATCCCACCTCGCCGCCCGTCCAGGTCGCCAAGGGCATCGCGGCGCGAGGAATCACCGCGGGAAGCGTGTATCTTTCACCGGCACCGCTGTACCACGGCTCTCCCCTGGTGTTCTGCATGTCGGCACAGCGTCTCGGCGCCGCCGTCGTCGTGATGGAAAGCTTCGATCCGGTCCGGTGTCTCGAACTCATCGAACGGCACCGCGTCACCTACGCGCAATTCGTGCCGACCATGTTCGTGCGGATGCTCAAGCTGTCCGCGGAGGAGCGAGCGGCATACGATCTGTCGTCACTCGAGGAAGTCACGCACGGTGCGGCACCGTGTCCGGTGTCGGTGAAGTACCGGATGATCGAATGGATAGGCCCGATTATCCACGAATATTATTCGGGCACCGAGGATGTCGGAGCAACACAGATCTCGTCTGCAGAGTGGCTCGCGCACCCCGGCTCCGTCGGCAAACCCATGCAGGCATGCCACATCGTCGGCGAGAACGGGGAGGAATTACCCGCCGGTGACATCGGTGTCGTGTACTTCGACGGCGGGCGCCCCTTCGAATACCACAACGATCCCGAGAAAACCGCGGGAGTCACTCACCCGAAAGGGTGGCGCACACTCGGCGACATGGGATACGTCGACGACGAGGGATATCTCTATCTCACCGACCGGCAGGCCCTGATGATCATCTCCGGTGGGGTGAACATCTACCCACAGGAGACCGAGGACGTGCTCATCGGCCATCCCGCAGTGCTCGACGTCGCTGTCATCGGCGTCCCTGACGAGGAGATGGGCGAAGCGGTGAAGGCGGTCGTGCAATTGGTAGACCCCGCTGCCGCGACCGACGCGCTCGCGGAAGAACTTCGGACCTATTGCCACCGCGAGCTCGCCACCTACAAGTGCCCACGCAGCATCGATTTCGTGGACGCACTCCCCCGCGATCCGAACGGCAAGCTGTACAAGCGGCACATTCGTGAGGAGTACTGGGAAGGACACGCCGCGGGTCGCACGCGACTCGTGCAGGGTTGACCCGTCATGTACCGCAGAATGTCCGGAAGGTGTCGTTGAATTCCCGCGGTGCAGGGGTGGTGTACTCGGCCCACTCGTCGCGACGCTCGAACGGATGCGTCACGACCTCCAACAGCTTCTGGAACGGCGCGAGATCACCGTCCGTCGCCGCGCGCAAGGCTTCGTCAACCCGATGGTTGCGCGGGATGTAGAGCGGGTTGACGCGGTCCATCGCGTCCGCCGTGTCGTGCTCGCGCCCCTCGACAGCACCGCGCCAGCGTGTCAGCCACGGACCGATATCCTCGCGTGGGACGAGGTGGTCGAGTGGTGTCGCGTGTCCACGAAGTTCGTCTGCAAGGGCCCGGAAGGTGGCTGTCCAATCGGCTGCGTGTTCGGCCATCAGCGTCAGCAGTTCGTCGACCAACGCTCGATCGACGTCGTCGCCGTTCAGACCCAGCTTGGCCGCCATGCCGTGTGAGTAGTGGTTTTCGTAGTGTTCGTCGAAGGTGCCGAGGATCGCGGTCGCTGCGGGGATCGCGGCGTTCGGATCGGAATCGAGCAGCGGTAGAAGCGCTTCGGCGAAACGCGCCAGATTCCATTTCAGGACGGTGGGCTGGTTGCCGAACGCGTAGCGGCCGCTCTGGTCGATGGAGCTGAAGACTGCGGCCGGGTCGTAGGCGTCGAGAAAGGCGCACGGACCGTAGTCGATGGTCTCCCCCGAGATCGTCGTGTTGTCGGTGTTCATCACCCCGTGCACGAAACCGGTGAGCATCCATCGCGCGACCAAGGATGCCTGCACTTCGACCACGGCCTCGAGGAACGCCAGGTATCGGTTCCCTTCGCCCTCCGCCGGTAGTTCGGTGAGCTCCGGGTAGTGACGGGCGATCGCGTAGTCGGCGAGCGTACTCAGGATTTCGCCCTGACGGACCGCGAGTTCGAAGGTCCCCACCCGGAGGTGGCTCGCTGCGACCCGTGCGAGCACGGCACCGGGTTCGACGCCGTTGCGGTGAACAGCACGACCCGTCGCCACCACCGACAGCGCGCGCGTGGTGGGGATGCCGAGGGCACTCATTGCCTCGCTCACCAGGTATTCGCGGAGCATCGGGCCGACCACCGCGAATCCGTCGCCACCCCGAGAGAATGGTGTGGGCCCCGATCCCTTGAGATGCAAGTCGACCCGTCGACCGTCAGTGTCCACGAGTTCGCCGAGAAGCAACGCTCTGCCGTCTCCGAGGAGCGGGGCGTACCCACCGAACTGGTGTCCGGCATATGCCATCGCGACCGGCTGCGATTCGGCAGGCGCCGCCGCACCGGACAGGACCGCGACCCCGTCGTCGCTCCGTAGCGTGGCGGCGTCCGACCCCAGCGACGTCGCGAGCTGCTCGTTGAGCACGAGCAGCGTCGGGTCCGGAACCTCGGCGCCCTGCCAGGCCACAGTGAGGACGCCGAGCTCGTCGACGAAGGTGCTCTCGAAACCACATACCGCCGTGTTCGTCTCTACTGGTGAATCCGGAATCGCCGCCATTCTTCGAGAGTAGCCACTGCGCGTTCCGGTTGGCTGCCGTCCGCTCCGGCTCTGCTAGTCTCCAACGCTGTCAAGGGGGGACACATGCCGAATGATGCCTTGCGAGTTGATCTTGATCGACTCACACACCTGTCGGGTCGACTCGACCAACTCGCACGAAGCGCCGAGACGCTGAAGGTCGTACCGCAGGAAGCCTGGATCGGCGCGCCTGCGACGTGCCTGTCGTCGTTGCAGGCAGTCATCAGCATTTCCACCGACCTGCTCGACACAGCATTGGTCGCTGCCGTCACCGAACGGTTCGAGGAAACCGCCGATGTCATGCGCCAGGCCGTGGTCCAGTACAGGAACGCCGATGACGACGCGGTGGAACAACTTGCCGCGACCTACCTGTCTGCCACCGGCACCTGGACCACGAGCAACGACGCGTGACACCGACAAAAACACAGGTCGAGAACTGGACTCCCGACTCGCTACTCACCTGGCGCAACGGGTGGCTGAGCCTCGGAACCAGCATCGAAGCACTCTTCGACAACTACGTCTCCCACGTCGAGAAGGTCGACGGCCAGTACTGGGAAGGTGTGGCCGCCGAAGCCGCCTTTGAGCGCGCCCACAACGACCGCACCACCGCCCGCGCCATCGTCGACACACTCGAACGGGTAGCCGACACCATCACCACCGGATACCACGCGATCAAAGGCAACCTCGACGTCGCGCGCGACGCCCTCGCCACCGCCCGAGAACACTGCTACACCATCACCGAAAAACTCGAAGTGATCGACCCCCGCACCGAACCGGACGAAGACCGCGAGGCGTTCCGGACGGGACTGCAGACCAACCTGCAGCGTTACGCCTCGCTCGCCGAACAGGCAGACCTCGACCTGACGCGCAGCCTGGACGAGGCCCGCACCAGCCTGCGACTCGCCTTCACCTCCGCAGCCGCGCTCGGAGACACTCAGGGCATGACCGACGCCGCTGCCCTCGCGGCCGGAAACCCCGACGCCCAGACCCTGCACCGCATCACCGAATCGGGAACTCTCACACCTGAACAACTCGCCGACCTGCGCGCCGGCGAACCCACATCGATTCCGGCCTCTCAGATGGAATACCTCAACACTATGTCCCGCTCCCTCGACAAGCTCAGCCCACACGAATTGCAACAGGTGATGTCGACGCTGCCGGACGATGCCCGAGCGGGTTTGGCCAACTCGTTGCAGATCATCTCGACCGACACCATCACCGTCGCAACCAGCGGCGACCCGCACGTCCCAGCACGGGGCAGCTTCGATCTCCTGCCCGAAGGCATCCGCGACTCACTGTCCCGGGAAGACCGGGTGGTCACCAGCAGCGAGATCGTCAACGGCCGAATCTACCCCCGCGCCGACCTGAACGGCATCGAAGATGCTCGCTCGATCGCTGCGATCGTCGCGGCAGGCGACAGCGAATATCGCATGGGTAGCGACATCGACCAGCACCTACTCGACGCCGGTCGCCAATACCTGGGAGCTCGAGTCGACCAAGAACAGTACGGCGATTCTGCGTACTCCTACCTTGTGGCGGACGGCGACGCAACATTCGATCCTCGAGGTGGTGAGTACTTCGAACCGATATTCGCCGCGATCTCCGACGACCGATTCGTGCTCGAAGATGCTGTCGCTGGCCCCGGCGGCGGCGACTTCGTACGTGATGTTCTGATGCACCCATGGCAGGATCCTTCGTCCGTGACACCGATGTTTGCCTTCGACGAGCTCGAAAGTATCGTCCAGGACCCGAACGATCCCATCGATGTCGAAGAAGCAACGCGCAGCGGGACAATCATGTCGGCCGTGGCGAAGTCCATGAGCACCGACGAATCGTTGGCCTCACTATTGAACATTCCCGGAACCGACCACCTATCGATCGGTGACGTCAATCCGGAGTTGGTTCGCACGGTCGCCGACAGCATGAGTCCGTACATTCCTAGGCTCGTCAACATCGGGCTGGACGACCGCCCAGGATTCGACAACGAAGGCTGGCTGGATCCGATCAGGAACGAGACCTACATTGGCTCCGCCAACGTGTTCGCGGCTCTGAACACCGACGAACTGGCAGGGAAGAGCCTCAATAGCCGTGCGCTGGAGGAGGCCACTGCCGCCGAAATCCGCTACGGCCAGAACCCCTACGAGGGTGGGGCAACAAACCACCTCACGACTGCAGGTCGTCTTCTCGGTTTGACCGATCGAGGTATAGAACTGGCCATCCAGGACCAATACAACGATGCCTCTGCTCGAGAGCAGGAGATGTACGACAGGAAAGCCGATGCATACAATGCAGTGACTTGGGTCGGCGGACACGTGATACCCGGGTCCGATCTATTCTTCGACCTTGTGTCCGCGGGCGGAAACCCACTCAAAGACATCGTAATTGGTACGCAACCCGGGGCTGCGAACATGGCCGACGTGGACGATCCGGCATTGACGAAGCACTACTATGTGTCACTGACGGATGCACCCGCATTCTCCCCGGAAATCACGTTGAGGTACCCAGACATCCTCGATGAGGGCGGCTCGATGAGGCCTTACGAAGAAATATTCGAGCCAGGAGTTTCAGACGATGATGCGGATCGTCGCGAAGGGTACTTGAGGGAAGTATTCAACCTCTACGGTCCTCAGCAAGGGCAAGGATCCGCTATCAGCAATGCCTACGGCCTGGTGAGACGAAATCATGTTTAAGAAAAGAACTTTGGGGCTGCTCTCAGTTTTCGTATTGCTGACATCCGGATGCACGAACTCACCGGATCCAGGAGAAGTCGCACCCTCCGAGCCTCCTTCCGATCCACCTCTCCCTTTCACCAATTCGTGGTCGGCGGAGCCTGACATCGATCTGTTCAGCCGCGGCGCAGAACTCGTCCGCGCATCAATCGAAGCCGGCCGTCATGCCTCGTTCTTCTCAGTAAGCCAGTCGTTCCCCGGATACAGAGAAGCGATCGGCTATCCAAACGTCAACTACAGCGAAATTGCCGACACCGCCGCCAGAGGGCGCCCACGAGGCGGATGGATCTCGGAATTGACCTACCTATATCACATTGTCGAAATCACCGAGACCGCCAACTCAATCACCGCCGAGGTCTGCGACGAACGAGTCAAAGTCGATCCGTACGCTAACGACACCCCCGTCAGACATGGATTCTCATGGATCGTGTCCCTGACAAACACCGGTGGCACCGCTGGCCTTCCAGGCATCGTAGACACCACCCCCGATGGCTCCGACCCTCGCGCCCGCCGCGTGCCCGACTGGGACGTCTTCGGACCCTGGAACATCACCCAATTACGCACCGGAGGGCGCGACGCCTCCACCGCAATCGCCAACCCCGCATGCACCGACTGGTGGCTCGAACGGCATCCCGGGTCCGAAGTGCTGGGCAACTACACCTTCTCCCCCGCTACAGAGATCCCCGGAGAACCTCTCTTACCGCAATATCCCGAGTGGATCGGCCCCTCGCAATCTCAATGACCATTCGAAACCTGTTCCCAAACCGGACCGATAACCCGTTCGCCGCGACCTACCTGTCTGCCACCGGCACCTGGACCACGAGCAGCGACGCGTGACACCGACGAAAACGCAGGTCGAGAACTGGACTCCCGGCTCGCTACTCACCTGGCGTGACGGCTGGTTGAGCCTCGGAACCAGCATCGAAGCACTCTTCGACGACTATGTCTCCCACGTCGAGAAGGTCGACGGCCAGTACTGGGAAGGTGTGGCCGCCGAAGCCGCCTTTGAGCGCGCCCACAACGACCGCACCACCGCCCGCGCCATCGTCGACACACTCGAACGGGTAGCCGACACCATCACCACCGGATACCACGCGATCAAAGGCAACCTCGACGTCGCGCGCGACGCTCTCGCCACCGCCCGAGAACACTGCTACACCATCACCGAAAAACTCGAGGTGATCGACCCCCGCACCGAACCGGACGAAGACCGCGAGGCGTTCCGGACGGGACTGCAGACCAACCTGCAGCGTTACGCCTCGCTCGCCGAACAGGCAGACCTCGACCTGACGCGCAGCCTGGACGAGGCCCGCACCAGCCTGCGACTCGCCTTCACCTCCGCAGCCGCGCTCGGAGACACTCAGGGCATGACCGACGCCGCTGCCCTCGCGGCCGGAAACCCCGACGCCCAGACCCTGCACCGCATCACCGAATCGGGAACTCTCACACCTGAACAACTCGCCGACCTGCGCGCCGGCGAACCCACATCGATTCCGGCATCCCAGATGGAATATCTGGGCACCATGGCCCGCTCTCTCGACAAGCTCAGCCCGCAGGAGCTGCAGCAGTTGATGTCGACGCTGCCGGACGATGCACGAGCGGGTTTGGCCAACTCGTTGCAGATCATCTCGACCGAGACCGTCACCGTCGCTACCAGCGGCGACCCGGACGTCCCGGCACGGGGCAGCTTCGACCTTCTCCCCGAGGGCATCCGCGACTCACTGTCGCGAGAAGACCGGGTGGTGCACGGCGTCGAGGCGTTCGGCGGCACTGCACTCAGACAGACCACCGTCCTCGGAGTCGAAGACACGCACGCCATCGCGTCAATCGTCTCTGCAGGAGACGGTGAGTACCGCAACGGCAGCGAACTCGACAGGCAACTCCTCGCTGCCGGTCGCGAGTATCTCGATGCGCACGTCACACACGATCAAGATCCTCAGGGACGAACGACCATCTTCGAGGTCGACGGTTTCACCCCGGGTGATCCGTACCTCGACCCGATATTCGCAGCGGTCTCCGACGATCGAGTCGCCGTCGAGCAGGCGGTCACAGACGCGAACGGATCCGATTTCGTCCGAGACGTCCTGACCCACTCGTGGTCCGATGAATCCGCCGTGAAGCCGATGTTCGACTTCGACGAACTCGAAGGTGCCGTCCAGGATCCCCACGATCCCGTCGATGTTGCAGAGGCAACCCGTAGCGGACAGATCATGTCGGCGGTCGCGTCGGCCATGAGCACAGATGCGGCGTGGCAGCAGATGTCGAGTAGTCCCGGCACGGACCACCACTCGATCGGTGAGGCGAATCCCGAACTGGTGCGCACTATTTCCCACAGCATGACGCCGTACATCCCGAGTCTCGTAAGCGTCGAAGTACCTGATCGACCCGGCTTCGACATCGAAGGGTGGACAGACCCCGAGGGTTCTGGAAGTTACCGCGGCTCCGCAAATGTCTTCGCCGCGTTGAGCACTGATGACGAAGCTGGGACGCACTTCCAATCACACGCCCTGAAAGAGTCCGTCGCGGCCCAGATCCGATTCGGAGAGAACCCTGATGCTCCGAATTCGAACCAGCATCTCGCCAACGCCGGTCAACTGTTGGCGTTGACCGACAAGGGTATCGAAATGTCGCTGCAGGACCGGTACGACGACGAAGCGGCCCGAGATCTAGCTGTGTACGAACAAAAGGCCAACGCCTACAACGCCGTAACGTGGCTCGGAGGTCACGTTCTCCCTGGCACTGATTTACTCTTCGATACCATTTCCGCGGGCGGAGAGCCAATGAAGGAATCAATGATCGGCCCCAAACCAGACCCAGCAGCCGAAGCGTATGTGAATCGTCCAAATTTCGAGCGTCTCAGTTACTTTTCTCTGGCAGCCTTTCAGGACTTCCCAGAAGACCTTCGAACCAAATACCACGATGTATTCGACGAGAACGGAAACATCCGCTCGTACGATGAGCTCTACTCAGCATCTGGGAACACCGCGAGTTGGTCAGCTACTGACTATCTGCTCGCCAATCTGTTGAGCGAATCGGGTAACCAGTACGGCCTTCGTCTCGCGTATGACGAAGTCAAGCCACCTAGGTGACCCACCAACAGGTCCACGCGCAACCACGCACCGCAACAGATACCAGAATTGAGGCTACATGGTCTACCGCAGTCGCATCGCGATCGCGCTCGCCCTCGCCGCACTCGTCAGTAGCTGCACCACCCAACCGAATTCACACGCTCCTGGCGACCCCGACACGCCACCGGATTTCGAACCGATTTACACAAGTTCGTGGTCCGCAGAACCCGGCATCGACCTGCTCAGCCGTGAAGCAGAACTCATCCGAGCCGCATTCGAATCCAGTTGGCAAGCAGAGATGTACTCGATCACCTACTCATTCCCCGGATACCGCGAAGCCATCGGCTACCCCCGCCCCTCCATCCAGAACATCGTCAGGGGAGCCGACTCGGGGAATACCGACTGGGACCAAGTCGACGAACACACCATCCGCTACCACATCACCGAACTAATCGAAACCCCCACCGACATCACCGCAAGCGTCTGCGACGACATCGTGTACACCGAAACCATTACCAACGACAGGATCACCCGTCACGGGATCTCATGGACCGCCTCCCTGCACAACACTGCCGACACCCCGGGCCTCCCCGGCATCGCCGACACCGACCGTGCCAACCACGACCCTCGCGCCCGTCGCACGCCCGACTGGAACGTTTTCGGCACCTGGAGAATCACTCGTCTGCTTCCACAAGGCCTCAACACGGAAAAACACGTTGCCGAACCCGCCTGCACCGCCTGGTGGCTGGCAAACCACCCAGACACGCTGGAAGTTGGCGGCAACACTACGTTCCGCGCAGCCGGAGTCGTGCCCGGAACCCCCCGCGCTCCGCAATTCCCCGAGTGGATCGGACCGGTGGGGGGTCGATGACGACGCAGACCGATCCAGTCTCATTGTCGAGTGCAGTGCGTCAGCGACGACCGGGTGACATGCGTCTTCAGTCCGGTCTGGTCAACCGACCTGCTCGAACAGCGACACGATGATTCCCTCGGGCCCACGCACGTAGGCCATCCGCACACTGTTCTCGTACTCACCGATACCACCGATGAGCCCGTACCCATCGGCTGCCACGGCGTCGAGCGCAGCCTGAAGGTCGCCGACCTCGAAAGACACGTTACGCAGTCCGATCTCGTTGGCCATCGCTGTCGGCGATCCGGGCTCGTGGTCGGGCGTGATGAAGCTCGCCAGTTCCAGCCCGGACCCTCCGTCAGGCGGCCTCAGCATCACGATCTCGCAGTGCGCACCGGGAATGCCGCATACGGTCTCGACGAACTCGCCTGCCACCGATCCGGTGCCCTCTACCTCGAGCCCAAGCCCCACGAAGAACGCTGTTGCCGAGGGAAGGTCCGCGACGGTGATGCCGACGTGGTCGAAACGGTGCACGTATGCCATGAGATCCATCTTGCATTTGAGGTCTTCGGCCCGCGGCCGTTCGCACGGTCTGGTGGCGGGACCGCCAAGAATCTACGCCCGTTCCCTGACTACCCGTGGAGCTCACGACCGCACGGCCGCGCGCAACCCCTACTCGAAGCTGCGGTAGATCGTGCGCGGTGAGTCCACCACCGCCAGGGCACCCGTACTATCACCGAGTCGCTCGGCGAGTGTGCGCTCGGCAAGCCCAGGAGGCAGCGCCGCGGAGAACTTCAGTCCCGACACCGCATTCGCAGCGACCACGGGGGTCCGCCAGGCCACCTGACCGAGTGCATCGGACACATCACCCGCCGTGACGCCGGGTAGCAGACGCAACGACTTCTCGTCGATACGTTGCCGTGGGTCGACCAGATCAGGCAACGACGCGTGGAGGGTTCGATTCGCGGCGGTTCCGGCCCAGGTCCACCAGCGTCCGGTGCCCGACGACGGCAAGGCCAGCACCGACGCGTCTGCCGCGACCGACTCGGTGTAGTTCTCGCGCAGCTCGTCGAGGGTGCTCCGCGCACGCCTGGTCAAGGTCACTCCGTCGGGGTCGTTGCCGAGCAGCACCGCCCGCATTCCCTGCGCGATCTCATAGGAGACTCCTCCCCCGAGCCCCGACCACTTCGCGCGCCCACCGGAGTCGACGGGTTCGACAAAGCACCGTCGTCGTGACCAGTCGATGTGGGTGACCTGCCAAGACCGCCCCGCGAGCAACAGCACTCGCGGCCCCTCGACCTCCTCGACGAGCAGATCGGTGCCGATGGTGCCGACCTCGTTGCGGCCTGCGAGGACCGTGAATTCGGGAGGCGCGCTGAACACCGCGGTGAGGTCGGAGAAGTAGCGGCGACCGAAACGCCGTTCGGCTTCGGGGCCGATGTGCAGGAATTCGCCGTCACGTTCGAAATAGCCTTCAGCACAGAGAAACTCCATGATTTGTCCGGCCGTATTGTCGAACACGGGCAGTGCACCCCACCACTGTTGCCACGATGCGGCTCCGATGCGGTGTTCCTGCAGGCACAACGCCATCATCTGCTGGGCGGCGATGTGTCGCGGGGATGGCGGCGGCGTGATCGGCTCGACCCACCCACGCGACCAGCGATCCAGCATTCCGAGCGCGAGGAGTTGCTGTTCGTCGTCGAGGCACAGGAACAGGCAGTTTCGGGTTGATCCGGAGCGACGGCCGGTCCGTCCGAGTCGTTGGAGGAAAGACGCGACAGTGCGGGGTGCGCCGATCTGGATCACCCGATCGAGGTCGCCGACGTCGATACCCAATTCGAGGGTGGACGTCGCGACGATCACCGTGTCGCGGGCCTCGGCGAAAGCTTCCTCGGATTGTCGACGTTCCGCCGCCGACAACGATGAGTGCGACAGAAACGTCGTCACGCCTCGCTCACGCAACGCGGCGCCGAGCTCTTCGGCGCGACGCCGCGAGTCGACAAAAACCAGCCGCTTCTCTCCCTGGTGAAGCGACGCAATGATTGTCGCGGCGTTCGGGACGGAGCCGACGTAGTCGACGGTGATGTCGGGTCGGACTACTGTCCCAGCAACGGTGGGCGCGACGACCCGCCTCGTCCGGTCGGTGAACCCGCCCTGCAGCCATGACAGCAGTTCATCCGGGTTGCCGACGGTCGCCGACAGACCGATGCGCTGAATCTCCCGACCTGCGATGCGGGACAGCCGTTCGAGGACGGCAAGCAGGTGCCAGCCGCGATCGTCTCCGGCGAACGCGTGGACCTCGTCGACGACCACCGCGCGTAGTCCCTCGAACAGCACTCGAGGGTCCACCTTCGTGGATACCAGCATCGCCTCGAGAGATTCCGGCGTCGTGAGCAGGATGTCCGGTCGATCGCGCAGGATTCGCTGCCGCGCGGATTGACCCACATCCCCGTGCCACACGGCGGCGGTGCGACCGAGCCACTGTGCGTAGCCGTGTAGGCGGGGCTGCAGGTTGTTCAACAAGGCGCGCAGTGGGCACACGTACAGCACCGAGGTGCCCTGCCAGTCGTGTTCCGCCATGGCCGACAGCAACGGGAAGGTTGCGGCTTCGGTCTTTCCACCGGCGGTCGGCGCCAGCACCAGGGCGTCGTCGCCGGCGAGGATCGGGGCGACGGCCGCAGCCTGTGTCGGCCGCAGCCCATCCCAGCGCAGGGTGTTCGCGAGGTGGTACTGGACTCCTGGGTGGAGCATGCCGAAGGCGTCGTCGGTCACAAATCGAATCCCTCGGTCGAATGATGTTCGGACACATCGTCGATCATTCGCGGTCGACCCGGACAGAGCAACTTCGCAACCAATCTCGCTAGCCTCGATCTTTCTTGAGTCCGGCGTGCCGGCCTGAGCGTCTTCGGATTGGATGTGGAGACCGTGGATCCGGTGTGCGTCCACGATCGACCACCCGACACAGTCGGGTGACGTCGAGGTCCACGGCCCCGAACTGAGTGTCCTTTCGTCTCGATAAATGAAGGTTCGTGCAGGTCACACAGGCGCAGGTAGTGCAGTGAGCCTGTTCAAGCCGGCCACGAGAACATCGACACCAGGAGCCGTCGCGGCCAGCCGCAGTCGAACACGGCGGGCATGCCGGGCGATCTTCCCGGCGATCGACAGCACCCGCAGCCGTAGCCGTTTCGGTTCCCACCGCCGCGCCGGAGTGTCGGTGAACGCGAGCATCTGCATCCACGCGGTCAGCTCGCATGCCAGTTGCACGAGCGCCAGCCAGATCCGGTTCTGATCGAACCCGTGCAACGGAAAATTCTGTAACCCGGCGACTTTCGCTGCACGGATCCGGTCCTCGCACCGAGCGCGACACCGGTGCCGCACCTCCAGATCGGGTAGTTGCCCACGGCGGGTGTTGGTCACGAACGCGGTCAGGCGCAGGCCGTCACGGTCGGTGAACCGCAACTGCGCACCCGGATGCGGACGCTCCTTCCTCACGATCACGCGCATGCCGTTCGGCCACGTCGACAGGTCGAGCAGGTCGGTGATCTCGGTGACCCAGGCGCCGTCACGGACCTGCCCGTCCGGGTCGTAGGCTGGAGTCCACGCCTGCTCAGGGACCAGATCGATTGCTTCGGCGTGGGCGTCGGTCAACCCGAATCCGACCGAATACGAGAGCCTGCGCTTGGTCAGATACTCGATCAGTTGGTGGGTGCCGCCGGCGCCGTCGATCCGGACCAGCACCTTCTTCCCGACCCGATATCCCGGATCGAACGGCAACTGCGCCAGTGCGTCCTGCACGACGGTGACGTGATCGGCGGCGGTGTTCGAACCGGCGTTGCCCGGGCGCAGCAGCATCGCGACGGGTTCACCAGTGCCGTGCTCACCATGGTCGACGAACGCACACAGTGGATGAAACCCGTAGCCGCGTTTGAAGGTCGGGGCAGCATGTTCTTTGTCCGAGTGGGCGGTGACGAGGGTGGCATCGATGTCGATGACCAGCGGTGTCTGCTCGTCGATGGCGTGATCCGGTGCCGAGGAGCCAGCGGCGGTCCAGCCGTGAGCACGAGCAGTGGCGCGGGCCCGACCGATCGCGGCCAGTGCGGTCTCGGCGTCGGCGGCCAACACACCGATCAGGCGGGAGACGGTCGGATCGGACGCCACCGCACCGAACAGTTCGGGGTGAGCGCGTAGTTGTGCGATGTCGGCGAGACAGTCCCCACCGACCGCCAGGGAGACGGCCAGATCGAGCAGGATCTTGCCGGGATCGTGGCGTGCCAACGGTTTCCGGAACCGGGCGAGCTCGGTCGTCAATGCCGCGGTGAGGCCGGTTTTCTCCGCGGTGCGCAACAACACGACGACGCCGGTTCCGGTGCCCGATGCGGACACGTGTGGGTAGGGGGACGTAGACTTGCTCACCTGAATGGTGCTCCTCGAACTGGTTGAAACTCGACCCTCAGCAAGTCGAATTATCCCAGTTCAGGGCACCATTCTTCGTCTTCGACACGGCCGCCCGACCAATCAGCACGAAAGTGCGAGGCTAGCTCCGGACCTCGACACGGACAATTCGAACGACCAGCTTACGTCGTCGGCCTCGATGGCCTTCCCTCGATAGCAGGTGCCGTAGCCGTGTTCGCCGCACTGCGCGAGGTCGTGCCCCTGCGGGGCTGGTCGGGTCGCCGAGCAGCTCGCGAGGCAAACCGCTCGTATTACAACAGGCATAAATATATTACACTGAAGGTGTGGATATCGACGACGCAGACCTCAGTCGCAGCCACCAAACACAAACTGCCTGACGAACATGTGCGAGAAGCCCTCAGTGATCCCGAGCGCATCGTGATCATCCGCGAACCAGACGGCAGCCTTGTGGTCCGCCACCGCCTACACGATCAAGCGCGGGCCTCACCTGGCTCGATACAAGGAGAAGCAGCGATGACGCACAAGAACCCGTCCCCCGAAACGCAAGCACTGATCGACCGGGTCGCTGCGGAAGCCGAAGCTCAGGGCGACGACTTCGAGGTCAACCCGAGAGCGACGACCACCCGCGGCAACCCTCGAGCGAAGGTGCTTCAGGTACGTCTGAATCCCGAGGAATACGACGCCATCGCGGCATTGGCCGACGCTGCTGGACTTCCCACGTCCACCTTCGTCCGAGCGCGCCTGCTCGACCTCCTTTCGGATCGTCCCGAGCGGCGGACCGCCCTCATGGAATCCATTGCGGCGGCCTTGGCTGCTGTCCCTGCAGAGACGTTGGACGCACTCGCCGCCGTCCGCCACAAGATTGACGACACCACCCGCAGCGCGGTGTGAAGATTCCCGTATGACGACATACATCGCGGTCGAAGTTGGGATGCGATTCGGTGACGTCGGCAAGTTTTGCGGAGGAGCAAGCGCAGCGCGATACCGAATGGAACTGCGTGCGACGCAAATCGCCTACTTTGCGCGGATCTGTTTCACCGCCACGAGAAGCGGCTCCAAGAACTCTTCGACGATCACCGATATCTCATCGAAGTCCAGTCGGAAATACTCGTGCACAACGAGATTCCTGAATCCGATGATCTTCGGCCAAGGAATTCCAGTGACACTCGCTTTGGCTCCGTCGCTGAGACGGCCGGCCGCTTCGCCGACGATTCCGAGTTGGCGTATCACAGCGTCGTAGGCCATGTTTCGCCTCGGCCCTGCTACCTCGGCCAATACTCCCGGATCGCGGCAATTACCTCGACGATGTCAGCACAGCGGGCCTCGTCACCCCTGCTCACAGATCGATCTCCTCCCGCTGAGCTACCGACGAATACTCGGGCTCGAGTACACCGCGCGCAACCACGTCGACGCGAACCCCCAACAGCGCCGACAGTTCTTCTCCGAGACCCAGCATGGACATCACTTTGTCCACACGCCGACCGGGTAGCGTCACAGCCAGGTCGACGTCACTGTGCGGGCCTGCGTCGCCGCGCGCCACCGAGCCGAAGATCTTGAGGTCGGTTGCTCCGTACTCGGCGGCGATCCGTCGAATGTCCTCAGCTGACTTCACCAACACAGCCATGATTCGTGTGCTGTCCGTGGAGCGCACTGGCGTGTTCATCGCCGAGGATCCTCTCGATCGGTTGGACACCTGTCGCCAGAGTATCGCTTGTAGAGGTGTGGGCAGATCGACCAACGCAAAACAGACCCAGCTCGGCAACGTTCACGATCATCTCGCGGCTCACACGTCGAGTATGTCGACGCGTGCGGACGCGGACACGCCCTCCCGGGCGACGCCACGTGCGACGACGTCGACTTTCAGTCCGAGGAGTTGGGAGAGCTCTTCAGTTAGTCCGAGCATGGAGACGATCTGCTCGTACTCGGGTGCGTTGATACTGACCATGAGGTCGATATCGCTTTGTGGTCCGGCGTCACCACGTGCCGCGGAACCGAACAACTTGACGTCGTAGGCACCGTACCGGTCGAGGACGGCAGCAACCTCGACGCTGCGAGTGCGGAGCACGGCGCGGAGGCGTCGACTGTCGGAGGAGAGCGTACGTTCAGTCATGCCAGATCCTTCCGGCTGATACCGGCACATCCACCATAGGTCCGAGCTGCGTGCCTGTGATCGACGAGACCGAAGATTGCCTGATATCGAGGGTTGCCCGTTCCTTGGCGCAAGGCGGCGCGGGTTGCCCCCATATCCATGCAGCAACTCACCGAGGACATGCACGGAGATAACTGGACCGTGCTTCGCATGGATCCGCTCTACAGATCCAGCTCGACGTCGTCTGCGCTGACGACTTCGCGTTCTGCGTCCGACAGCTCCGATGGCGCGATCTTGATCTCGTAGTCGCTGTACGGGTCGAAATCGGGGTGCAGTTCGATCACGTCGAGTACATCGACGAGCTTGCGCAGGAACAAGCGCGGCGCGATACCGACGCGACCACCGAGCCCCCCGGCAACGGCAGATGCGAAGCGGCGCAGGAACTCGTCATCGGCCGTTGCGCGCACGCGGTTCGACGACTCGATACCACTGCAGAACAATTCCCGCACTCGCCCGCCGAGCTCGACCAGCCGATCGAGGTCGAACCCGGTCAGTCGCAGCTGCGGGGCACGAGGGTTGTCGAAGCGCGGGTCGCGGGAGAAATCGGTGTGCAATCGGTCCGCGAGCGGCGGCAACAGCTGGATTCCTTGACGCCCCGTGAAGAACGCGGGAGTGCCGGTAATGAGCAGATACAAACCCGGGAAATGCCCGTCGTGGACCTCGTCGACAAGCTGCCGCAATGCGTTCAGGGCCTTCGCGCGGGCATCGGACCGCACTCGCTGGAGGGTTTCGATCTCGTCGAGGACCAGCACCAGTCCGGCGTTGCCTGCGTCGGCAAGGACCGCGAGGAGTCCGCGGAGGAATCCGAGGGCGAGGAAGTGGTCGAGGTCGCCCTTGATCCCGGCGCGGCGTTTCACGGCAGCAGCGACGTGGGGTTGCCCGCCGAGCCACGCGACGAGTCCGTCGGCGCCGTCGTTGTCGCCTTCGGCGAGCATCCGCCGGTAGGCGCGGATCGCCATGGGAAACACGGGTGCGCGGGTAGCGACGTCGGTAAGTCGCCGTTCGAGCAGTTCGTCGACCCCGACGCCCTGCGTGGTGGCGTCGTCTTCGATGGTGAACAACCACGCGTCGAGGATCGGCCGCAGCGCAGACGGCGGTATCGACGCGGTCCGCAGCGATCCGATGCTGCGGCGGTACACGGTTTCGAGTTTGTGCAGCGGCGTGTCGATCTCGTTGATCTGCACTTCGGCGACCGCGAATCCCCGTTTCACGGCGCGGTCGGCAAGCCAGCGGGCGAAGAACGTCTTACCAGAGCCGTAGTCGCCGCGGACGGCCTTGAACATCGCGCCGCCACCGGCGACGACGGACAGCTCGGCATCCAGTTCGGTTTCGAACCGGCCGAGGCCGACGGCCAGCTGGTCGAGGCCGTTGGACGGCACGGTGCCGCGGCGCAGTGCGTCGAGGATTTCGCGGCGGCGCCGCGGCGACACTGCGGCTGTCATGAGCCGATCCCGAACTGTTCGCGCAAGGCCGCCTCGTCCAGGCGGACGACAGCACCGTCGAGAAGCAGCACCTCGTAACCCTCGACGTCGAGCACCTGCTTGACCTGCAACAGCGCTCCCCCGACACGGCCCGGGGCCAAGCCGAGCAGACCGGCAGCGCGCTCGGTGGTCACTTCTCGTGCCGGCGTCGCGAGCAGTGCGCTCAGCAGCATCCGAATCTGGGTATCGCGCAACATGATTCGTCCCGCCAAGCGAATCTGGTCGGCGAACACCGCGGTGGCGAGCACCTGCTCGGCCACGTCACCACCGGCGCTGGTGGCGGCAGGCTCGTCGTTGTCGAACAGGGTGGGCGCCGCCTGTTTCGCGACGGGTTCCGCACGCACCTCGGGCGCATCCGCCTGCACCGGGCTGTACCACCAGTGCGGTTCGGCGGGATCGAGCGCGGTGAGAGTGTCGGGACACTCCCCTGTGTGCAGGGCGAGTACCGGCACAACGACCTCTGCAGGGCTGGCGCCGCCGTGGTAACCGGCGTTGACGGGGCCGTAGCGGATGGTGTCGTCGACGGCGAGTACGGCGGCGCCGCTGTCGGTGAGCACCCGCGGACCGCGCACCACGACTTCACCGTCGTCGACACGGTCGAGGTCGCCGTGCGCGCGCTGCCCGTACACGGCCACGCGGTCACGTTTGACGGAAGTGCGGCGCTCGATGATGTGCCCGTGATCGGAGGTGGTGATCACGGCTCGACCGGCCCGCTGAGCACCGTTAACGTCGAACAGCTCGTCCAGCACGATTTCATTCCGATGCCATTCAGATGGCAGGCGTGCCGATCTCCACTACATGCGCCCATTCCGGTGGTAGGTCCGGAACGTAGTCGGGGTTCGATTCGCTGTAGGAAACGTGTCGGGGGAACAGGCCGACCACCGTTCGGCATCCCGGACGGCTACTGGGCCAGGGGGTCTGCCCGTCGGTGAGCACAACCACCACATCGGGGCACGGCCGACTGCGCAACGCCCGGGCGAATCCCGCGCGCAGATCCGTGCCACCGCCCCCGAACAGCGGAATGTTTTCGGCTTGCCACAACGGATGCACGACCCGGGCTGCCGCGTCGCAGGACAGCACCGTGACCAGGTCGCGACGCCCGCCGACGGCCCGCGCGATGGCGGCTATCTCGAGGAGCGCGCTACCCAGGTCCGCGTCGCTGACCGAGCCCGACGTGTCGACGATGACACTGACCCGCGGTGGGGTGCGCCGCAGGCTCGGTAGTACCGCACCGGGCACGGCGGCAGAACGCCGCGCGGGCCTGCGGTAGGTGTAGTTCTCGCCGGCGCCGGACGACGACGTGGCCGAGCGGATCGCCGCACCCAGAAGGGCTCGCCACGGCTGTGGCGGGTGCAAGGCCTCCTCCGCCCAACGCCGCCATCCGCGAGGGGTACTGCCCGGTTGCCCGATGATGCTGTTCGCCACGCGGAACCGGACAGCGTCCCGCTGCTGGTCGCTGAGCGCGTCCGCACCGTCGGCCCCCAACTCCCACTCCCGGTCCAGCCCGTCGGCGCCGCTACCGCACTCGAGCCAAGCCAGCCGCTCGGTGCATGGACCGAGACCGAACTGCTGCAGATAGTCCTCCATGAGCTGTCCGGCCGGCAGCCGCAAGGTCGACGGCAGAACGGCATCGTCGGGTATCGGTAACCCGTCGCCGAACGCGTCGTCGTTGATCTCCGCGTCAGCAGCGAGATTCATCCGCAGCCGATCGGCGCGGGAATCCAATCCGTGTGTGCGGGCGTAACTGTCGCTGCGGCCGTGGTGATCGCGCAGTAGATGCGACACCTCATGAACCAGCACTGAGGCCAGTTCCTCCACCGGTCGCTGGGCGACGAAGGCGGGTGAGACGTAGCAGCGCCAATGACGGTCCACACCCATGGCCGGCACACGAGGCGACGCGACGATATGCAGCGCATACAAGGCGGTCGCGAGGTAGGGCCGGACGCGAGCAGCGTACAACCGCGCGGCGTAGATCTTGTCCACGTCGACCACAGGTGCCGCCGTCATCGACCGGCCTGTGAGGCAGCACGGTCGCCGGCGAGGTCTGCCGCCTGAGCGACAGATACGACCCCGGCGAGCCGGTCGATCGCCGCGGGCACCTCCCAGTCGTCCTGGCGCAGGGTGGCAAGGGTGGTCGCCGGGACGACCACGAGGTCGGGTGGCCCGCTTTCCACCGCAGTGACCAGGATCGCCCACGCCGCGTCCCAACGGGACTTCTCCGGCCGTCGGCGGACGGCGGCGACCACCGCGTCGAGGACTGCCTGGCGCAGATCCCCGCGATCGGGGAGGTCTGCGGACGCCGGATCGGCGAGCAGCGTCTCGGGGTCCGGAAGGTCCATTCGCTCGATGGCGGCCAGCAGCTCGAATCCTGGCCCGTCGCCGACACTCCCCCGGACCAGCAGAGACAGGACGTCCTTCGACGACGAGGTGGCGGTCGCGAATGCGATCAGCCGCACGGTCATGTCCCAGCTGCGTGGCGATGGCCAGGCACTGCCGCGGCGGGTCTGACTGCTGGGCAGTTGAGGGACGAGGGTGGGGCGGGCAGTGAGAAGCTCGCAGACCGCCCGGCGGGCGAACGTCACCGCGTCGGAGAACGTCGCCGGGTCGAGGCGCGGCAGCGTCGCACGTGGCCAGGTTCCGCCGAGACCCCGGACGACCACGTCGTGGTCGTAGGTCCAGTGCAGGTGCACGAATCGGTTCGCCAGAGGCGGACTCAGCTCCCAGCCGTCCGCTGCCGAAGACGGCGGGTTGGCTGCGGCCACGATGCGGACCTCGGGTGGGAGTTGCAGTGCCCCGATTCGTCTTTCCAGCACGAGACGCAGCAGGGCCGCCTGCACGGCGGGCGGTGCCGTCGACAGTTCGTCCAGGAAGAGCAATCCTCGCCCGGCCTCCACCAGCCGGACGGCCCAGTCGGGCGGGGCCATCGGGACGCCCTGTGTCGCCGGGTCGTCCCCGAGAACGGGCAGACCCGAGAAGTCCGACGGCTCGTGCACACTCGCGATGACGGTGGTCAGTGGTAGGTCCACGGCTTCGGCGAGCTGGGTCAGGGCGGCGGTCTTACCGATTCCCGGTTCGCCCCACAGCAGTACCGGTAGGTCCGCGGACACCGCCAGCGTGAGGGCCTCGAGTTGGTCGTCGGGGCGAGGTTCAGTGGTGACGGTGCCGAGCATCGCCAACAGAGCTGCGGCACTGTCGAGTTCGATGTTGCCGGGATTGCGGGGAAGGAATGTGGAAGACATGTGCATCACCTGCGGTATCTCGGGGGAACAGCAGGATGCGACCGGTCGGCCGCGCTGCGCTGCGGGACAGTGAGTTTCGGGGAGCGAGGAGGGGTTCAGCGGGAGCGGGTACGGCGCGACCGTCCGGTGCGCCGTGGTCGCGATGCGGGCGGCGCCTCGACCGGTGCCGTGCGGAACCGGTCGTAGATGGTGCGGCGGTCCACGGACGCACGGAGTTCGTCCAGCAGGGGCCCGTCACGGAGAATCGCGTCGGGACCGAGTAGTTCTTCGACGACGGCCAGCGCCCCGTCTGCATCTCCGTGGTCCAAACGTTCACGAACGCCCGGCAGGCAGTCCGGACGACGAAGCGCCTGGTCGATGACCTGCAGACACGGCAGCGGAGTGCCGCCCAGCTGGGCGAGCAGTTCTTCGCGCCGAATCTCGGCGGGGTCGTGATCGAGTGCGGTCAGGCCGCCGTCGACCAGTCCGATCCGGTGCCGTTCACCACGGCAGTCGACGAGGTGGACCCGGTTTTCCCGGCTCGGCGTCCGGGAAGGCTTCGGCGACGACGAGCTCGTTTCCAGGACGGCGGCGACCAGCGGGTGCAGCCGATCGGCGGTGATCGCTCCCGACCGGATCAGTTCCAGGTCGGGCAGCACCCAGGTTGCGGCATCGGGCAGCACCGGGAGCGCGGCGAGCCGGCCGCGCGGGTGGTCGTCCACGAGATGCACCGCGGCGGGGTCGGTTCCGCCGACCGGCTCCACCACCAGGTCGTGCCGGCCTCCGCATCGCACCCGCACTGGACCGTCACATTGTCCGTCCGCGCGGAGCAGGATGCGGGCTTCGTCAGCCCAGCGGTCGACGGCGCAGCCCTCCGGGATCGCCGCGGCCAGGGCTGGGTCGAGGACGGTGGTGCCTGGCATTCGGCCTGTCCCACTGCGTATTCGCAGATCACCGGATCTGCGCGTATCCCACAGGTGCCGGTGGAGGTCGAGCCGGAACCGCCTGTTGGGTCGCGGATGCGGATGGTTCGCGGCAGCTGAACCGTCCCACAGTGCCAGCACGATCCTCTGCCCGGCATCCGCCCAGGCCGGAGCGGTGCGGACCACCAGGTACACCGAATAGGTTTCGCCGCAACGTTTTTCGCTCCCCGAGGGTCCGTATCGGGCCAGTGCGACAGTCAGCCCGGGGCGCAGTAGTCCGTCGGGTGCCACGCGCGGTAGGTGCCAGCGCAGCAGGTCGGGGGCCAAATGACGCAGGTCGTCCAGGACCTGCGAGGCGACGTCGAAGCCATGCGTGCGGGCCAGTACGCGTAGGTCGATGTCGACATCGAATCCCGCTGCTGCACAGGCGCCGCACCAGTCACCTGCGAGACGCCGGTCGGTTGCGGCTTCGATCACGGCCGGCGGCACGGCGAACTCGCGCACGCGCAGCCAGAAGGACAGTCGGGGGTCGAACCCGTTCGCGGTCGGGGGGTGCATCAGCACTCACCGCGAGCGAACTGGGCCCCCAATCTTGGATCAGAATGAGTCATCATCGTGGCAATCGTAGCGTGCCGCGTCGATCGCGGCCAGTGCAGCGTCGACCGTAGGCGCCTCCGGTAGCACTTCGCTCCCCCAGTCGAGCACTGGGTGTGGGCGCATAGACTGCTGCTCCATGTCCAGGAATCCCGGATACGACCACCTCGTCCAGTCGTTGATCGACGCGGTGGGCCGACCCACATTCGACCGCGGCAAGCGCTACGCCGCATCAGGTGCGGTCGTCGACTGCGGATTCGACGAGGACGAACTCTTCGGTTTCGGAACGATCGCCGGGACGCAGATGTATCGCGCCGAGGTTCAGCTCACCCCCGGACCACGGGGCCTCGAGTTCGAGTACGGAGAATGTTCGTGCCCGGTGAGCTTCGACTGCAAACACACCGTGGCACTTCTGCTCACACTGCTCAGCTCGCAGGAGGCCACGGCTCCTGTCGCCTCCTCATGGGAGGCACCGTTCGAAGCGATTCTCGTGGACTACGACGCCGACACCGGCGTGCCCCTCGCACTGCAACTGGCGTTGACACAACGAGCACACACTCCCGCACCGGCGCTCACTGCGCGGGTGCTGCGCCCGGGCAAAACCGGGTGGGTATCCGGCAACATCTCGTGGCAGAACCTGTCCTATACCTACGATGTGAACCCGCAGCACAGGCAGCTGTTGCTCGAATTCGCGGCGCTGGTACACGCATCGACACGGAGTTACTACAGTTCCGCCCAGACCACCATCGACCTGTCTGCGGTGTCGCCGCGACTGTGGACGCTGCTCGACGATGCCCACGGCCTCGGGATCGAGCTGCGCTACGCGAAGAAGAAGCACGGTGCGGTACCGCCCCCGGGCACCGCTGATGTGCATGTCGACGTGGCCGACTCGGGTGATGGCCTCACGGTCACCCCCACCGTACGCATCGGCGACGACGAGGTTGCGACAGCAGTCGGATTCATCGGCGCCCCGGCCCACGGCGTGATCCATCTCCCTCCGGGCCATCACGGCGGTGCACCGGCGGATCACCCGTTCCGACTCGCGCGGCTGCGCAACACCGTCACCGACGGCATGCAGCACCTGTTGCAGAGCAACGGTGCGCTCACGGTGCCGACGGATCAGGTGCCACGGTTCGCGACGGCTTACTACCCACGCCTGCAACGGGCAACGACGGTGGTCTCCTCGGACGGCTCGTTCACCGCGCCGACGATCTCCGGGCCCACGCTGCGGCTGCAGGTCGCGTTCCGGCCGGGTCACCGCGCCGATCTGCACTGGCAGTTCGTGTACACCGTCGGTGACGGTGAATACGCGGTCGAACTGTACGAACGCCTCACCGACACCGTCCGCGACCGCGACGCCGAAGACGCACTGCTCACCGAGATCCGTCCGGTGGTCGCCCCGTTCGGACTGGACAACACCATCGATCGGCGACTGTTCTCGCGCGTCACCATCACCGACCTCGACACCGCACGACTGGTGTCCGACCTGCTGCCTCTGCTGTCCGACCGCGACGACGTGGAGGTGCGGGTCGAGGGCACCCCCGCCGACTATCGCGACGTGAGCGACAGTCTTCGGATCGGACTGTCCACCAAGGCGACCGGGGACTCCGACTGGTTCGACCTGAACATCACCCTCGAGATCGACGGTGAGACGGTCCCGTTCCGCGAGGTGTTCACCGCGCTCAGCGAGGGTGCGTCGTATCTGATGCTTCCCGACGGGGCCTACCTGTCGTTGGACAAGCCGGAGCTGCAGCAGCTGCGCCGGCTCGTCGACGAAGCCCGCTCGTTGCACGAGGACGACGACCCGGATCGGCTGCGACTGAGCCGATTCCAGGCGGGTATATGGGAGGAGTTGTCGGCGCTCGGTGTCGTCGACAAGCAGGCCGCGGCCTGGAAGAAGCAGGTACAAGGACTTCTCGACGTGCAGTCGACCGCGAAGACCCGGGTGCCGAAGGCATTGCAGGCGACGCTGCGGCCGTATCAGCTCGATGGATTCCGGTGGCTGACGTTCCTGTGGACCCACGGACTCGGCGGGATCCTCGCCGACGACATGGGGCTCGGCAAGACTGTGCAGTCTCTCGCCTTGATCTGCCACGCGCGCGCGAAACGACCTTCGGATGCACCCGTGCTCATCGTCGCACCGACGTCGGTGGTTCCGAACTGGGCTGCCGAGGCCGGGCGGTTCGCGCCGCATCTGAACGTCGTCGCGATCACCGAGACGGCCGGCAAACGCGGTGTGGGACTGGATGATCTGCTCGGCGGTATCGACGTCGTCGTCACGTCGTACACGCTACTGCGACTCGACATCGGCGACTATCTCGAACACGGCTGGTCGATGCTGCTGCTCGACGAAGCGCAGTTCGTCAAGAATCATCGGGCGAAGGCGTACCAGTGCGTGCGGCAGATCGAGGCGCCGCTGAAGGTCGCGATCACCGGCACACCGATGGAGAACAATCTGATGGAGTTGTGGTCGCTGCTGTCGATCACCGCACCCGGACTGTTTCCCCACCCCACGAAGTTCCAGGACTACTACCGCAAACCCATCGAGAGCGGCAATAATCCCGAATTGCTTGTGCAGCTGCGTCAGCGCATCAAGCCGTTGATGTTGCGTCGTACGAAGGAGCAAGTCGCCACCGACCTGCCGGACAAGCAGGAACAGGTGCTCGAAGTAGATCTTGCACCGAAACACCGCACCCTCTACGACCTGCAGTTACAGCGGGAACGGCAGAAGATTCTCGGGCTCGTCGACGACCTGGACAGCAACCGTTTCACGATCCTGCAATCACTGACGACGCTGCGGCAGATGAGCCTGGATCCGTCGCTCGTCGACGACGCGCACAGCACGATCGGTTCTGCGAAGATCGATGCGCTGCTCGAGCAGCTCGACGACGTGATCGCCGGCGGGCACCGGGCACTGGTGTTCAGTCAATACACCGGATTCTTCGACCGGGTCCGGGCGCGGCTCGACTCCGTCGGCATCGACTACCTCTACCTCGATGGCAAGACCCGCAAACGCGGGGATGTCCTCGACCGATTCAAGTCCGGGACGGCGCCGGTGTTCCTCATCAGCCTCAAGGCGGGCGGCTTCGGACTGAACCTGGTGGAGGCCGACTACTGCTTCCTGCTCGACCCGTGGTGGAACCCCGCGACGGAAGCGCAGGCAATCGACCGCACCCATCGAATCGGGCAGACCCGAAACGTGATGGTGTATCGGTTGATCGCCCGCGACACCATCGAAGCGAAGGTACGGGCACTGCAGCTACGGAAGGCGGAGTTGTTCTCGTCCGTCGTCGACGACGGGGAGATGTTCTCCTCTGCCCTGACTGCCGATGATATCCGGGCGCTCCTGCACTGACCGCATCGGATCGAGCGTGCAGTTTCCGTCGCTCCCCCCCGGCGTGTCGCGACGAAAACTGCACACTCACAAGCGATTACCGCAGAGCAATTCCCAAAAGTGCGTCAACAGCGTCGGCAAACAGACGCGGCGCGGAGTCGTCGTCGCCGCCCCGGTCGACGGCGAACTGCGCCCACGCGTCGAGTGCGGCGAGAGCCTTGGGAGTGTCGAGGTCGTCGGCGAGATGCTGGCGCAGCCGCGCGATCGTGTCGTCCGCAGGCGATGCCGACGTCAACGCCGCCGCCCGGCGCCACAGATCCAGACGTGCCTGGGCCGACTCCAGTACCTCGGACGTCCACGGCCGATCGACGCGGTAGTGACCGGACAACAGACCCAAGCGCATCGCGGCGGGGTCGACGCCCTCGCCGCGCATCTTCGAGACGAACACGAGGTTGCCGCGCGACTTGGACATCTTCTCGCCGTCGAGGCCGATCATTCCGGTATGCACGTAGTGGCGCGCGAAGCGGCGGTCGCCGGTGACGGCCTCGGCGTGTGCAGCGGAGAATTCGTGGTGCGGGAAGATCAGGTCGCTGCCGCCGCCCTGGACGTCGAAGCCGCTGCCGATGCGGTTGAGCGCAATCGCGGCGCATTCGATGTGCCAGCCCGGGCGACCCTCGCCGAACAGGGACGGCCAGGAGGGTTCGCCGGGACGCTTGGCGCGCCACAGCAGGGCGTCGAGCGGGTTGCGCTTGCCTGCACGATCCGGGTCGCCGCCGCGCTCGCCGAAGAACTGCATCATCGTGGCGTGGTCGTAGCCGGATTCGTAGCCGAACTGTTCGGTGGCGTCAACGCGGAAGTACACGTCGGGATACTGCTCGTCGTCGACCACATACGCAGCCCCGGAGGCGACGAGTTTCTCGACGAGTTCGACCACCTCGCCCACCGATTCGACGGCGCCGATGAAGTCGCGCGGCGGCAGGACACGCAACGCCTCCATGTCTTCACGGAACAAAGCGGTCTCGCGCATGCCGAGGACCACCCAGTCCTCGCCGTCGCGGTCGGCGCGTTCGAACAGCGGGTCGTCGACGTCGGTGACGTTCTGCACGTAGTGGACATCGTGACCGTTGTCGCGCCAGATGCGGTTGACCAGATCGAACGTGAGGTAGGTGGCGGCGTGCCCGAGGTGGGTGGCGTCGTACGGGGTGATGCCGCACACGTACATCGTGGCCGTCGCGCCCGGGGTGACGGGTCGCACCGCCCGATCGGCGGTGTCGAACAACCTCAGCGGGGGGCCTTCACCGGGCACGGACGGAATCGCGACATCGGACCAAGACAGCATGCACCCGAGCCTAATGGAATGGGCGAATCGCGCAGCCTCGCCCCTGCTCCGCGGGATGTGCGTCACCATGGATTCGGTAGGGTTCGGTGTCGGCCACGACCACGTGCGTTCGGCTCTAGCGATTCGAAGAACTGTGGGAGGTTCCGGTGGCCGGTGGTCTCGTCGCTCTGCTGGACGACGTTGCGGTGCTCGCGAAGGCCGCCGCGGCGTCCATCGACGACATCGGAGCTGCGGCCGGGAAGGCCAGCATCAAGGCCGCGGGTGTGGTGGTCGACGACACCGCCGTGACCCCGCGGTACGTGCACGGGTTCTCCCCCGACCGCGAATTGCCGATCATCCGCAAGATCGCGATCGGCTCGATCCGCAACAAACTTCTGATCATCCTGCCGGTGGCGATGCTGCTGAGCCAGTTCTTGCCGCAGGCGCTGCCGTATCTGCTGATCGCGGGTGGTTTGTTCCTGTGCTTCGAGGGTGCCGAGAAGGTCTACGAAGCGCTGTTCGGCGGTCATCACGCTGAGGAGGACGTTCCCGCGGCGGCGCGCGGACCCGAGTTCGAGAAGTCGATGATCAACGGTGCGATCCGCACCGATCTGATCCTGTCGGCCGAGATCATGGTGATTTCGCTGTCGTCGGTCGAGAGCGAACCGTTCGTGACCCGGCTGCTGGTGCTCCTCGTCGTCGCGGTCATGATCACCGCCCTGGTGTACGGGGTGGTGGCGTTGATCGTGAAGATGGACGACGTGGGCCTGTCGCTCGCGCAGCGCACCTCGACATTCAGCCGGCGCATCGGGCGCGGTCTGGTGGCGGCGATGCCGAAGGTGATGACGGTGCTCACCGTGGTCGGTATCGCCGCGATGCTGTGGGTCGGTGGCCACATCCTGATCGTCAACGTCGGCGAGGCCGGATTCCACTGGCCTGCCGATCGTCTCCACGATCTCGAGCATTGGTTCGGCGAGCTCGTGCACGGCGGGTTCGGTGGTGTCCTGTCGTGGACGGCAGGAACGGTGACGTCCGCGATCGTCGGGCTCGTTCTCGGTGCGATCGTCGTCCTGATCGTGCATTTCATTCCGAAGCGGAAGAAGAACGCCGCAGCGCACTGACCCGCTCAGGACCCGGGCAGGATCAGAACGCGGGCAGGATCAGAACGCGGGCCAGGGGATGCGCCGCTCCCCGATGGGGCGGGGCATGACCGGCCGGTCGAGCAGCGCGGTGATGCGATGATGCAGCGCCTCGACCTCGTCCCCGGTGATGTGTTCGCTCAGCACGTCGGCGAAGTCCTCGTCGAAGCGGCGGGCGAGCTTGTCGAGGTCGGTGAGCAGTGCTTGGTCGACGGAGGTGTTCGCCCATCCCCACAGCACGGTGCGCAGCTTGTTGTGTGAATGCAGGCAGATGCCGTGGTCGATGCCGTAGACGGTGCCGTCGAGGCCTTCGAGGACGTGGCCGCCCTTGCGATCGGCGTTGTTGAGGATGACGTCGAGCACGGCCATGCGCTGGAGGCGCGGGTCGTCGGCGTGGACCAGCGCGACCTCGCTGCCGTCCATGTCGCGGGCGTGCAGCACGGGTAGCCATCCGTCGGGGACGGCGTCGATAGGGCAGATGTCGACGAGGTCGAGCCGGTCGACGGAGTCTTCGCGGGTGTCGATCCAGCGTTGCACCATGCCCGGCCCGAACGGGCCGTCACGCAGCACGGTGAGAGGGATGACGCCCCAGCCGAGAGCCTCGCAGATGAGATAAGACGCGACCTCGCGGTCGGCGAGGGTGCCGTCCGGGAAGTCCCACAGCGGGCGTTCTCCGCGGACGGGTTTGTAGACGCAACGCACGGTCTGCGAGTCGAGCGTGGCGTCGCAGACGAGAGTGGCGTTGCTGGCGTGCACGATCTGCCCGATGACGGTCAGCTCTCCGTCGGTCAGCACGCTGCGCACGTCGGGCGCGGTCACGGCGTCAGCTCTCCTCGTCGTCGAACCACGACGTCGGATCGAATCCCGGGGTGCGCAAGTAGCCGTTGGTGCGCACACAGATGTGGCCTTCGCCGCCGATGGGTTCTCCGCACAGCGGGCACGGGGCACGCCCGGCGGAGATGACCATCTCGGTGCGAGTCGCGAAGCTGCGTGCCTGGATCGGGGTGAGGAACACCCGGACGGCGTCGGGGCCTTCCTCGGTGTCGTCGAGGACGACGGATTCGTCGAGTTCGGTCTCGGTGACGGCGAGCAGTTCGACGACGACGGCGCCGGAGTCGGCGTCCCAGCCCAAGCCCATGGTGCCCACCCGGAATTCCGCGTCGATCGGGGTTTCCAGAGGGCTGGTATCGACGTCGGCGGCCTCGGGCAGCGTGGTGCCGAAGCGCCGGTGGACTTCTTCGAGCAGCAGTCCCATCCGGTCGGCGAGGATCTGCACCTGTTGCTTCTCCAGGATCACGCTCACCACCCGGGAGTCGTGTACGGCCTGCAGGTAGAACACCCGGTCGCCGGGTTCACCGACAGTGCCGGCAACGAACCGGTCCGGAGTCCGGAAGACGTGTATTGCGCGGGACATTGCACCTCCTCGAGTCCGTTCACTGTGCCATGCGGGTCACTGTCATTATCCGCCCCCGGTGCCGTGTCCTTCTCCCGCATCGCCTGCGGCATCTTCGGTGTCACTTCCGGGCACTTCGCCACCGGGAACAGATTTCGGAGCGTCTGCCGCAGCGAAGCCGGTGAGATCACCGCCAGTGTCGTTGACCCTCAGCACGAACGGCCGGGTGTCGGTGTAACGCACAACGCTGATCGATGCCGGTTCGGCGACGATGCGCTGGAACCCGTCCAGATGGGTGGCCAGCGCGTCGGCGAGGATCGATTTGATGACGTCGCCGTGGCTGCACGCGACCCACACGACGTCCTTGCCATGCGTGTCGGCCAGCCGACGGTCGTGCTCGCGGATCGCCGCGACCGCGCGGGCCTGCACCTGGGCGAGTCCTTCCCCGCCGGGGAATACCGCGCCGGACGCGTGCTGCTGGACGACTTTCCACAGCGGTTCGCGGACGAGTTCGCCGAGTGTGCGGCCGGTCCATTGCCCGTAGTCGACCTCGGCGAGTCGGTCGTCGATCGTCGGTGTCAGGCCGCGGTCTAGTGCCAGCGGCTCGACGGTCTGTCTACAGCGCAGCAGCGGCGACCGGACGATCTCGGCGATCTCGAGGCCCTCCAGTCGGGTGAGGAGGTTCTTGGCCTGCACGTGGCCGACCTCGTCGAGTTCCACTCCGGGAGTGCGGCCCGCCAGCATGTGCGAGGTGTTGGCCGTGGACCGTCCGTGGCGCAGCAGGATGACCGTCATGTGATCCAGCCTAGATGTCCTGCCGCGCCGCGGCGGCCGTGCGTGCCCGGCGACGGCTACGTCGCGGTGATCACACCCGTACCGAGCAGACCGAACAGCAGCAGGCCGATGATGATGCGGTAGCCGACGAACCAGTACATCGAGTGGTTCACCACGAACTTGAGCAGCCACGCGATCGCCGCGTAGCCGACGACGAAGGCGATGAGTGTTGCGACCACCAACTGTGCGCCCGAGGCCTCGAGTCCCTCGCCGACGGGTGCGAACGCATCGGGGAGGCTGAACAGTCCTGAGGCGAGGACGGCGGGGATGGCCAGCAGGAAAGAGTAGCGGGCGGCGGCCTCACGGGTCAGGCCGAGGAAGAGGCCGGCGGAGATGGTGCCGCCGGAGCGCGACACCCCGGGGATCAGGGCGAGTGCCTGGGCGGAGCCCATGATCAGGCCGTCCTTGAGGGTGAGTTGCTCGACGGTGCGACGCTGGCGTCCGTAGTACTCGGCGGCGGCGATGACGAAGGAGAACACGATGAGCATCGTGGCGACGAGCCACAGATTACGTGCCACGGTGCGGATCTCGTCTTTGAACAACAGTCCGAGAATGCCGACGGGGATGGTGCCGACGATCACGTACCAACCCATCTTGTAGTCGTGGTTGTCGCGGTGTTCCTTGTGGAATATGCCCCGGAACCAGGCGGACACGATGCGCCGGATGTCGCCCGCGAAATACAGCAGCACCGCGGCCTCGGTACCGAGTTGTGTCACGGCGGTGAAGGACGCGCCTGCATCTGTTCCGAAGAACAACTCGGACACGATGCGCAGGTGACCGGACGAAGAGATCGGCAGGAACTCGGTCAGTCCCTGGACGAGTCCGAGGATGATCGTCTGCAGCCAGGTCATCGCCTCGGTCATGCCGATGCCTCGGCACGGTAGCGGGAGGTCGATGATCGGTGGGTCGAGGTGCCCGCATTCGATGAGCGCAGATTCCAATTCACCCGCGAAACAGTACTTGGCGCGGCGAACCATCACTCGTCGAGCGTTCGACATTAAGGTGCCAGTCATGAGAACGGTCGTGTATCGATCGACCGGTTCTCTCGGGTCGGGAGGGACAGCAGAGGTATGGAACACAGAACTGTGGGCTCGAGCGGACTGCGCGTGTCGCGACTCGGACTCGGAACGTTGACCTGGGGGCGCGGTACCGACGGCGACGAGGCCGCGGCTCAGCTGTCGGCGTTCGTCGACGCGGGAGGAACCCTGATCGACACCTCGCCCGCCTACGGTGACGGGGTCGCGCAGCGCATCCTCGCCGAGTTGCTCGACGATGTGGTGCCCCGCGACGAACTGGTGTTGTCGGGGAGTTCCGGAATCGACACCACCAAGCTCGGCGCAGGCCGGGTGGACTGCTCCCGCGGTGGTCTGCTCACGCAGCTCGACCACACGCTGCGTGAGCTCGGCACCGATCACCTCGATATCTGGCAGGTCGCGACGTGGGACCCGCACACTCCGATCGACGAAGTCGTCTCGGCCCTCGAGTTCGCCGTGTCCAGCGGCCGCGTCCGGTATGTGGGGGTGCGGGGCTACCTCGGATGGCAGCTCGCGACGGCGGCGGCCCGCACCCGCCGGCCCGCTCCCCTGGTGTGCACGCAGGTCGAATACTCGCTGCTCGCCCGGGGAGTCGAAGAGGAACTGATTCCCGCGGCCGCGCATCACGGCGTCGGCGTGTTCGCTGCGGTCCCGCTCGCAGGTGGTGTGCTGACCGGCAAGTACCGCTCGGGAATGCCCGCCGACTCGCGCGGCGCCGACGACGTACACACCGAGGAGGTGCAGCGGTATCTGACGAAGTCCGCGATCCGGGTGGTCGACGCGGTTGCCACGGCCGCGGACGGGCTCGGTACGTCGCCGTTGGCGGTGGCGTTGGCGTGGGTGCGTGATCGTCCGCATGTCGCCTCGGCCCTGGTCGGGGCGCGGGATCTGGCACAGTTGACGGGGGTGCTGGTCGCGGAGGAACTGGCGTTGCCGCCTGCGATCTCGGCTGCACTCGACGACGTCAGTGCGTGAGGGGGAACCGCCGCTCGCCGATCCTTGGCACAAAGGTTAGGCTGTCCTGCCAACAGGGTTGGTAACGGCAGCACAGGGAGGTGGGGTCGATGACCACGACCGAGATCGCAGGATTCGCCGAGCGCATCCGGATCGAGACACAGCAGGCACACTCGGACACCGAGAACTCGGTGTTCGTCACCGAACTGCTCGACGGGAAACTCGACGCCGCCGCGCACGCCGCACTACTCGCCCAGACCTGGTTCGTGTACGACACACTCGAACGGATCGGGCACACCTACACCGACGATCCGATCGTCGGCCCCTTCCTGTCCACCGAACTGCTGCGCACGGCGGCACTCGAGGCCGACCTGGAGTTCCTTCTCGGTGCGCAGTGGCGCGCCGGTCTCGCGCCGCGGTCCGCGACCGTCGCCTACGTCGACCGCATGCAGCAGGTCGCGGCAAGGTCACCGGAAGCGTTTCTGGCGCACCACTACCTGCGCTACATGGGCGACCTGTCCGGTGGGCAGATCATCCGCCGCATGCTCGAACGCGCCTACGGATACGACCGTGACGGGCTGCGTTTCTACACCTTCGACGAGATCCCGAAGACCAAGCCGTTCAAGGACTCCTACCGCGCCAAACTCGACGCCGCTCCCCTCGACGGAACCCAGCAGCAGCGGCTGATCGACGAGGCCAACCTCGTGTTCGGACTCAACGGCGCGCTGTTCGCCGATCTGGCCGCCGATCTCGACCGATACCGGACGCAGGTCTGAACGATATGTTCCGTTCGACCGTGAACATCCTGTCGGCGCTGCTCGTGGCGATCGTCGTGCTCGTGCTCGGCGGTTGCAGCACCGATTCCGGCGGAACCGACGCGTCCGCCGCTGCGGGTGCCCGCACCGCGACCGTCGCCGACCCCGATCCACGACCGATCACCACCGACCCGTCCCCGACGCTCCCCACGACGGTGCGCAGCGTCGACGGTGTCGATGTCACCGTGACCGATGTGTCGCGGATCGTGGTCGCAGACCGCTCGGGCACCCTCGCACAGACCGTGTTCTCGCTCGGTCTCGGAGACAACGTCGTCGGCCGCTCCACCACGATCTTCCCCGCCGGGGAGCACCTGACGAACGTCACACCCGGCGGGCACAGCCTCAACACCGAGGCGATCCTGGCATTGAACCCCACGGTGGTGCTCACCGACACCTCGATCGGGCCGCTGGCCGTGCAGCAGCAGTTGCGCGACACCGGTGTACCGGTGGTGTTCGTCGATCCCGAACGCAACCTCGACACTGTGGCGTCGGGCATCGAGTCGGTCGCGGCGGCACTCGGCGTTCCCGAGGCGGGCGAGGCCTTGGTGCAGCGCACCAACGAGGAAATCGCCGCTGCGCAGGCCTCGATTCCGGAAGATCACCCCGATTTCACCGTCGCGTTCTTGTACCTGCGCGGCTCCGCGATCAAGATGCTCGGCGGCCCGGGTTCCGGAGCCGATGCATTGATCGAATCCCTCGGCGGACGCGACGCAGGAACCGTGGCCGGTCTCGACTCGAAATTCATGCCGATCACCAGCGAAGCCATGATCGCCTCTGCACCCGACACGATCCTGATCATGACGCGCAGTCTCGAGTCCGTCGGCGGCCCGGAAGGCCTGGCCGCGTTACCGGGTGTCGCGCAGACCCCGGCCGGAAAGAACGGCAGCATCATCGACATGGAGGATTCGGTGCTGCTGAGCTTCGGGCCCGAGACCGGTGAAGTGCTCGCGGCCCTCGTCGAGGCGTTCTATCCGTCCGATGCCCCGTGATCGAGTGCCTGCGGTGAGCGAGGTCGGCGAAACCACCGGACTGCCCGTGGAGGCGCTCCGCAAGGCCGGATCCACCCGCACCACCGTGGTGTTCGCGGGTCTCGTCGTCGCGCTCGTGGGACTGGCGATCGTGTCGGCATGCCTCGGTCAGGTGCCGACCAGCCCCGCCGAAGTGGTCGGCAGTGTGCTGCACCGCATCGGTCTCGACATCGGTCCGATGCCGGCCCATCCGGCCGGTGAGGTGACACTCTGGGAGGTGCGCTTCCCCCGGGTGGTCGTGGCAATGCTCGTCGGCGCCGCGCTCGGCTGTTCCGGGGCGCTGCTGCAGGGCATCTTCGCGAACCCGCTCGCCGAGCCCGGGGTTATCGGGGTGTCGTCCGGTGCCGCCGTAGGCGCCTCCGCGGTGATCGTGCTCGGCGGCGCCTTCTCGTCCGGGTGGTCACTGGCCGGGGCGGCGATGCTGTCGGGTCTGGTCACCACCTTCCTCGTGTACGCGATGTCGCGTTCGGGTGGCCGCACCGAGGTGGTCACCGTGATCCTCACAGGTGTCGCCGTCAACGCCATGGCCGGCGGACTCATCGCGCTCTTCACCTTCGTCGCGAACCCCGCGGCCCGCGACCAGATCGTGTTCTGGCAGTTGGGCAGTCTCGGGGGCGCCACGTGGGACGTCGTCGGCGTCGTCGCCCCGCTCACCGTGGTCGGTGTGGCGGTGGCGATCGTGCTCGCCCCCAAACTCGATGTGCTCGCCCTCGGCGAGAGCGTGGCCCGTCATCTCGGTGTCGACGTCGAACGGGTGCGGCAGGTGGCGATCGTCGCGGTCGCGGTGCTGGTCAGTGCCGCGGTGGCGTTCACCGGCATCATCATGTTCGTCGGGCTCGTGGTGCCGCATCTGATGCGTCTGGCGCTCGGCCCCGCCCACCGTGTGCTCATGGTCGCCAGCGTTCTCGGCGGCGCGGTGGTGCTCCTCGCCGCCGATCTCGGAGCCCGCACCCTGGTGCCCAACGCCGACCTGCCGCTCGGCATGCTCACCGCGCTGATCGGCGGCCCGGTGTTCTTCCTCATGTTGCGCCGCACCCGCGCCAAGCAGGGTGGGTGGGCGTGAGTCGATCCTCGTTCACGCTCGCCACATCACGGACCTCTCCCGTCGCATCGCTCGCCCAGAAATTCGGTCGGTTACGCGGCCGCCGCGACCTGCCCGAGCGATCCGCGCCCGGTTCCGTCACGCTGCGCGGCACCGGGGTCCGGTTGCGGCGCGGCGAACGCGAAATTCTGCACGGCATCGACTTCGAGGTCCGCGCCGGCGAGATCGTTGCCCTGGTCGGCCCCAACGGCGCGGGCAAGTCGACGCTGCTCGCCGCATTGACCGGCGACCATCCGCTCAGCGCCGGGCACGTCGAGGTCGACGGGCAGGACCTCGCCGAGTGGACTCCCCTCGCATTGGCGCGGCGACGTGCCGTGCTGCCGCAGCAGCATACCGTCGGCTTTCCGTTCACTGCGCGGCAGGTGGTGCAGATGGGCCGCGCCGCATGGGCGCGCACGGACCGGCAAGCCGCAGACCTCGAATTCGTCGACGACGCATTCACGACGTGCGATGTCGCACATCTCGCCGACCGACCGTTCCCGGCGTTGTCCGGTGGCGAACGGGCCCGGGTCGCGCTGGCCCGGGTGCTGGCCCAGGACACCCAGACCTTGCTGCTGGACGAACCGACCGCGGCGCTCGACATCGGGCATCAGGAAACGATCATGCGGGTGGTGCGGTCCCGCGCCGATCACGGTCACGCCGTGGTGGTGGTCCTGCACGACCTCGGACTCGCCGCCGCGTACGCCGACCGCATCTGCGTGCTGGAGAAGGGCCTTCTCGTCGCCGACGGTGCTCCGGCCGAGGTGCTCACCGAAGAACTGCTCAGCCGGGTCTACGACTATCCGGTACGGGTCGGCGCGCACCCGGAGACCGGTACCCCGCTCGTACTGCCGCATCGGGACGGACCCGCACCGACGCCGTGAGCGCCGCGTCACACCTGCGCTGACCGGCACGGAGGCGCCTGCACCCACCGGATGCCGATCGGGAACACTGGGTGGTGGCATTGTCTTCGGGCACTGCCACAGTCACAGGACGACAGCGAGGAGCAACGACGATGGGTGGACCGGTGATGCGCAGCGCCGCGGTAGTGATCGGGCTCGCGGTGACGCTGGTCGCCGGATGCGCCTCGTCCGACGAGGCTGCCGAGTCGGTGCCGACCCGCGAACCGGCCACCGCCGCGGTGTCACCCGCGGTGACCGCTGCCCCCGCCGGCATCATCACCCCCCTCGCGGAGTCGGTGGAAGCGATGGTCATCGCACCGGGGACCGGCGTCGTCGCCGCCCTCGTCGACGACGGGCAGCAGGTGCTGCTGATCGACGGAGCAGACGCAGCGCCGCGCGAGGTGCCGTTGCCCGCGAGCGCGGCGACCGTCGCCGTCGGCCCCGACGGAACCGTGCTGGCTCCCGCGGCAGGCGTGGTCGCGCAGGTCGACGTCACCACCGGGTCCGTCACCGAAGTTCCGATCGACGGCGAGGCGCTCTCGGCTGCGGTCCTTCCCGACGGCCGCTGGGCGGTCGGAACCGCGGACGGCACGGTCCTCATCGTCGCCCCGGAGACCGGTGACGTGGAGTCGACGATCGGCGGGCTCATCTCCGTCGACGCGCTCGCGGTCGCCGACGGCACCCTCGCGGCCCTGGACCGGCACCAGACCTCCATCAACGAAGTCGACGTCGAGGATGCGAACCTGCGCATGGCGCTCCGCGCCGGCGAGGGCGCGACGCAGATGACCAGCGACCCGTTCGGGCGGGTGATGGTCACCGACACAGACGGCGACGAACTACTCGTCCACACCCTCGATTCGCTGGTCCTGCGGCAGCGGTATCCGGCGGGTCCGGCACCGTACGCGGTGGCCTACGACGAGAAACGTGACCTGGTGTGGGTCACCTTGACCGGCAGCAACGAGGTCGTGGGCTACGATCTGTCGACCGGTATTCCGAGGGAGCGCCACCGCTTCGCGACAGTGCAGCAACCCAACTCGCTCGCCGTCGACCCGGCCGATGCTGCGCTGGTGGTGGCATCCGCGACCGGCGACGGACTGCAGAGGATTCCGGTCGAAGGGTAGTGATGGCAGGCGAAAGTGCGAGCCGGTTCACCCGCCTCCCGGTGGGGTGGGACACCAGCAACGACGACTACGAGTACGTACCGCTGAAGCTTCCGAAGGAAGTGTCGCGGATCAGTGCCTCGCTCCGACTCGCGATCTCCGCCGAGTTCCACGGCTGGGAGTTGACCCGGCTGCGGTTGTATCCGGACGGCAGTCGGCGGGTGTTGCTGCGTCGCCGCAAGACCGGCCGTCACCTCCCCGAACCCACCGTCCGCTGATCGATCACCCGGGTCACTGCCCGGATCTGCAGGGAGTTGTTCGTGTACAGCTTGCTTCTTCGCGTGATGTTCCTCGTGCCGCCGGAACGGATTCACCATCTGGTGTTCCTGGTGCTGCGTCTGATCACAGGATTCGGACCGACCCGCGCGCTCGCCTCGAAGATCCTCACCGTCGACGATCCGGTGCTGGACAGCACCGTGTTCGGCGTTCGGTTCCCGAATCCGGTGGGCATGGCCGCCGGGTTCGACAAGGACGCGAAGGGGGTCGACGCGTGGGGGCCACTCGGGTTCGGTTTCGCAGAGATCGGCACCGTCACGGCGCAGTCGCAGCCCGGTAACCCCGCGCCGCGACTGTTCCGGTTGCCGGAGGACCGCGCGCTGATCAACCGGATGGGGTTCAACAACCACGGTGCCGGTGAAGCCGCCAATCAACTGCGGCAACGTCGCCGGACGGTGCCGATCGGCGCGAACATCGGCAAGACGAAGATCGTGCCTGCCGAGCAGGCGGTGGAGGACTACACCGCGAGCGCGCAGCTGCTCGGTCCGCTCGCCGATTTCGTGGTGGTCAACGTCTCGTCCCCGAACACCCCGGGTCTGCGGGATCTGCAGGCCGTCGAGTCGTTGCGGCCGCTGCTGCAGGCGGTACTCGACACCGTGACGGTGCCGGTGCTCGTGAAGATCGCCCCCGACCTGTCCGACGAGGACGTCGACGCGGTCGCCGATCTCGCCGTCGAGTTGAAGCTCGCCGGGATCGTTGCCACCAACACCACCATCCGCCGCGACGGATTGCGCACCGACCCCGCCCGCCTCGAGGAGATCGGGGCCGGCGGCCTGTCGGGTGCGCCGGTGGCCACGCGGTCCCTCGAAGTACTGCGACGGCTGTATGCGCGTGTCGGTGATCGGTTGACGTTGGTGTCGGTCGGTGGCATCGAGACGCCGGAGCAGGCGTGGGAGCGCATCCTGGCCGGTGCGTCGCTGGTGCAGGGCTACACCGGGTTCATCTACGGTGGCGCGTTCTGGACGCGGCGACTCAACAAGGGCCTCGCCCGCAAGGTGCGGGCCTCCGGCTACGCGTCGCTCGCCGATGCGGTCGGTGCCGGTCGCTGAGCTACTCCCGGCAGACGGCGGGGGCCGACACCATCGACGGTGTCGGCCCCCGCTGTCTGTTCCTCTACTCGACCTCGTACGTACCGGTCAGCAGGCCGCGTGCAATGGCGTGCCCGAAGACGTTGAAGCCGAGGAACGCCGGGCTCGATTCCAGGCCGACACCCTCGAGCAGTTCGACGTCGAGGGCATGCACGGCGACGATGTAGCGGTGATGCCCGTGCCCAGGCGGCGGCGCAGCGCCGATGAATCCGAATGCGCCGCCATCGTTGCGCAGCGAGACCGCACCGATCGGCAGAGCAGCCGAGTCCGTACTGCCGGCCCCGGACGGCAGGTCGGTGACGGTGGCCGGGATGTTCGCCACAGCCCAGTGCCAGAAGCCGGATCCGGTCGGCGCGTCCGGGTCGAACACGGTCACGACGAAACTCTTCGTCTCCGCGGGGAAACCCGACCACGACAGCTGCGGTGAGACGTCGCCGCCGCCGGGGATGCCGAACGCGCCGCTGGCCTGTGGAAGCTTCCACGTGTCACCTTCGGCGAAGTCCTCGCTGGTCACCTGGAAGGTGGGCAGCTCGGGCAGGAACTTGTACGGGTCGTAATCGAAGGCCATACCGGTCCTTTCGGGTTGTGTTCGGTGATCGAGTTCGTGATCAGGAGTGCATGAGGAAGTGTTCCATGACGCGGGTGCCGAAGCGCAGTGCGTCGACGGGGACACGCTCGTCGACGCCGTGGAACAGTGCGGCGAAGTCGAGGTCCGGGGGGAGCTGCAGGGGCGCGAAGCCGAAGCAGCGGATTCCGAGCTTGGCGAATGCCTTGGCGTCGGTGCCTCCCGACAGCATGTATGGCACGGTGCGGCCGAGCGGGTCGTGGGCTTCGATGGCGGCGTTCATCGCGTCGACGAGGTCGCCGTCGAACGTGGTCTCGTACGAGTCGAGGCTGGTGATCCATTCGCGGGTGACGTCGGGGCCGATCAGTTCGTCGACGGTGCGTTCGAACTCGGCGAGGCGTCCGGGCAGGATGCGGCAGTCGACGACGGCCTCTGCGGTCTGCGGGATCACGTTCGCCTTGTAGCCGGCGTTCAGCATCGTGGGGTTGGCGGTGTCGCGCAGCGTCGCACCGACGATCCGGGCGATCGACCCGAGTTTCGCAAGGGTGCCCTCGAGATCCGGGGAGGCGGGGTCGAAGTTCAGGCCGGTCTCTTCCCCCGCGGCGGCAAGGAATTCGGCGACCGAATCGGAGACCACGAGTGGGAACGTGTGGGCGCCCAGCCGAGCGACGGCCTGCGCCAGGATGGTGACGGCGTTCTCCTCGTGGAGGAACGATCCGTGCCCGGCGCGGCCCTTCGCCGTGAGACGCATCCAGCCGAGGCCCTTTTCTGCGGTCTCGACCAGGTAGAGACGGCGTTCGGTGCCGTCGGGACGCGGCACGGTCAACGAGAAGCCGCCCACCTCACCGACGGCCTCGGTGACGCCCTCGAACAGGTCGGGGCGGTGCGCGACGAGCCATTGGGAGCCGTAGGTACCGCCGGCCTCCTCGTCGGCGAGGAACGCGAAGACGAGATCGCGGGGCGGGACGATGCCCTCCGCTTTGAAGCGTCGGGCGACGGCGATCATCATCCCGACCATGTCCTTCATGTCGACCGCACCGCGACCCCAGACGTAGCCGTCCTCGACCGCTCCGGAGAACGGGTGCACGCTCCAGTCGGCCGGTTCGGCGGGCACCACGTCGAGGTGCCCGTGCAGCATCAGCGCGCCGCGGTCGCGGTCGGCGCCCGGGAGCCGGGCGAAGAGGTTGCCGCGACCGGGGGCGCCGGATTCGACGTAGGTGGTCTCGTATCCGACCTCCTGGAGTTGGGACGCGACCCATTCGGCGCATTCCTTCTCACCGCGGGTGGTGGCGAGGTCGCCGGTGTTGGAGGTATCGAAGCGGATGAGCCGGGACACGAGGTCGACGACCTCTGCTTCGGCTCTGGAGGGCTGGTGCGCATTCGATGTTGTGGCCATGCCTGCATGTCTACCATCGACGACGCCGCGAATCACTGCAGGTGGGGGTAGCGATTTGGGAGCTGGGGCGTGGTGCGTTAATCTTTCACAGCGCCCGCCGGAGTGGGGGCGCGCTCGAGTCCGAGTGGCGGAATGGCAGACGCGCTAGCTTGAGGTGCTAGTGTCCTATTAACGGACGTGGGGGTTCAAGTCCCCCCTCGGACACTCTGAGTCGAGACAGACGATGAAGGCCCCGAACCGATCAGGTTCGGGGCCTTCATCGTTGTCCGGCCGGTCGGTCGAGTGCTCTCGGCACGGACGCCTCAGCTCCGGTGACCACGGGGTAGGCGAATTGGGGAACAGAGCATCCATGCGCTACTGTTTTCGACAGCGCCCGCGGAAGCGGGAGCACACCGCGTGCCCGTGTGGCACCGGTCCGAGTGGCGGAATGGCAGACGCGCTAGCTTGAGGTGCTAGTGTCCTATTAACGGACGTGGGGGTTCAAGTCCCCCCTCGGACACGCGAAATATCAAGGCCCCGAACCTGATTCAGGATCGGGGCCTTCTTCGTCGAGAGGATGTCGCTCAATTGCGGCGCCCTTGCGGAAGTAGCTGATCGGACCGATGAAGTTCACGGCGATGATCAGCGCCCACTTCAGCTTGTTGCCGTTGACCTTCTCTGCGGGGCGGGTCGCGAGATCCACCCAGGCCGTCGCGGCGAGGGAGAGTTGGACACTCGCGAGAACCAGCACGAGGGCTCGCTGCCACGGCGGTAGATCGGCGAACTTCTTCTTGACACGCGCCGGTGTGGTCGAGCTCATCATTCCTCCGAAGTGATCCTCAGGACATGAGCAGCGGGCCGTCCGCACTCGCCCGGTACCATAGTCGGGCTTCAGTACACACCGGAAAAGGCCACATGGACCCCCACAGCGACACTGCAACGACACTCACCGACGCACTCGGTTCCGAGCGGATCGATTCCGCCGATCTCGAAGTCTGCCTCCGCGTTCTCGATTTCGCGGGGGATCTCGCGGCCGATCATCCCGATGCGGTCACCGTGCAGCGCGCCGTCGGGCACATGTTCAAGAAGTTCAAGCGGCTGCGCCGCATCGAGCGACGCGACCGCAAGGCCGCCGCCGACCGCGAGGTCCTCGAGTCGACCGCGACCGGCTCCCCCACCCGCATCGACGACGAGACCGCCGGGGTTCCGCTCACGTCGTCCGCACGGAACGCGAGCGCGGGCACGCTGCTGCGTCCGCGTGGCTGCTACGTCTGCAAGGACAAGTACACCCGGGTCGATGCGTTCTACCACCAGCTGTGCCCCGAGTGCGCGGCGGAGAATCACGCCAAGCGTGACGCGCGCACGGATCTGACCGGGCGGCGCGCGCTGCTCACCGGTGGTCGCGCCAAGATCGGCATGTACATCGCGCTGCGACTGCTGCGCGACGGCGCGCACACGACGATCACCACCCGTTTCCCGAACGATGCGATCCGCCGGTTCAGCGCGATGGAGGACAGCGCCGACTGGATCCACCGCCTGCGTGTGGTCGGCATCGACCTGCGGGACCCGGCGCAGGTCGTGGCTCTCGCCGACGAGGTCGCGGCGCAGGGCCCGCTGGACATCCTCATCAACAATGCGGCGCAGACCGTCCGCCGCTCCCCCGGCGCCTATTCGGCGCTCGCCGAGGCGGAGTCCGCAGCCCTACCGGCAGGTCCTCGTCCCGAGGTGCTCACGTTCGGCAAGCCGTCGGAGGCGCATCCCGCCGCACTCGCGGGCAGCCTCTCGGGTAGTGCGTTGTCGCCGGAGTCCGTGTCGTCGCTGGCCATGGTGGCCGGGTCCGCCACCCCGGAGCGAATCGCCGCGGGCATCGCGATCGACGCCGGCGGGCTGCTTCCGGACCTGGTGCACACCAACAGCTGGGTGCAGACCGTGGGCGAGGTCGAGCCGCTCGAGCTGCTCGAGGTTCAGTTGTGCAACTCGGTGGCGCCGTTCATCCTCGTCGACCGGTTGCGATCGTCCATGGCCGCGTCTCCGGCGCGCCGCAAGTACGTCGTCAATGTCTCGGCGATGGAAGGGCAATTCGCGGGCCGCCGGTACAAGGGGCCGGGGCATCCGCACACGAACATGGCGAAAGCTGCGCTCAACATGCTCACCCGCACGAGCGCCGAAGAGATGCTCGGCGACGGCATTCTCATGACCGCCGTCGACACGGGGTGGATCACCGACGAGCGACCTCACCACACCAAGATCCGGCTGGCCGAGGAGGGCTTCCACGCGCCCCTCGACCTCGTCGACGGCGCGGCGCGGGTGTATGACCCGATCGTGCAGGGCGAGGCGGGCGTGGATCTCTACGGGTGCTTCCTCAAGGACTACGCGTCTGCGCCCTGGTGACGGCCCGCCCGGTGAGATCCGACCGACAGGACTCCGACGGCAGAGACCATTTCCACAGGGGTCCGATGCCCGATTCACCCGTGCGGGCCGCGATACTGGTACACAGTCGACCCACCGTTCCACTGCGCCTAGGAGCATCATGACTGTCGCCGTCGTCCATGCCGACACCCCCGAAGGCCGCGCCGCCCTGCGTGCAGGCGCCCGCGAGGCCGCCGACCGCGGGCAGAAGCTGGTCGTGCTGGCGCCCCTCGACGATCCCGCTGAGAGCGACACGGTAGGCGCGGAGGTCCTCGGCGTCCTCGGCGAGGGCGACTGGGAGGTCCTCACCGAGGTGCACGACGGCGATTCGGTCGGAACGCTGATCGAGTTGCTCGCGCGAAGCGGCGCCGACCGGGCCGTGGTGGGTAGCCGCGGCCGGACCGCGACCGGCAAGTTCCTCCTCGAGCGTGGGCTGCAGCGCGTGATCATCGAAGCAGCGGTTCCCGTGCTCGTCGTGAAGGACGAGTGACCGGCCTACGCTGGTCCTATGGCTTACCGGCTGCTCGCCGACGCGACCGCGTTCGCCCATCTGCTGTTCGTGCTCTACGTCGCGTTCGGCGGGTTCCTCACGTGGAGGTGGCCCCGCACGCTCGTCACGCATGTGCTCGCCGTGGTGTGGGGCGCCGCGTCGGTGCTCATCGGTTTCGACTGCCCGCTGACGTCTGCGGAGAACTGGGCTCGGACCCGGGCCGGTGAGTCGGGGCTGCCGCCGGGCGGATTCATCGAGCATTATCTCACCGGTGTGATCTATCCCGAATCGGCGCTCGGGTCGGTGCGCGCCGCTGTCGTCGTGTGTGTCGTGGTGTCCTGGACGGTGCTGTGGACCCGTCACCGACACTCCCGTGTGAGAACGGTCGCACCGCGACTTACTCGCCAGTAGGGTGGGCGGCATGACTGCCTCACGCCATCTCGACGTCGTCGTCTACGGCGCCACCGGCTTCGTCGGCCGCCTGACCGCGGAGTACCTCGCCCACCACCTGCCGTCCGGCCTGACGGTCGGTCTCGCCGGTCGCTCCCGCGACAAACTAGCCGCCGTACGCTCGACACTTCCTCCCGCGGCCGCCGAGTGGCCGTTGATCATCGCGAATGCCGACGACCCCGACTCCCTGGCCGCGATGGCGTCCGAGACCCGCGTGGTGATCACGACGGTCGGCCCGTACGCCCGGTACGGCATGCCGCTGGTCCAGGCGTGCGCCGAGACAGGTACCGATTACGTGGATCTGACCGGCGAGGTCCTGTTCCAACGCGAGAGCATCGACCGGTTCGACGAGGTCGCCCACCGCACCGGCGCCCGCATCGTGCACGCGTGCGGGTTCGATTCGGTTCCGTCCGATCTCGGTGTGCATGCCCTGCGTCGCGCCGCGGAGGCCGACAACGCCGGCGCCCTGACCGACACCACATTCATCCTGACGTCGTTCAGTGGTGGCATCAGCGGCGGCACGATCGATTCCCTGCGCAACCAGATCGACGTCGTCCGCACCGATCGCACGGCCCGGAAGATCGCGGCGAGCCCCTACTCGTTGTCGCCCGACCGGGACCAGGAACCCGATCACGGCAGGCAGAGCGATGTCGCGCTGGTCGACGGCAAGACGATCGCTCCCGAGGTGACCGGATGGAAGGCGCCGTTCGCGATGGCATCGGTCAACACCCGGGTGGTGCGGCGCAGCAGCGCCCTCACGGACGGCACCTACGGACCGCGGTTCCGGTATCGGGAGGTGATGAGCGTCGGGTCGTCGGTGGCATCCCCGGTGATCGCCGGGGCTGTCGCGGCAGGACTGGGCGCCTTGGTGGCGGGCCTGTCGTTCCGTCCGACCCGGTACCTGCTCGACAAACTGTTGCCCGCACCCGGCGAGGGCCCGTCGGAGAAGACCCGAGAGCAGGGTCATTTCACGGTCGATCTGTACACCACCACCGAGACCGGTGCCCGCTACACGGCGCGATTCGCGGCGAACGGCGACCCCGGATACAAGGCGACTGCGGTGATGTTGGGTGAATCCGCGCTGTCGTTGGCAGTCGGGGGTTCTGCACTCCATGCGGGTGGCGGGGTACTGACTCCTGCGGTGGCGTTCGGTGATGTGCTGACCGAGAGGCTGCGCGCAGCGGGCTTCGAGATCTCGACGCGCCGACTGCCCTGAATCTCCGCGCCGACGTGCATCCGTCGTCGGCGACGGGCTATGCTCGATCGGTCGCCTGTCCGGCGACCGAAGTGGTTCGACGAAAGAATTGGGACATCATGCACGCGACGAGCATCGAGACGGCTCCTGCCGCTCGGCTTGCGCTGATGGCGTTCTGGCCTACCCGTCGTGGCGCATGCTTCGACTGCGAGTGTTGTACCTGGATGTCCTTCTGAGCGGTGTCGCACCGCTCGTCGTGTTCGTCTAGGTTCCTTCCAGTCGCACGGAGCGTTGCATGCTCAATCTCCTTGTTTTCACGTTGGTCGGCGTCGGCGCCCAGTTGGTCGACGGTGCGCTCGGCATGGCATTCGGTGTCACTGCCACCACCTTGTTGATCTTCAGTGGCGTCGGCGCGGCCCACGCGAGCGCGGCGGTCCACCTGGCCGAGGTCGGTACCACCCTGGTGTCCGGTGCCGCGCACTGGCGGTTCCGCAACATCGACTGGAAGGTCGTGTTGCGACTCGGCGTTCCCGGTGCGATCGGCGCATTCCTCGGCGCCACCGTCCTCTCGGGCCTGTCCACGGAAGCAGCCGTACCGGTGACCGCGACGATCTTGCTGATCATCGGTGTGTATGTCGCGCTGCGCTTCTCGGTGCGCCCACCCGCCGTGGCGAACGCCCGTACCTCGCCGCACACCGCCAAGTTCCTCTCACCGCTCGGATTCTTCGGTGGTTTCGTCGACGCGAGCGGTGGCGGCGGCTGGGGTCCCATCACCACCAGCACGCTGCTCTCTCGCGGAAAGACCGCGCCGCGCACGGTGATCGGCTCGGTCAGTGCCTCGGAGTTCCTCGTCGCCGTCGCAGCCAGCATCGGCTTCCTGATCGGCCTGGGACGCGAATCGTTCGACAACCTGGTCATCGTGGCGGGGTTGGCGATCGGTGGTGCGCTCGCTGCTCCGGTGGCTGCATGGTTGGTCTCGCGCGTTCCCGCGACGCTACTGGGGACCGCGGTCGGCGGTGTCATCGTCGTGACCAACCTGTACAAGTTGTTCGACACGTTCGAGGTGTCCAGTATGGTCGCCACGCTGCTCTACATGCTGCTCATCGCCGGGTGGATCACGCTGCTGGTCGTGTCGTGGAAGCGCTCGAAGCTCACCCCGGCCGAGTCGTCGGGTGGTCTCGAAAAGCTCGAGGCTCCGACCCCCGCGGTCTTGCAGGAAGACCCGCAGGGCCAAAAAATCTAGCACGCCACGTGAACGGACAAAACACCCATACCAAGATCAGTGCGGGACACCACACCGGATAGCATTCGCCGCGTGAATCGACACCGTCTCGCGGCCCTCCCCGCACTCCTCGCCTGCGCACTCATCCTCGGCGCCTGCTCCTCCGACGACGCTTCGTCCTCATCCGATGGCGACAGCGCCTCACAGACCGCCGACGCTTCGTTCTCCGACGGAGACGTCAGCGTCGAGACACTCGACGCCGACCTCCTCGCCAAGTTCACGAGCTGCGACGACGTCGCACCCGCCGTGGAGCAGTACATCGAAGGGCTCGACGCCGATCCGAACAACGGCTCGAGCGACTACGGCGTGTACTGCACCTGGACTACACCCGAAGCTGCCACGAGCCTCGACGACATCCGCACGGTCGAGGTCATGATCGAAACAGGGAACGGCGCCGTGTCCGACACCTCGGTACTCGGTACCGCAGGACTCGAAGTGCTCTCCGACAGCGCCGTCGAGTCCAATGGTGGCGTCGCGTACACCATGAACATGGGCACAGCCGTTGCCGGCATCACCGTCACCACCGTCGAGTTCCCGGATGTGCGTGTCTCGGTCACCGGCGGGCAATGGGCCGAGTTCCCCAGCCTGGACGGGCCGGCTGCGGTCGGAGTCGCCACCGAGCTTCTCGGCCTCTGATCAAGAGGTCCCCCTCTGCGACGACACGGGCGTGGTCATCACAGCTGTGATGACCACGCCCGTTCTCCGTCGATCAGTCCAGTTGACGAACCGCAGTCCGGTCATCGTTCTCGCTCCGGGTCGCCCGGGCTCGGGTCATCACGCCGTGTGTGATCAGAACCTGCGCTGCGATGTAGGTCAGCATCACCCAGAAACCCGACAGCGGCAGCGGGAAGTCGTCGATGAACGCGCGCAATGCGATCAGCGAATCGGAGACAACGAAGATCACCGCGCCGATCGCGACGGTAGGCCCGACCCCGGTGGCGAGGATCGCCATCGCGGCCAGGCACAACGCGTAGAGCACCACCGGGATCAAGAGCACGCCCGCACCCGGAGCGCAGACGGCCACCAGCACGACGACCGCGACCGCGAAGACCGCGAGCACCCACCGTCGTGTGTGCAGCACGCTGTCGGCCCGGTACGGCATGAACGCCGCGATGTACGTCACCTGCGCGCACAGGAAGAATCCGACGAGCACGAGGAACGAGGTGTCGCCGTCGAACAGGTCGGGTGCGGTGTCGCCGAGCCACGAGAAGGTCAATGCCACCAACGTGAGCTCGACGAGCCGGGACCGGGGCGCGGTCGTGCCCAGGACCAGTGCTGCCGCCAGCACCGGCATGAGCAGCCATTGGGTGGCGTCGACCAGCATCGCCTCGGGATCGATGAGCTGGGCGATCAGATGCACCGCGGCGAGCACACCGAAAACCGCGAACACGATCCGCGCGGCGACGCTCCGGGTCACAGAGCGGGACCGTCGTTCTCGACGGCCCCGTCGACACCGTCGGCCCCGTCGGCCCCGTCGACACCGTCGACACCGTCGACACCGTCGACACCGTCGAATGCATCCAGGATCCGCTGCGCACCGATGGCCGCGGTGAGCGACCCCGTGCGGACCCCGGCTTCGACGTCGCCGCGGATCGCCTTGACCCGCGGGTTGCTCTCGAGTCGGCGGAGCAGCTGGTCGTGCACCATCGTCCACGTCCAGTCGACCTGCTGACGACTGCGGTTCTCGTCGAACTGCCCGGCCTCGGTGAGCACCTTCTTGTGTTCGAGGACGGTGTCCCAGAACGTGTCGAGACCCACGCGTTCCAGCCCACTCATGGTGATCACCGGGGGCTTCCACACTGCGTCGTGTGGATGCACCATGCGCATCGCACCGGACAGTTCGCGGGCAGCGACACGCGCGTCGCGCTCGTGGTTGCCGTCCGCCTTGTTCACCGCGACGAGGTCGGCGAGCTCGAGCACGCCCTTCTTGATGCCCTGCAACTGGTCGCCGGTGCGGGCGAGAGTCAGGAAACAGAAGCAGTCCACCATGTTCGCGACGGTGACCTCCGACTGCCCGACACCGACCGTCTCGACCAGGATCACGTCGAACCCGGCCGATTCGAGCAGCACCATGGTCTCGCGGGTCGCCTTGGCGACACCGCCGAGGGTGCCTGCTGTCGGAGACGGACGGATGAAGGCGTCCTGTTCTCCCGCCAACCGCGCCATCCGGGTCTTGTCACCCAGGATCGACCCGCCGGTCCTCGTCGACGATGGATCGACGGCGAGGACCGCGACCCTGTGCCCCTTACCGATCAGATACATACCCAGCGAGTCGATGAACGTCGACTTCCCGACCCCGGGAACGCCCGTGATACCGACCCGGATCGCCCCGCCCGCCTGCGGGAGCAGGCGCAACAGTAGCTGCTGCGCCTGCTTCCGATGGTCGTCTCGAGTCGATTCGATCAGGGTGATCGCCTTCGCGAGTCCGGCACGCTCGTTGGCGAGTACGGACTCCGCGAGGGCGTCGAGGTCGACCGGACGCCGAGGCGTCGCGGTGGTCCCGATCGAGGTGTCGCTCATGTGCGCATCAGCTCCCGAGCGAATGTCCGAGGCGGGCACCGAGCTTGGTGAGCAGGCCGGCGGCGGCATCAGCGATGACGGTGCCGGGCGGGAAGATCGCCGCGGCACCGGCTTCGTACAGCTCGTCGAAGTCGCCGGGCGGGATGACGCCACCGACCACGATCATGATGTCCTCACGGCCGACCTCCCCGAGCGCCGCCTTGAGCGCGGGCACCAGTGTGAGGTGTCCCGCAGCCAACGACGACACGCCGATGACGTGCACGTCGTTGTCGGCCGCCTGCCGGGCGACCTCTTCCGGTGTCTGGAACAGCGGTCCGACGTCGACATCGAAGCCGAGGTCGGCGAACGCCGTGGAGATCACCTTCTGGCCACGGTCGTGGCCGTCCTGTCCCATCTTCGCGACCAGGATACGGGGGCGGCGGCCCTCCTCTTCCGCGAACTTCTCGACGAGTTCGATGGTCGTGGAAATGTTGCTCGCCTCCCCTGCTTCGTCACGGTAGACGCCGCTGATCGTGCGGATCTCGGCCTGATGCCGGCCGTAGACCTTCTCGAGCGCGTCGGAGATCTCGCCGCCGGTGGCCATCGCGCGGGCCGCGTTGATCGCGAGCGCGAGCAGATTGTTCTCCATCGAGACATTCCCCGTCGCTCCGCTCGCCCCGTCCTCGGTGGACGACGCGGCGCGGGTGAGCTCGGCGAGCGCGGCCTGGGTGGCTGCCTCGTCACGCTCCGCGCGCAGCTTGACGAGCTTCGCGAGCTGCTCGGCACGCACCTTCGAGTTCTCGACCTTGAGAACCTCGATGCTGTCGGGCTCTGCGGGCACGTACTTGTTGACACCGATCAGCGGCTGGCGGCCGGAGTCGATGCGCGCCTGGGTGCGGGCAGCGGCTTCCTCGATGCGCAGCTTCGGGATGCCCTCGGAGATGGCCTGCGCCATGCCTCCGGCCTCCTCGACCTCCGCGATGTGCGCGCGGGCCCGGTTGGCGAGCTCGTGGGTGAGCCACTCGACGTAGTGCGAGCCGCCCCACGGATCGATGGGCCGGGTCGTGCCGGACTCCTGCTGCAGCAGCAGCTGGGTGTTCCGCGCGATGCGGGCCGAGAAGTCGGTGGGCAATGCGATCGCTTCGTCGAGCGCATTGGTGTGCAGCGACTGGGTGTGGCCCTGGGTCGCGGCCATCGCCTCGACGCAGGTCCGGCCGACGTTGTTGAACACGTCCTGCGCGGTCAGCGACCAGCCGGAAGTCTGCGAGTGGGTGCGCAGGGAGAGCGACTTCGCGTTCTTCGGATCGAACTTCTCGACGAGCTCGGCCCACAGGAGCCGACCGGCGCGGAGCTTGGCGACCTCCATGAAGAAGTTCATGCCGATGGCCCAGAAGAACGACAGACGCGGTGCGAACTTGTCGATCTCCATGCCGGCGTCGAGGCCTGCGCGGATGTACTCGACACCGTCGGCCAGGGTGTAGGCGAGCTCCAGATCGGCTGTGGCTCCGGCTTCCTGGATGTGGTAGCCGGAGATGGAGATCGAGTTGAACTTCGGCATCTTCGTGCTGGTGTACGCGAAGATGTCGGAGATGATCCGCATCGAGGGCTTCGGGGGGTAGATGTAGGTGTTGCGGACCATGAACTCCTTCAGAATGTCGTTCTGAATGGTTCCGGCCAACTGCTCGGGGGTGACACCCTGCTCTTCGGCAGCCACGACGTACAGCGCGAGGATCGGCAGTACCGCGCCGTTCATCGTCATCGACACCGAGACCTTCGACAGGTCGATGCCGTCGAACAGCTGACGCATGTCGAGGATCGAGTCGATCGCGACTCCGGCCATGCCGACATCACCCTGAACGCGTGGATGGTCGGAGTCGTAGCCGCGGTGCGTCGCCAGGTCGAAGGCCACCGACAGGCCCTTCTGGCCGGCCGCGAGGTTGCGGCGGTAGAAGGCGTTGGATTCGGCGGCCGTGGAGAAGCCCGCGTACTGGCGGATGGTCCACGGCTGGTTGACGTACATCGTCGGGTACGGGCCGCGCACGAACGGCGCGATACCCGGGTAGCTGCCGAGCGGGTAGCCGTCGGCGGCGATGGCGTCGCGGTCGGCCTTGGTGTAGACGGGCTTGACGTCGATGCCCTCGGGGGTGGTCCACACGACGTCGTCGACGGTGTAGTTGTTGGCGGACGCAACGGAGTCGACGAGCGCGGCGGTCTGCTCCGCGGTGGGAGCAGCGGGTTCCGTGGAATCCGGATCTGTCAGCGGGACATCGGCAAAACTGCCGATCTCGGATTGGATGCTCACTTACGCTCCCAGGGTGTTCAGAAGATCGGTCAGTGCAGCGACCGCGTCGATACGCGCGGTCAGGTAACCGTCCGGACGGTTGTCGCCCTGCGCGTCCCCCACGGCCTTCTCCGGGCCGGCGAGGAGCACAGTGGTGATCCCGGCGGAGCGCAGCGCGGCGGTGGCGGTGCCTGCGTGCTCGCCGTAACGGGCGTCGGTGCCGCAGAGCACGGCGACGGTGGCGCCGGAGTCGCGGACCGCGGCGGCGAGGGTGTCGTCGCTCGGGTCCACCGGCCCGGGGTTGATCGCGTCGATGCCACCGGCCGCGAGCAGATTGCTGGCGAAGGTGGTGCGCACATTGTGCTCGGCGACCGGGCCGAGCGGTGCGAGCAGCACCGTGGGCCGGGAGCCGTGCACGGCGAGGTAGACGTCGGAGCGGTTGCGCAGCGCCTCGAACGGTGCCGCGTAGCGCGCCGCGAAGGCACCCGAGTCGGCGACGCCGGCGGGCAGCGGGGCCTCACCGAGGTTCGGGAACTCGTTGATGCCGGTCACGGAGGTCTTACGGTGCGCGATGTCGGACTCGCGGCGGGCGCGGGTCGTGGCGATACGGTCCGCGACCAGCCCGGCGTCGAGCGCCGTGCGGTAGCCGCCGGCCGCTTCGATCTGCTGGAAGAACTCCCACGACTTCGCCGCGACCTGTGCGGTCAGGTCCTCGATGTACCAGGATCCGGCGCCCGGATCGAGGACACGGCCGAGGTTGGATTCCTCGAGAAGGAGCAGGTTGGTGTTGCGGGCGATACGCGCGGAGAACGCCTCCGATACTCCGACGGCGCCGGCGGGCAGCGCTGAGTCGAACGGAAGGACGGTGACGGAGTCGGCGCCACCGACTCCGGCGCCGAAGGCGGCGAGGGTGGTGCGGAGCATGTTCACCCACGGGTCGCGCTGAGCCATCATGGCGGCGGAGGTCACCGCGTGCTGCGGCGCATTGCCCGCGTCGCCTGCTCCGGCGACCTGCGCGACACGTGCCCACAGCAGACGGGCTGCGCGGAACTTCGCGATGGTCTGGAACTGATCGTCGGAGGCCGCGAATCGGAACTCGATCTGGCCGAGAGCCTGTTCGGCAGATAGACCGGCAGCGACGAGCGCGCGGACGTACTCGATGCCGACGGCGATGGCCGCGCCGAGTTCCTCGGCGTCGGATGCACCGGAGTTGTGGAAGGCGGTGCCGTCGACGGTGAACGCGCGGACCGTCTCGACGCGCTCTGTTGCCGCGGTGGCGAGTGCAACGGCCTCGTCGACGGTGATGTCGGCGCGGCCGGAGAAGGCGCTGGTCAGCGGCGCGGCGCCGAGCGCGATGCGCACGGCGCCGCGGTCGGCGACGTCGGTGCGTGCGTCGAGCAGCGCGTACATGGCCGTGGTTGCGGCAGGGACGTCAGCGCCGGCGTCGAGGCTGATGGGCGCGAGGTCGACGAGGACCTTGTCGAGTGCAACGGACAGTCCGTCGACGGGTAGGGCACCGTCGCCGACCTGCAGCCACAGGGCGCTGACGCCGTTCTCGAGAGCGTCGAGGATCTGTTCGCCCAGGTTCTTGGCGTCGGTTCCGTCGAAGCGGGCGCTGACGAGCCAGCCGGCGTTGACGTCGCGGGTGGACGAACCGCCCCGCGTGTACGGGAACTGCCCGGGCAGGGGTGCTTCCGGGCGTTCGTCGCGGCCGCTGTAGAGCGGAGCAACCGTCACGTCGTCGTATGTGGTGGTCTCGAGCAGACGCTGCGGCTCCGGGCCGAGTTCTGCGGGATCGACGCGGCGCGACTTTGCGAGTACGCCCGCGACCGCTTGCTGCCACTGCGCGTATGCGCGCGCGGCGTCCTCGGCCTCTGCTGCTAATGACACGTGCGATTTCCTCCTACTGCGGGTGGGCAGGCTGTCGGGCGGCCGGGGTGGGCCGACGGGGCGTAGCGCCTCGCAAAACATTAAGCCGATGTCGTTGTGATGCTAGCCGCACACGCCGGTGGGGAATCATGGGGATCACCACAATTTCTCTAGCGTTCGTTCACCGCGTGGACGAGTCGGTGTGATCCTGCAGTCTGTATCTCTCCGTGCCAGGTGTGCGCGCAGGACGGGAGGTAGGCTGGCGCCCTGTGATGAGGATCTTCAGAGACCGCAGGGTCATCGGCATCCTCGTTCTTCTCGCGGTCTTTGCCGCGGCGGCGCTGCTGCTTCCGCATCCGTCGATCGGGCAGATCCGGGAATGGTCGCACTCGGTCGACGGCCCCTTTCTGATACTGATCTTCTTCGCCGTCCATTCGCTGGTGACGATCAGCCCGGTGCCGCGGACGGTGTTCACCCTCAGCGCCGGTGTGCTGTTCGGTCCCCTGGTCGGCATCGCGGTCACCAGCGCGGCGACCGCCGTCAGTGCGGTTCTCGCATTCCTGCTGGTACGGGCACTGGGTCGGGGTGTCGTGGCGTCCTATCTGACGCATCCTGCTGCGAAGGCGGTCGATCTGCGACTCGCGCGGCGCGGCTGGCTCGCGGTCGGGTCGCTGCGGCTGATCGCCGCAGCGCCGTTCTTCGTCGTGAACTGTTGTTGTGCGGTGTCGGCGGTGCGCCTGCTGCCGTACACGCTCGCGACCGTCGTCGGGATTCTGCCGGGCACCGTCGCCGTGGTGCTCCTCGGTGATGTGCTCACCGGGGAGTCGAGTCCGGGACTGATGGTGGTGACGGCGATCTGCATCGCGCTCGGCGTCGGCGGACTTCTGATCGAGGCGCGCCTGCCCCAGCCGGCGGGGTCGGCACTCGATGCCGTCATCGACCCAGAACACGATGAGACAAGCCTGAAGGCTTGATTTTTACTATTCAAGGCTCCATCCTTGATTGATGTATGTGTTGACGGTCGACCAACGCGGCAGTCGCCGAGACATCGACCGCGTCGCGAATCTGCTCGCCGAACTCCGCGCCGCCCCACTTCTCCGGAAGTTCGAACGCACCGCCGGTGACGAAGTCCAGGCGGTGGCCGACGACGCCGCCATCGTCCTCGACCTCGCATTGAATCTCCTCGACCGCGACAACTGGAGCATCGGCATCGGCATCGGCCCCGTCGAGACGCCCCTGCCCGCCCAGACGCGCGCCGGCCGCGGTCCCGCGTTCGAGCACGCACGCACCGCCGTCGAGCGCGCCAAGAACGCACCCGGCCGCATCGCCGCCGACGGCGTCGACACCGAGTCCGCATCCGACGTCGATGCCGCCCTGACCCTGCTCGCGACGATCGTGTTGCGCCGTACCGATCAGGGTGCCGAAGCCGTCGCACTCGCCCGCGCCGGCCTACCGCAGGCCGAGATCGCCACCGAACTCGGCATCAGCAAACAGGCCGTGTCCCAGCGCCTGCTCACCGCCGGATGGCAGGCCGAACTCGCCGGCCGTCCGCTCCTGCACCGACTCCTCGAAAGGGCCGACCGTTGACCGTCGCCTCCCTGGTGCTCCTCGCTGTCGCAGCCGTCGCGCCGGCACTGTCCTTGATTCCGCGTCTTCCGGTGTGGATCGGGGCGGCTGTCACCGCGATCGCGCTCGGAACCGCAGCGCTCACCGCTGCTGCCACCGATCCCGCTCAGGGTTTCGCACTCGGGGCGACACTCACCCTCACCACCATCGTCGCCATCACCGGCGGCGGACCGGCGGTACTCGTCGCGTTCCGGATCGCCCGTCGGCAACCCGACGCGGGACCGACCCCGACACCGCCGCCGGGACCATTGCGCGGCGGTCGGGTGATCGGCGTCCTCGAACGCGGCGCAGTCGCCGCATCGATCCTGGCCGGCTGGCCGGAGGGCATCGCGATCATCATGGCGGTCAAGGGGCTGGCTCGGTATCCGGAACTGCGCGAACCGCAGGCGTCCGAGCAGTTCATCATCGGCACGTCGACGAGTGTGTTGTGGGCTGCCGCCGCGTGTGGGGTCGGCCACGCCTTGATCACTTGAGTTCTCACCGACGCAGCCGGGCTGGCATACTTGCGGGCGCAACTGAATATGCCATTGAACTGCGGCGGGAGAGTCCCGCATCCGCGGGCGCCGAAGGAGCAACCTCCCGGGAATCTCTCAGGCCCACAGACCGCCGCACGCGAGGCAACTCTGGAAAGCAGCCCTTCGGGGCTCACCGACGGTGTAGGCGGATCCCACAAGATCCGTGAAAGCTCTCAGGTCCGATGACAGAGCGGGGAACCACCGCCCCCGGTGCGTGATGCACCCTGTCCGGAGGAAGTTCCGTGGCCCTGACCATCGGCGCACCCCTGCGCGTCCAGCCTGTTCCGTCCCGTGTCGCACCGTCGCCCACTCCCCCGCCGTCGCGGCCGAGCCCGAACCGACGACTCGGCATCGCTGCCATCGTGATCTCCGCGACCGCGATGGGCGCCGCAGGCTTGTTCGGTCGCATGGCCACCCCACCCGGCGCCGCACTCGGCGAGGCGCTGACACTCGGCCGCATGCTCGTCGGCGCCCTGGGCATGATGCTGCTGATCGTCTTCTCGCGCCGACTCGGCGCGATCCGCCGCACGCGACTGTCCCCGTCGATCGTCCTCGGCGGCGTGTTCCTCGGTCTGTCGCTGGCCACCTACCTGTCGTCCACCCTGCTCACCGACCTGTCACGGACCGTCGTCCTGCACTACCTCGGTCCGCTCATCGCGACGGTGCTCGCCAGGATTCTTCTCAAGGAATCGATCACGCGACTGGACGTGTTGTCGCTGGTGACGGCGTTCGCCGGGATGCTGCTGGCCGCCGGACTGATCGGCGGTGGCCCCTCGGCAGGGTCCGAGCAGGAAGCCCTGGGCACGGTGCTCGGCGTCGCGTCGGGCATCTTCTACGGTCTGGCCCTGCTCTGCTACCGGTACCGCTCCGACATGCCCGCCGATGTCCGCAGCTTCTGGAACTTCGCCTTCGGGGCCGTTGCCACCGCAGCCATGGTCGCGGTCACCCGCCCTGATATGACGGGCATGACCGCCACGAACTGGGCGTGGGCCGCCGGCTTCTTCGTCGTATGCGGTCTGCTCGCTCTGGGTCTGCTCGTCGTCGCGGGCAAGCACCTGCGGGCAGCGGAACTGTCGGGTCTGTCGTATCTCGAGGTCGTCGTCGCGCTGCTCCTCGGTGCCCTGGCGTTCGGCGAATCCATCTCACCCCTCGCCATCCTCGGCGCCGGGATGATCGTCGCGGCGATGACACTCCCGCTCGCCACCGGTCGTCGGCGCCGCAACAAGATCCCCGCACCGAAGGTCGGGTCGACCACATGACAACGTCGCGGCCCGCACATCGGATGTGCGGGCCGCGACGGGTACCACGGAAAAGATCTACTGCTGTCGAGGCGGATCCTGCTGGGGATCCGCCTCCTGCTCCGGCTCACCGGTGGGCATCCATCCGTCTTGCGGAGGCTGCGACTGCGGCAACGCCTGCGGCGGCGTTCCCGCGACCCCACCTGCTTTGTGCCGCGGAGCCGATCCGGGCACATCGGGGTCGACCGGCTTACGCGCCACAGCCTCGGCTTCGGCGACGGCCTTCGCCACCGCCGGGTCGCTCTTGGTGGTGAACCAGTCCTCGACCTCCGCCGAATCGTCCTCGGGGCGCTGCAGGCCTTCCTCGACCGGGCTCGGTTCGAACCGGAACACACCGTCGTCGCTCGGTGCACCGAGGCTCTTCGCGAATCCCTTGAGCGCATCCCCGAAATCGCTGGGCAGCAGCCACACCTTGTTCGCGTCGCCCTGTGCCATCTCCGGCAACGTCTGGAGATACTGGTAGGCAAGCAACTCCGGTGTCGGCTTACCGGCCTTGATCGCGGCGAACACCTTCTCGATCGCCTTCGCCTCGCCCTGTGCTTCGAGGTAGCTGGCAGCACGGTCACCCTGCGCCCGCAGGATCCGCGATTGCCGTTCTGCTTCCGCCTCGAGGATCGAAGCCTGCTTCGCGCCCTCTGCCGAGAGGATCCTGGACTGCTTGTCGCCCTCGGCGGTCTTGATCGCGGCCTCGCGATGCCCCTCCGCGGTGAGGATCACCGCGCGCTTCTCGCGGTCCGCCTTCATCTGCTTCTCCATCGACTCCTGGATCGACGGCGGCGGATCGATGCTCTTGAGTTCGACACGGGCGACCCGCAGCCCCCACCGGCCGGTGGCCTCGTCCAGGACTCCGCGCAGCTGTCCGTTGATGGAATCACGCGACGTCAAGGTCTCTTCGAGAGTCATACCACCGACCACGTTGCGCAGGGTGGTCACGGTCAACTGTTCGACAGCGGCGATGTAGTTGCTGATCTCGTAGACCGCGGCCTGCGGATTGGTGACCTGGAAGTACACCACCGTGTCGATGCTCAACGTCAGGTTGTCCTGGGTGATCACCGGCTGCGGCGGGAACGAAACGACGCGTTCACGCAGGTCCACCTTGTCGCGGATCCGATCCACGAACGGCACCAGGAAGGTCAACTGCCCCGACGCCGTCCGGTAGTACCGGCCGAGTCGTTCGATCACGGCGGCCTCTGCCTGCGGCACCAGTGCCACCGACCTGACCACCACAATCACCACAAGCGCCACCAATACGGCGAGCACTATCAATGCTTCCATCTACGGACCCCTCCACACGACGGCGGTTGCGCCGTCGATCTCCATCACGGTCACGGTTGTTCCGGCTTCGTACGATTCGGTCTCGTCCAATGGTCGCGCTGTCCAGACGTCGCCGTCGATCTTGACCCGCCCCGAATGCGCATCGACCGGTTCGAGCACCAGTGCGTGCTTGCCCGGTAGCGCATCGATTCCCGTCGTCAACGCCGGTGGTTGCGCGTAACGACGCCGCAGCGGCGGACGCACCCCCAGCAGCAACACGAGCGAGGCGATCGCGAACACCAAGGCGTCGAACCACACGGGCAGATCGGTGACGGCCGCGACCCCGGCAGTCGCCAACGCGGCGCCGCCCAACATCAGCAGGACGAAGTCGCCGGTCAACGCTTCGCCGGCCGCCAACGCGACACCGGCGATGAGCCAAATCAATGCCGTCACAAACCCATCCTGACACAATCCGGACATCCGGCGCAGACGCGCGGACGCCGGGCCCCGGCCGTACGCAGGTCAGGCGCCGTCGGGTTCGGTCACGAAATCGACCAGCCTTTCCACTGCGCCGAGCAGGGGCGATTCGAGATCCCGGAAACCCGACACGGCACCGTAGACGCGGCGCCACCCTTCTTGCGGTGAGCCCCAACCCAACTCGCGGCACACCCCGGTCTTCCAGTCCTGACCACGGGGAATCTTCGGCCACGCGTCGATCCCCAACACTGCCGGACGGACGGCTTCCCAGACATCGATGAAGGGGTGGCCGGTCACCATCACGTACGGACCCAGATTCGCGGTGAGCCTTTCCTCCTTCGACCCGGCGACCAGGTGATCGGCGAGCACCCCGACTCGGCGCCCGGGACCCGGCCGGAACTCGGCGAGCCGCGCTCCGAGATTGTCGAGACCCTCGAGTTGCTCGACGACCACCCCTTCGACGCGCAGATCGTGCCCCCACACGCGCTCGACGAGCGCCGCGTCGTGCACACCCTCCACCCAGATGCGGCTACCGCGCGCCACCCGCGCACGGAGCCCCTCGACGCGCACCGACCCGGACGCCGAGCGGGTCGGTGTCGCGGCGGCGCGCGGCGTCGGACGCGTCAAGGTCACCGGGGCGCCTTCGACGAGGAAGGCCGCCGGGCGCATCGCGAACAGCCGTGTTCGTCCGTTCGCGTCCTCGAGCCGGACGAAATCACCGTCGTAGGTGCGTTCGAAACCGACCACCGCCCCACACCATCCGGAGGCTGCGTCCTCGACCACCAGGTCTTTCTCTGCTTCCAGTTCCGGAACCGGCTTCTTCTTCGTACGGCCATGGCCGGCAAAGATGTCGGCACCGTACATGTCTCGTGGGCTCACGCCCGACCACGTTAGGACAGTGCACCGACGGCCCGGGGCCGCCACGCCGAGTACCGCGGCGTGCGCTGGGTCCTATCGGTGGCCCGCTTTATGCTCATCCGGTGAGTTCACCCAGCCTGACTGTGACCGTGTGGGCGGGTTCGTGGCTGTCCGGCCACGCGGCCGCCGACGATGTGATCGACGCCCTGCACGAGTGGGCGCCGATGCATCTGGTCGCCGCCCACACCGAGGATGCTGCGGCGGCTGCCGGACTGTCCGGCACGCGCCCGGTGAACGGTGCCGCCGTGTTGCTCACGACGATCCGCCGCGCCGACCCTGCCGGTGGTTCCGGGATTCGCCTGGTGCTCCCGGCTGCCGGTGATGTGCACGGGCTGCCCGCGGGCACCGAGTTCGCAGCGGCGGCGCTCACGGCCCGCGAGGGGGTGTTGGTGGGGGCGCCCGGCACCCCCGGCATCGGACTCGTACCCACCGTGGAGGGCCCGGATGTGTTGCGCTGGACGGTGTTCGCACTTCCGATACTTCCCGAGCCGCCCGCTCCTCCCGGTCTCGGCGAGGCCGAGTTCGCGATGCGCGAGGCGGTGCGCGACGCCGCATCGACCTTGACGGAAATCCACACCGTGGACTCGAACGGCCGACGGAGCGATCCGCGGGCCGCGATCGCCGAGAAAGTCGCCGAGTACGCGCAGCACCGGTACCCGGAGGCGCTGCCCCCGCGGGCCGTGCGGATTCTCGAATCCGCCGATCAGGTCGCGGCAATCCTGACCGTCGCGGCCGCGGGTGAAGGCCTCCAGGCAGGTTCGGCGTCGGCAGCAGCCGCCCGCGAGGACGCGTTGCGTCCGCTGTGGGCAGCGGTGCGAGTCGCTCGCCTCGGGGCGGTCGCGGCCACCCTCGGCGCCCTCGATCGGCGCCGGCCCGCGACCGGCAATTGACGCGACGTCCCCGGACTGCCCCGAGTGAGCGAATGTATCACCCGTCTCATTGGATCGAGCGAAGGATCCATTCGCTCGCCCCCGGGGAGGTCCGAGCGGGCCCGGTCAGCCGGCAGCGGCGGGTCGCGACGGTCGCGCGGGAGGTTCGCAGCACCGCACCGCGCACAACCGGCCGTTGCAGCCGACGCCGAACTGGGGTTCCGTCCCGAGACGCCGTGGCGTCATGGTTCCGAGGTGCTCCCCGACCAGTTCGCGGACCAGTGACGCGAAGCGCGGGTCTGTTCCGGCCGTACCCGCCCGGGCGAATCCCATTCCGAGTTCGGCGGCGCGGTCGCGTGCTTCGGTGTCCAGATCCCAGACGACCTCGAGGTGGTCGGAGACGAAGCCGACGGGTACGACGATCACCGCACCCACACCCCGGTCGTGGAGAGCGTCGAGATGATCGACGATGTCGGGTTCGAGCCACGGCACCTGCGGCGGGCCGGAACGGGACTGCCATACCAGGTCGTAGTCGCCGACGCCGAGGGCCTGTGCGACCAGCTGCGCCGCCTCGGCGACCTGACGACTGTAGAGCCGGCCACCCGCGTCCGGCGGGCCGCCGGTCGCGTCGGTGGCGGTCGGAACCGAGTGTGCGGTGAATACCAGGCGCGCGGATTCCGCGTCGTCCTGGAGTTCCGTACGTGCTGCGCGGACGGCGTCGGCGACCGCCTCGACGAACAGCGGATGGTCGTAGAACTGGCGCACCTTCGTCAGGTCCGGGGCGCCGTCGACAGCGGCGTGTGCCCTCGCAATGTCCTCGTGGTACTGACGGCACCCGGAGTATCCGCCCCACGCCGAGGTCGCGAACACCAGTGCATTGCGGACTCCGTCGCGGGTCATCTCCGCAACGGTGTCCTCGATCATCGGATGCCAGTTGCGGTTGCCGAAATAGATCGGCAGATCGATTCCGTGCGCGTCGAATTCGGCACGCACGGCGTCGATGAGCGCGCGGTTGAGCGCGTTGATCGGTGAGACACCCCCGAAATGCAGATAATGCCGGGCCACGTCGTCGAGCCGTTCCGGCGGGATACCGCGACCGCGGGTGACGTTCTCGAGAAACGGGCGTACGTCGTCGGGGCCTTCGGGTCCGCCGAACGACAGCACCATCAGCGCGTCGTAGACCTCGGGGGTGTTCACCATGATCGATGCTCCTGCCGTCAGGCGCCGAAGCCGACCTGGGAATGGAAGCCACCGTCGACGTAGACGATGGACCCGGTGGTACCGGGAAGCCAGTCGGACAGCACCGTGCACACCGTCTTCGCGACCGGGGTCGGGTCGTCGACGTCCCAGCCGATCGGCGACGCGGCGGACCAGCCGTCGTTGAGCTTGTTCATCTCGGCGCCCGGCCCCGTGGCGTCCCCGGCGATGGCCTTGGCGGCGAGGGTCTTGATGGGTCCGGCCGCGACAAGGTTCGAACGGATACCGCGCGGGCCGACCTCCTTCGCGACGTACCGGTTGACGGATTCGAGAGTGGCCTTGGAGACGCCCATCCAGTTGTAGAACGGGACAGCCCGCGCCGGGTCGAAGTCCATGCCGACGAGGGAGGCACCGTCATTCGTTGCCGGCAGCACGGCCTTGGCGAGCGCCGCGTACGAGTACGCGGACACCTCGAGCGCGACGGCCACATCGTTCCAGGGCGCGTCGAGGAAGGGGCTGCCCAGGCACGAGCGCGGTGCGAAACCGATCGAGTGGACGACGCCGTCGAGGCCTTCTGGTGCGATCTCCCGGATCCTGTCGGCGAGACCGGCGAGGTGCTCGGGGTTCTGTACGTCCAGTTCGACGGCGGGAGGTACCGGCTGCGGCAGTCGCTGCGCGATGCGGTCGATCAACCTGAGCCGGTCGAATCCGGTGATGAGCACCTTCGCACCCTGTTCCTGCGCGACCTTCGCAGTGTGGAACGCGATCGAGGCATCAGTGATGATGCCGGTGACGAGAATGGTCTTGCCCTCGAGCAGTCCGCCCATGAGTGTGTCGATCCTCCAGTGTGTTTCGGATGTGGTCCGGTGTCGCGGGCTGCTAGTGGCCCATGCCCATACCGCCGTCGACGGGGATCACCGCGCCGGAGACGTAGGCGGAATCGTCCGAGGCGAGGAAGCTGACCACCGCGGCGATGTCCTCGGGCTTACCGAGACGCTGCAGCGGGATGAACTTCTTCGCCATGTCGCGCATGTCGTCGGACAGATCGGCGGTCATGTCGGTCTCGACGAAGCCGGGGGCGACCACGTTGGCGGTGATCGACCGCGAGCCGAGCTCACGGGTCACCGAGCGTGCCAGGCCGATGACGCCGGCCTTCGAGGAGGCGTAGTTGATCTGGCCTGCCTGACCGGCCATGCCGACAACCGAGCCGAGGAAGATCATCCGTCCCCAGCGCGCTCGCAGCATCGCGCGGTTGGCGCGCTTGGCACACCGGAACGCGCCGGTGAGGTTGGCGTCGAGAACGTTCGTGAACTGGTCTTCGGTCATGCGCATCAGCAGGGTGTCGTCGGTGATGCCTGCGTTGGCGACCAGTACCTCGACCGGCCCCTGGTGTGCCTCGACCTCGGTGTAGGCGCGGTCGACGGAGTCACTGTCGGTGACATCGCAGACGACGCCGAACAGGTCCTCGGGCACACCGGAACCGCGGTGGGTGACGGCGACCTTGTGTCCGTCCGCCTGGAGGCGGCGGGCCACGGCGAGCCCGATACCCCGGTTACCCCCGGTGACGAGGACCGAACGGGGGGTGGCCACGTGCCGCGACGGTGCGGCGCTGGTTGCGTCAGTCATGCGGACAAACCTATCTGGTGGTGGATCGAGTACGGAAAAGACACCGCGGCGGCCACAACTGCGGTCACGGAAGTCGCTGACGGAGCACCATGGCGGCGATGAGTCCCCCGGCGACGGCGAAGACGCCGAGCATCAGCCACGGCCGGCTGGCGTCGCCGCGGGTGGTCTCGAATCCGATCTGCTCCTCGAGGGTGTCGTAGGCGCCTTCGAGTTCTTCGAGACTGGAGGCGGCGAAGAAGCTTCCGCCGGACAGTTCGGCGATCTCCTCGAGTGACGGATCGTCGACGGGCACCGGGATCTGATCGTCCTCGATCGTCACACTGCCGTATTGGGTACCGAACGAAATAGTGGAGACCGGGATGCCCTTCTCTGCGGCCTGACGGGCCGCGGTGAATCCTCCGCGGGGGTCGTCGGGGCTTTCGGGGACGGTCTGCTTGCCGTCGGAGAGCAACACGATGCGGGCCGGCGGAGCCTGATCGCTGCCGCCGAGGACCGCGGCGAGGGTCTCGATCGATTGCATCGAGGTGAAGATCGCCTCGCCGGTCGCGGTGCGTTCGCTCAGTTGGAGGTGGTCGATCGCGGTCTTCGTCGCTTCCCGGTTGGTGGTGGGTGAGACGAGAACCGACGCCGTGCCGGAGAACGCGACGAGCCCGAGGTTGATGCCCGGGGTCAGGTCGTCGGCGAACGACTTCGCGGCTTCCTGCGCAGCTGCCAGCCGCGACGGTGCCACGTCGGTGGCCTCCATCGACAGCGACACGTCGATCGCAAGGACGACGGTGGCGCGGTTACGGGGAACCCGCTGTTCGGAGGTGGGGCCGGCCAGTGCGACGGTCAGCAGCGCGAGACCGACGAGGAGCAGCGCGACGGGGATGTGCCGCGCACGACCGGGCCTGTCGGGTGCGACCTTCTCGAGCAGTTCGAAATTGGTGAACCGCAGAGTGTGGGCGAGCCGGCGCCGCTGCACGAGCACGTATCCGACAGCGAGCGCCGCGACGACGAACAGGAACAGCAGCCACCACGGTGAGGCGAAACCGGAGAAACTCATCGTCCCCCCTGTCCTGCGCCGATGCTGTGTCTGCGGGCTGCCACGAAGCGGACGACATCGCCGATCCAGTCGCGGTCGGTGCGCAGGCTCAACCGAGGTGCACCGCACCGACGCAGCGCCTGTTCCACCGCCGCACGGTGGTCGGAGGCGGCCTGCGCGAAGTCGGCGCGCAGTTGTGGCGTGGTGGTGAATTCGCGGGTTCGTCCGGTTTCGGGGTCGTGCAGCACAACATCACCGAGATCGGGCAATTCCAGATCACGCGGGTCGAGCACCTCGACGGCGAGCACCTCGTGGCGGGCGGACAGTGCCCGCAACGGTCGCTCCCACTCGATGGGGCCGAGAAAATCGCTGATGACGACGATGAGTCCGCGGCGTCGTTGTGGACGACGAAGCGAGTCGATGACACCGCGCAGATCGCCGCGGGTGCCGTCCGGGGGATGCGGAGTCGTGGCGATGGTGCGCAACATCGACTGCGCGTGCAGACGCCCGCCACGAGCGGGCATCCGTGCAACGTCGCGGCCATTGGACACGACCGCGCCGATGCGGTTTCCGCCGCCGCCGGTCAGATATGCGATCGCAGCGACAGAGGCGATGGCGAGGTCGCGCTTCTCGCAGTTTCCGGTGCCGAAGTCGAGACTCGCCGACAGGTCGAGTGCCAGCCAGGTCTCGAGTTCACGGTCGGCGACGGTCTGCCGTACGTGCGGGTGGGTGGTGCGGGCAGTGACCGACCAGTCCATCTGCCGGACGTCGTCGCCGGGCTGGTATTCGCGGGCATCGCCGGGCTCGGATCCCGGACCGGGGATCAGACCGAGGTGATCGCCGTGCAGGACACCGTCGAGGCGACGTCGGACCGTCAGTTCCAGCGTGCGTAGTGCAGCGGTCAGCTCGGGTTCACGCAGTTGTCCGGCACGGAACGTCGGCGGCGACCCGGGGGCGCGTTCACTCACCGGGGCGCCGCACCCGCCTCGGGCCCGGCGGACGGTGCGCCGGCACGTACCGGCTGCGGGGGCGACGCGAGGGGCGCGACCTGCGGCAGACCCACGGTCTGCAGGATCCGGGTGATGATGTGATCGGGTGAAACATCGTCGGCGAGTGCGTCGTACGACAGCACCAGGCGGTGACGCAGCACATCGGGGATGACGTCGAGGATGTCCTGGGGGATGACGTAGTCGCGTCCGCGGACCATCGCCAGTGCGCGAGCGGCGGAGATGATGCCGAGGGTCGCGCGGGGTGAGGCGCCGTATGCGATCCACCCCTGCACATCGTCGAGGCCGACTTCTGCCGGTGCACGAGTCGCGAAGATCACCCGCACCACGTAGTCGACGAGTGCGTGGTGCACGAACACGCGGCTGGCGACCTTCTGCAGGCGGATCAACTCGTCGCTACCGAGGATCTGCTTGGGTTCGGGTGCGGCGACACCCATGCGGTAGACGATCTCCCGTTCTTCCTCGACCGTCGGATAGTCGACGAGGACCTTGAACAGGAAACGGTCGCGCTGTGCCTCGGGCAGAGGGTAGACGCCCTCGTTCTCGATCGGGTTCTGGGTGGCCATGACCAGGAACGGGTCGGGCATCGGGAAGGTCTTGCCGCCGATGGTCACGTGCCGCTCGGCCATCACCTCGAGCAACGCCGACTGCACTTTCGCGGGGGCACGGTTGATCTCGTCGGCGAGGACGAAGTTCGCGACGACCGGGCCGAGTTCGGTGTCGAACTCCTCACGACCCTGCCGGTAGATCCGGGTACCGACCAGGTCGGTGGGAACGAGATCGGGGGTGAACTGCACACGGGAGAACGAACCGCCCACGACCTTGGCGAAGGTTTCCACCGCCAGGGTCTTGGCGACACCGGGCACACCTTCGAGCAGCACGTGTCCTCTGGCGAGAACGCCGACGAGCATCCGCTCGACCAGCAGGTCCTGGCCGACGATCACTCGTTTGACCTCGTAGATGGCCCGCTCCAGGAGCCGGATGTCCTGAGCAGGATCGACCGCATTGGGCGCGCCCTGACCATCTCGGTTCCGGCCGTCGGGTGTCGGGCCGTCGTTGCGAGGCGGAACGGGCTTCTGCGCCTTCGTCGTGTTCACTGCTGCGTTGTTCGCTGCCGGGGTGCTGCCCGCCGGGGCATTCACCGCATTGCCTCGCTCGCCGCTCTTCTGGACGGTCGATTCGCTCTTGTCGTTCGACCCTGCAGTCCCCGACGTCCCACCCTCGCGTGAGGTCACCAACAATCCACCGCTTTCGCCTGTCGCTCCGCTGGAAACACCTGCCGGCACCACTATTGCAGGTACCGGTATTCCGTGTCGTCACCCCCGCGCGACCTGCGCCGCATCGCCGTCACGACACCATGCGCACCACATACGGTGTCATGCCGTCCCAGCGTACCGGCGAGATCTTCACATGCGCACCCGACTGCGGTGCCTCGAGCATTGTGCCGTCGCCGAGGTACAGGCCCACGTGCTGGCTGGCATTCGGTCCGTAGAAGATCATGTCTCCGCGTTGCATCTCCGACACGGGGACCTGCGTACCGGCGGTGTATTGGTACCCGGTGTAGTGCGGGAGGGAGACACCGATGCCGGCGAAGGCGTAGATCATCAGTCCTGAACAGTCGAAGCCGGTCTTGTTGTAGTCGCCGTAAGTGTCGGCGACACCACCGTCACGAATGCCGCGGGTGGGGCCGTTCTCATCACCGCCACCCCATGCGTAGGGCACGCCGATCTGCGACAGTCCCCGGTCGATGACCGTCTCGACGGCAGCGGTCCCGGTCAGCGTCGGACGCTGGGTCGTGCGCGGGGACGATCGGGGGCCGGACTCGCGCGGGGTCGATGGACCGGTCTCGTCGGCAGGATCGGGATTCGTCCATTCACGGACGTCCTCGTCGTCCTCGACTCCGGTGTCGGTGTCGGCGCCACCGCCCGTATCGCCGGGATCGGTCGGTGCGGTCTCCGGTGTTTCGGTTTCGGCGACTTCCGTCTCGGTCGGCGCAGTCACGGTCGGTCCGGTCACTTCCGGCGCAGGGATGTCGAGCTGTGTATGGGGTCGCTGACCGTTCGAGAGTTCGGCAGCACGCGCCCGCGCGGCAGCGTCCGCAGCGACCCGCACTGCCGCTTCGGATGCGGCCTGCGCAGCGACCTGCGTGGCGGCGGCCGCGGCTGCCTGCTCGGCGCGACGACGGTCGTCCCACGCCACATAATCGGCGCGCTGACCTTCGAGCCCGACGACGTTCCCTCGGGCCTGGTCGAGTGCGCCCTGGGCCTGGGCGCGTTCCTGCTCGATGCGTCGTTTCTCGCCGGCCTGCGCCTCGAGTGCGGCCCGAGCCGTCGAGATCGCGGCTTCCGCCTCGGTGCGGCGTCGTTCCGCAGCGGTCGCCGCGGCGTCGGCGTCGAGTTTCGCGGCACGCGCGCGGGAGTTGCTGTTGGCTTCGGTGGCGCGGGCCCGTTCCAGTGCCTCGAGCACCGCGGTCCTGCCCGATGACAACAGTCGCATCACCTGGGCTCGGTCGAGAAGGTCATCGGGCCCGTCCGTCGACAGGAAGGCCGCGAGAGACGCGCCGTTGACGCCTTGCATGTAGCTGCTGCGTGCGAAGTCGTCGAAGTCGTCCTGCGCGTGCAGAATTCGGGCTCCCGCATCCTGCAGCGCCAGTTCCGACGATGCGACCTCCTGCGCGGCCGCGTCGGCGGCATCGCGGGCGGACTGCAGATCCACGAGGGCACGGTTGACGTCTTCGCGCTTGATCGCCACCTGCGCGTCGAGTTCGACCAACTGCTGGTCGGCGCCTGCGATCTGCACGATCAGTGAGCCGATCCGGTCGACGCCGGAACTCACCGCGGCATCGGCGGCGTCGAGTTGGGCCTCGCTCGGGTTCGGTGGTGGCGGTGGCACCGCCCCGGCCGTGGAGCCGAGCCCGACGACGACGGTCGTGATCAATCCGAGTCCCGCAACCAATCGCGGAACGCGCCGCCCTGTCCGGGGGGACAAGTCCCTGTCCGGATCCGACGACACGTATCTGCGTATCAGCTCACTGTCCGATGACGAAGACCGTCGCGGAATCCCCCCGTGGATACCGAACCGTCGCACTGTGCTCTCCCTCGGTCGTGCCGACCGATCGCACCGGTCGACCCCGACGCCTGGAGAAGAGCGCGCAGCACCGATCGCCCGCGGTCGCGCGGTCGATCGCTGATGGTCTCGTACCGATCACGGTCAGCGTCCCGCGACTCGGCTTGTGACACTTCTTCCCCAAGAGCGCCACGTGAACCGTACGACACAGCACCCACCCCCCGCACGACAGTCACAGATATTCGTCCGGAAAGACCAGGTCGCTCACACGTGAATACTGGCGACTCCCCCGACCACAGGCGTGACCCGGTTGTCGCCGGAGCCGGGGAGTCCGTCTCGATCGAATGGAGGTTCGGCGTCCGCGAACGAGATCAGACGGAGCCGGCGTCTCCGGGCGTGACCTGCGTGCCCCTGGAGCCCACGTCGGGTTCGGTGCCCGTGGCTCCTGCAGCGGCTTCGGTGCCCGCACGCCGCCGCTTGGCGAGATACGTCAGTGCACCGACGGCCGCCACCACCAGAATCAACACGATGGTCATCAGTGTCCAGGGCGGCGACGGTTCGAGTAACGAGTCGACGAAGTTGGTCGTCGACACCACCGGGTCGCCCGTGTAAGTGCGGTCCTGTGCCGCCTCGAGCGTCACGCGGTCCAGCGAGTCGCTGAACGTACCGACCCAGTCGGGGCTGAGCACCAGGACGGTGCCGCCGTCCTCGGACCCGACCGCGGTGGCGAGGTCGCGTAGCTGCGAGTCCATGTACGGATTGCTCTCGACCACGACGACGCTGAGGTCGATGCCGTGATCCTGTGCACGCTGCACCTGCTCGACGAGTTCGGAAGTATCGAGTTCGGGGCCACCGAGTTCAGGGCCACCGAGTTCGGGGCCACCGAGTTCCGAGTCCTTCACCCCTTCGGGTACCGACACCTGATCGTCGGCCAGGTCGGCGAGGATCGTCTCGAGGGTGACTCCGGGAGGGAGGTCCGTGGCCGCGGGCCCGGGTATACGAAGCAGTGGCGCAGACATCTCTCTCCGGTGGTGCTGGTCAGAAGCGGACGAACCGCACTCGCCGCGGCAGCCGAGGGAGACGGGGTCCCGACGGTGTCGCAGGCATGCCGCACTCGTACGGCACCACCGCACATTACGCGATGAACCGGCATGTCCCTGCAACCGCGCCTCACCCGGCACCGTCCGTCACAATCGCTTCGAGAGCCTCCCCCGGGCCTATGTAGGACAAGCGTACTGTTAGACTTGTGGCGAGATGCCGCGGCACCGGTCAACCCCCGGACATGGCCGTGAGCCTCGCTTGAGCCGTCGACACAGCCCCGTCGGCGGCGAGCCGTAACGACGAGTGGAGCTGATGTGAGCACCAGTATTGATTCGTTCGGCGCCAAGGGGACGCTGCAGGTCGGAGAGAACTCGTACGAGATCTTCCGCCTGTCGTCGGTCCCCGGCACCGAGAAACTCCCCTATTCCCTCAAGGTCCTCGCCGAGAACCTGCTGCGCACCGAAGACGGCGCGAACATCACCGCCGACCACATCCGCGCGATCGCGGGCTGGGATCCGTCGGCCGAGCCGAGCGTCGAGATCCAGTTCACGCCCGCCCGCGTGATCATGCAGGACTTCACCGGCGTGCCCTGCATCGTCGACCTCGCGACGATGCGTGAGGCCGTCACCGCGCTCGGTGGCGACCCGAACAAGGTCAACCCGCTCTCCCCCGCCGACATGGTCATCGACCACTCGGTCATCCTCGACGTCTTCGGCCAGGCCGATGCGCTCGAGCGCAACGTCGATCTCGAATACGAGCGCAACGGCGAGCGTTACCAGTTCCTGCGTTGGGGTCAGGGCGCATTCGACGACTTCAAGGTCGTCCCCCCGGGAATGGGCATCGTCCACCAGGTCAACATCGAGTACCTGGCACCGACCGTCATGTCCCGTAACGGACAGGCCTACCCCGACACATGCGTGGGCACCGACTCGCACACCACCATGGTCAACGGCCTCGGCGTGCTCGGCTGGGGCGTCGGCGGCATCGAGGCCGAAGCAGCAATGCTCGGCCAGCCGGTCTCCATGCTCATCCCCCGCGTCGTCGGCTTCAAACTCTCCGGCGAGATCAAGCCCGGAGTCACCGCAACCGACGTCGTGCTGACCGCCACCGAGATGCTGCGCAAGCACGGCGTCGTCGGCAAGTTCGTCGAGTTCTACGGCAAGGGTGTCGCCGAGGTTCCGCTCGCGAACCGCGCGACCCTGGGCAACATGAGCCCCGAATTCGGTTCCACCGCAGCGATCTTCCCGATCGACAGCGAAACGATCGAATACCTGCGCCTGACCGGCCGCAGCGACGAGCAGCTCGCGCTCGTCGAGGCATACGCCAAGGAACAGGGTCTGTGGCACAACCCCGACGAAGAGCCCGTCTTCTCCGAGTACATCGAGCTCGATCTGGGAACGGTTGTTCCTTCGATCGCAGGCCCGAAGCGCCCGCAGGACCGGATCCTGTTGTCGGATTCCAAAACGGCGTTCCGCAAGGACATCCACAACTACGTGGAGGAGCAGCTTCCGGCCGAGCACACCCAGCTCGACGAGGCCGTCGAAGAGTCCTTCCCCGCTTCCGATCCGGCTGCACTGTCCTTCGCTGACGACGGAGCCGTCGACGTTCTGTCTGCAGCCAACGGTGCAGAAGGTCGCCCGAGCAAGCCTGTGGTCGTCAAGTCCGACGCCGGCGAGTTCGTACTCGATCACGGCGCCGTCGTCGTTGCCGGCATCACGTCCTGCACCAACACGTCCAACCCGTCGGTCATGCTCGGTGCCGCACTTCTCGCACGCAATGCTGTCGAGAAGGGCCTGACCACCAAGCCGTGGGTCAAGACCAATATGGCTCCCGGTTCGCAGGTCGTCACCGACTACTACGAGAAGGCCGGCCTGTGGCCGTACCTCGAGAAGCTCGGTTACTACCTCGGCGGTTACGGATGCACCACCTGCATCGGCAACACCGGACCGCTCCCCGAGGCCGTGTCCAAGGCCATCAACGACAACGACCTGTCGGTCACCGCGGTGCTGTCGGGTAACCGCAACTTCGAGGGCCGTATCTCCCCCGACGTCAAGATGAACTACCTGGCTTCCCCGCCGCTCGTGATCGCCTACGGTCTTGCCGGAACCATGGACTTCGACTTCGAAACCGACTCGCTCGGCAACGACACCGACGGCAACCCGGTTTTCCTGAAGGACATCTGGCCGTCCACCCAGGAAATCGAAGAGACCATCAAGACGGCGATCAGCCAGGACATGTTCCGCAAGTCCTACGCCACGATCTTCGCCGGCGACAGCCGCTGGCAGAATCTCTCGACCCCCGAAGGTGACACCTTCGAGTGGGACCAGAACTCGACCTACGTCCGCAAGGCCCCGTACTTCGACGGCATGGAGATGGATCCGGCTCCGGTCACCGACATCTCGGGTGCTCGCGTCCTTGCGCTGCTCGGCGATTCGGTCACCACCGACCACATCAGCCCGGCAGGTCCAATCAAGCCCGGCACTCCGGCCGCCCAGTACCTGGACGCCAACGGTGTCGAGCGCAAGGACTACAACTCCCTGGGCTCGCGTCGCGGTAACCACGAGGTGATGATTCGCGGTACGTTCGCGAACATCCGGCTGCGCAACCAGCTGCTCGACGACGTCTCCGGTGGCTACACCCGCGACTTCACGCAGGAAGGCGCGCCGCAGGCGTTCATCTACGACGCGTCGCAGAACTACCAGGCTGCCGGCATCCCGCTGGTCGTCCTGGGCGGCAAGGAGTACGGCTCGGGTTCGTCGCGTGACTGGGCAGCCAAGGGCACCAGCCTGCTCGGCGTCAAGGCTGTCATCACCGAGTCCTTCGAGCGCATCCACCGCTCGAACCTGATCGGTATGGGCGTTGTGCCGCTGCAGTTCCCGAAGGGCGAGTCGGCGGGATCGCTCGGCCTGACCGGCACCGAGGTCTTCGACATCTCGGGTATCGCCGAGCTCAACAACGGCGTCACTCCGAAGACCGTGAAGGTCACCGCCACCAAGGAGAACGGCGAGAAGGTCGAGTTCGACGCGGTCGTCCGTATCGATACGCCCGGTGAAGCCGACTACTACCGCAACGGCGGAATCCTGCAATACGTGCTGCGGAACATGATCCGTAGCTGATCGGATTCGTGACCGCCACGGTCACTCCGGTGCAACAGCGGCGGGCTCGGGACACCACTCGTCTCGGGCCCGCCGTGCCACCACCGGCCGTCCAGTTCCCGCCATGATCCGATTCCGGAAGGATGTGGGTAGTGCCCAAGGTCAGTGAGGATCACCTCGCCGCGCGGCGCAGCCAGATCCTCGACGGTGCACGCCGCTGCTTCGCCGACTTCGGTTACGACGGAGCGACCGTACGACGCCTCGAGATCGCGACCGGCCTCTCTCGCGGCGCGATTTTCCATCATTTCAAAGACAAGGACGGGCTGTTCCTCGCACTCGCGCAGGAAGACGCCAAACGCATGGCGGACGTCGCCAGCAACGAGGGCCTCGTCCAGGTCATGCGCGACATGCTTTCCACACCTGAGCAGTTCAATTGGCTCGGCACACGACTCGAAATCACGCGCAGACTTCGCACCGATCCCGAGTTCGCGAGGGCCTGGACCCAGCATTCCGCCGAATTGACCGAGGCCACCGTCGGCCGTCTCGAACGACAGCGTGAGGCCGGGAAGCTCCGCGACGATGTGCCGACCGAAGTACTCGTCGCATATCTCGATCTGGTCCTCGACGGGCTCATCTCCCGGCTCGCGTCCGGCCACGCGGAAGACGAACTCGGCCGAGTACTCGACCTCGTCGAAGAATCGGTCCGCCGACGCGACTGACCGCGCTCAGTACCGAGCGCCACGCACGATTCTCAGCTGGCACCGTTGCTCGCGGGCGCAGCACGCCGTCGGTTCGGGCCGCCTCGACCTCGTAGGCGCACTTGCGACTCCACCAGCACGTTGTGCACGAAGCCATAGGATCGCCCGGTTTCCTGCGCCAGCGTCCGAATACTCGCGCCCGCTTCGTAGCGTCGCTTGAGCTCGGCCTGTAAGCGGTCTCTGGACTCACCGGTCACTCTGGCTCCCTTCGCGTACGAAGGCTGCCCAGTGTCAGGATTTCGCGCCATCGAATCCTCCCGTCGCCTCGCCGAAGGTCCCAGCACCCAGGCTAGATCACGCAGGCAGCGCCCGGAGCGGATCGCGCAACGCCGACCGGATCGATGGCGGAAACCATGGGCCGGGTGTACATGCCCCGGCCCGGGTTGTCACGCCAGCTGGATCAATTCGAGGTAATCCTGCGACCAATGGTCTTCGGTTCCGTCCGGCAGCATGATCACGCGTTCGGGATTCAGCGCCTCGGCAGCTCCCGGATCGTGCGTGACCAGAACCACAGCGCCCTCGTAACTCCGCAACGCATCGAGCACCTGCTCGCGCGAGATCGGATCGAGGTTGTTGGTCGGTTCGTCGAGCAATAGCACATTTGCCGCGGACGACACCAGACCCGCGAGCGCCAGACGGGTCTTCTCACCACCGGACAAGGTGCCTGCCGGCTGATCGAGCTGCGGTCCGGTGAACATGAACGCACCGAGCAGGCCGCGCAAGTCCTGTTCGCCTGCGTCGGGTGCGGCGTGCCGGATGTTCTCCCACACCGACGCACCATCGTCGATCGTGTCGTGCTCCTGCGCGAAGTAGCCGACCTTCATGCCGTGACCGGGCACGAGCTCGCCGAGATCGGGGGTTTCGACACCCGCCAGCAGACGCAGCAGAGTCGTCTTACCGGCACCGTTGAGTCCGAGGATCACAACGCGGCTGCCCCGGTCGATGGCCAGGTCGACGCCGGTGAAGATCTCGAGGGATCCGTACACCTTGGTCAGTTCCTTCGCCATCAGCGGTGTCTTGCCGCAGGCCGCGGGCGTGGGGAAACGAATCTTGGCGACCCGGTCGGCCACTCGCACATCATCGAGATCGCCCAGCAGCTTCTCGGCACGCTTGGCCATGTTCTGCGCCGCGGTGGCTTTCGTCGCCTTGGCACCGAGCTTCGCGGCCTGCTTCTGCAGGGCGGAGGCCTTCTTCTCCGCATTCGCGCGTTCACGACGACGGCGCGCCTCGTCGGTCGCGCGGGCGTCGAGGTACTTCTTCCACCCCATGTTGTAGATGTCGGCCTCGCCGCGCACGGCATCGAGAAACCACACCTTGTTGACCACATCGGCGAGAAGGTCCACATCGTGACTGATGACCACGAGGCCACCCTCGTGGTTCTGCAGGAAACCACGCAGCCACGTGATCGAGTCGGCGTCGAGGTGGTTGGTGGGTTCGTCGAGAAGCAGTGTGGTGTCCGACTTGCCACCGGATCCGTCGGATGCAGCGAACAGAATCCGGGCCAGTTCGACACGACGACGCTGACCACCCGACAGGGTGTTCAGTGCCTGACCGAGGACGCGGTCGGGCAGGCCGAGGCTGTGGCAGATCCGGGCGGCCTCGGACTCTGCGACATACCCGCCGAGCGTCGAGAACCGCTCCTCGAGCGACCCGTACTTGCGCACGGCGCGATCTCGGACCTTGTCGTCGACGGCTTCGGCCATCAATGCCTGCTGCTTCTCCATGCTGCGGAGGATCTCGTCGAGACCTCGCGCGGAGAGAACCCGGTCTTTGGCGAGGACCTCGAGGTTGCCTTCCTTCGGGTCCTGCGGCAGGTACCCGAGGTCACCGGAGCGGATCACCGTGCCCGCGTACGGCTCGCTCTCCCCCGCGAAGATGCGCAGCGTCGTGGTCTTCCCCGCGCCGTTGCGCCCGACCAGCCCGATCCGGTCACCCGCCTGGATACGCAGCGCTGACCCCTGTGAAGAGAGCAGCGTCCGCGCGCCGGCGCGGACTTCCAGGTCGGTGGCGGTGATCACGCGTGAAGCTCCTCGATGGGTAAGAGTGTGTGGGTCATGATGCCGGACAGGCGGCGCACGAACCATTGATTTTACCGCGCCACGAGCTATTTCACGAGGTGAGATGCACTACGTCGGGGTGCGAACGGTTTAGTGTGATGACCATGATCACCGCGAGGACTGCATGACTGCCGTTCGGACCGCGGACGTGCTGGTCGCCGGCCTTGGGCCCTCCGGGCGCGCGCTGGCGGCCCGCTGCGCCCACGCCGGCCTGTCGGTGCGCGCCGTCGATCCGTCACCGCATCGGGTGTGGACCGCCACATACGGCGCATGGGCAGACGAATTACCGTCGTGGCTGCCCGAGAACGTCCTCGCGGCCCGGGTCGAGTCCCCGGGCGTATGGACCACCCGTCCCCATGTCCTCGACCGTCCCTATACCGTGCTCGACACCGCGGCGCTCCAGCGGTCGCTGTCGCTCGAGTCCGTGGCAGTGACACAGGCCCGGGTCCGCTCCCTCGCGCCCGGCGAGGTGATCCTCGACGACGGTCAACGGCTGCGGGCCACACACGTCTTCGACGCCCGCGGTGTGCCGGTCGCATCCAAATCCGCGCAGCAGACGGCTTTCGGTGTGGTGACCGACGCGGAGACCGCCGCCGCGGCCCTGGAGGGCCGCTCTGCATGGTTCATGGATTGGCGGCGGGACAACGGCACCGCCGAGACGGACACACCGTCGTTCCTGTATGCCGTGCCCTTGGATGACGAGCGAGTACTTCTCGAAGAAACGTGCCTGGTGGGACGGCCTGCGCTCCCCCTCGCCGAACTTCAACACAGGCTCGGGGTACGACTGTCCACCCGTGGCGTCGCAGTGCCTGCGACCGCCCCCGTCGAGCGGGTTCGGTTCTCGGTCGACGGGGGTCCACGGCGACACGACGGTGTACTCGGATTCGGCGCCTGTGGAGGCTTGATGCACCCGGCGACCGGCTATGCGGTCGCCGCCGCGCTCACCGCCGCGGATCCGCTGGCGGCGGCGATCCGATCGGGTTCGGATCCGTACCGGCTCCTGTGGCCGAGATCTGCACGCGCGGTCGCGGCGATCCGGAACGTCGGGCTGCGGGTACTGCTCGGTGGGCTGCGCCCGGCCGAGGTCCCCGAGTTCTTCGCTGCGTTCTTCGACCTGCCCATCGACCGGCAACGTTCCTATCTGTCACGCCGGACCGACGTCGTGGGCACCCTTGACGGGATGTGCCGGTTGTTCGGCGCTGTTCCGTCCGGTGTGCGGGGGTCGATCCTGCGGGGTATCCGGTGAAGCCCAGCAATCCGGGTTCTCGTCGATCATGATGGAACCATGCGATCGATCTGGAAGGGTGCAATCGCGTTCGGGCTTGTGAACGTGCCCGTGAAGGTGTACTCGGCGACGGAAAGCCACGACATCAGATTTCATCAGGTCCACGCCGCCGACGGCGGCCGGATCAAATACCAGCGTGTGTGCAGCGAATGCGGTGAGATCGTCCCATTCCAGGACATCGACAAGGCCTACGAATCCGACGAGGGTGTGCGCGTCGTGCTCACCGACGAGGATTTCGAGAAGCTGCCCGCTGCCGAGAAACATGAGATCCCGGTGCTGCAGTTCGTCCCCACCGAGCAGATCGATCCGATTCTGTTCGAGAAGTCGTACTACCTCGAGCCGGATTCTGCGTCCCCGAAGGCCTATGCCCTGCTCGCTGCGACCCTCGAGCGCAGCGACCGCACCGCGCTCGTACATTTCACGTTGCGGCAGCGCACCCGGCTCGCGGCGCTGCGGACCGCCGACGGGGTCCTCGTCCTGCAGGCTCTGTTGTGGCCGGACGAGGTACGTGCCGCCGAATTCGGCGCTCTCGACGATGCGGCGGCGCCGACCGACAAGGAACTCGCGATGGCCGAGACCCTCGTCGAGTCGATGTCCGAGGACTTCGACCCCGCCGAGTTCACCGACGAATATCAGATGGAACTACGCGCGCTGCTCGACGACGCGATCGAACGCGGGGGTGAGAAGGTCTTCCAGGTCGCCGAGACGTCGAGCGACGGTGAGGACGCCGAGGTGCTCGATCTGGTGGCGGCGCTCCAGCGCAGCGTCAAGGCTGCGGGCGGGAAACAGGACGACAGCGATACGAAGCCCGCGGCGAAATCGAGCAGGCGGAAAGCACCGGCGAAAGCCGCAGCGAAGAAGACTGCCACCAAGAAGACTCCTACGAAGAAGAGTCCGGCCTCCAAGAGCACCGCGAAGAAAAGTGCGGCGCGCAAACGCGCGTAACACGACCGACCTCCGGGATCGGTGCCCGATCAGCCGTCGTGATCCTCGATCGAGTCTCCGAGGCGACCGAGAAGTTCGCTCAGGCGACGGATGTCCGTGGTGTCCCAGTCCGACAATCGAGCGCGCCACTGCTCGGTCTGTACCGACTCCAGTTCGTTCAACCGGTCCCGGCACGACGGGGTCAGAGCCAGCAGACGAGCGCGCGCATCGTTCGGGTCGGGTGTCCGCTCGACCAGACCCAACCGGACCGTGCTGTCGATTCGACGGGTGAGAGTCGATTTCTCGATGCCGAGGTCGGCATGAAGATCGGCCATCGCCACGGCGTCGGCGCGACGCAGCATCATCAGCATCGGATAACACACCGGATCGAGCTTGGGATGCACGGCCAGCGCGCGCTCGCGGATCAAACCGCGGACCCGACGCCACAGGACGACCAACCCCTGCTCGAGCCCCGGAACGGGATCGAGCTCAGAGACCGAATCGACGGCCGCCGCCGGCGCTGAGGCCGGCGGCGGATCCGCCGATTCGGAGGTGTCTGCTCTGGTCACACCGTGAAACCGAGGGCGCGCAACTGTTCGCGCCCGTCGTCGGTGATCTTGTCGGGGCCCCATGGGGGCATCCACACCCAGTTGATGCGCAGTTCGTTGCACAGGCCACTGCGCACCATGGCGCCACGGGCCTGATCTTCGATCACATCGGTGAGCGGGCATGCGGCCGAGGTCAGCGTCATGTCGACCGTGACGGCCTCGTCGGATTCGGAAATTCCGTAGACGAGCCCGAGATCGACGACGTTGATACCGAGTTCGGGGTCGACCACATCACGCATTGCTTCCTCGAGCTCGTCGAGGCGCACGGGGTCTAGCGGTGGTGCCACGTCGGCCACCAAGGCGGTAGTGGCCTCGTCGGTGGTCTGCTCGGTGTCGCCGACAGTGGTGTCGGGGGCGGGTTCGGTCATCTTTTCTGTCCTCCGCTCGAAACGGTTTCGTCGTCGCGGGTGCTGTCGGCGATCTGCACGACCGCATCCTTGAACGCCATCCAGCCCAGCAGCGCGCACTTGACCCGCGCCGGGTATTTGGAGACCCCGACGAAGGCGATGCCGTCGCCGAGCACATCTTCGTCGCCCTCGATGGCGCCGCGGCTGCCGACCATCTCCGCGAAGCTCGCGACCGTGGCCAGTGCCTCCTCGACGGGCATGCCGATCACCTGGTCGGTGAGGACCGAGGTCGAGGCCTGACTGATCGAGCAGCCCTGGCCGTCGTAGGACACGTCGGCGACGATGCCCTCGTCGATGTGTACTCGCAGCGTCACCTCGTCTCCGCAGGTGGGATTGACGTGGTGCACTTCTGCGCCGTAGGGATCGCGCAGTCCCCGGTGATGGGGGCGCTTGTAGTGGTCCAGGATGACTTCCTGGTACATCTGTTCCATCCGCATCAGCCACGCACCCCGAAGAAGTCCTGTGCACGGCGGATCGCGGCGCCGAGCGCAGCCACCTCGTCGAGCGTGTTGTACACCGCGAACGAAGCGCGAGCGGTGGCGGCGACCCCGAAGCGACGATGCAACGGCCACGCGCAGTGGTGCCCCACACGAATCTCCACGCCCTCGTCGTCGAGGATCTGCCCGAGATCGTGAGCATGGATCCCGTCGACGACGAACGACACCGCGCCACCGCGTTGTTCCGAGGTGGTCGGGCCGATGATGCGCAGCCCGTCGATGCCGCCGAGTTCGGTCAGCGCAGCGGCGGTCAGCTCGTGTTCGTGCGCGGCGACGGCGTCCATGCCGATGTCCTGCAGATAACGCACCGCGGCACCGAGACCGACGGCCTGCGACGACATCGGCGAGCCGGCCTCGAATCGTTGCGGCGGTGCCGCGAACGAGGAGGACTCCATGGTCACGGTCTCGATCATCGATCCGCCCGTGATGAACGGCGGCACCTCCGCGAGAAGTGCACGCCGCCCGTACAAGACACCGACGCCCGACGGACCGAACATCTTGTGTCCGGAGAACGCGGCGAAGTCGACACCGAGTTCCCGGAAGTCCACCGCCATGTGCGGAACCGACTGGCATGCGTCGAGAACCACCAGCGCTCCGACCGCCTTGGCACGACGGACGATCTCTTCGACCGGAGCGATCGCACCGGTGACGTTGGACTGATGGGTGAACGCGACCACCTTGACCGCGTCGGTGAGCTCGAGCGAATCGAGGTCGATGCGGCCGTCGTCGGTGACCGAGTACCAGCGCAGGGTGGCCCCTGTGCGCTGGGCCAGTTCCTGCCACGGCACCAGATTGGCGTGGTGTTCGAGCTCGGTGATGACGATCTCGTCGCCGGGGCCGAGCCGGTGCGCGAACCGGGAGTCGGCGAATGCGTAGGTGACGAGGTTGAGCGACTCGGTGGCGTTCTTGGTGAACACGACCTCGTCGGCGTCGACTCCGACGAACGAGGCGATGACGGCGCGTGCGCCTTCGTACGCGTCGGTCGCTTCCTCGGACAACGCGTGAGCGCCGCGGTGTACCGCGGCATTACACGTGAAGAGGAAGTCGCGTTCGGCGTCGAGCACCTGCACGGGACGCTGCGAGGTCGCCCCCGAATCGAGGTAGACCAGCGGTTTGTCGTCACGCACCGTGCGCGCGAGGATCGGGAAGTCCTCCCGTATCCGGGTGACGTCGAACGTCCGCACCGGCACCGTCATGCAGTCACGCTCCCTGGGTGTCTGCCGTCGCTACGGCAGCGGCGAAGCGCTCGTAGCCGTTCGCTTCGAGTTCGTCGGCGAGCTCCGGGCCACCGGACTCCACGATGCGGCCACCGACGAACACATGCACATGCTCCGGCTTGATGTACCGCAGGATACGCGTGTAGTGGGTGATCAGCAGGACGCCGCCTTGCTCGCGTTCCCGATAGCTGTTGACACCGTCGGACACCACACGCAACGCGTCGACGTCGAGTCCCGAGTCGGTCTCGTCGAGGATCGCGATCCGCGGCTTGAGGATCCCGAGCTGCAAGATCTCGTGGCGCTTCTTCTCGCCACCGGAGAATCCCTCGTTGACGCTGCGCTCACCGAAGGCGGGGTCGATGTCGAGTTCCTTCATCGCCTCCTTGACCTCCTTGACCCAGTGGCGAAGCTTGGGGGCTTCACCGCGGGCGGCGGTGGCGGCGGTGCGCAGGAAGTTCGACATCGACACACCCGGCACCTCGACGGGATACTGCATGGCGAGGAACAGTCCGGCGCGGGCCCGCTCGTCGACGCTCATCTCGAGGACGTTCTCACCGTTGAGGGTGATCGAGCCCGAGGTGACCTCGTATTTGGGGTGTCCCGCGATCGCATACGACAGCGTGGACTTGCCGGAGCCGTTCGGGCCCATGATCGCATGCGTCTCACCGGAGCGGACTGTGAGGTTCACGCCCTTGAGGATGTCGATCGGCTCGGCATTCGTGTCGGTCTGCGCGACACACGCGTGCAGGTCTGTGATCTCGAGGACGTTCTGGGGGCTGGACATCGGTCTACTGATTCCTTCGAAAGTCGATGGGGGTAACGGCGGGTGGCGTGTCAGACGCCGACCGCAGCGAGTTCGGCTTCGACCGCGGCCTCGAGGCGCTCACGTACCTCGGGCACGGTGATCTTCTCGAGCAACTCGTGGAAGAAACCGCGCACGACGAGCCGTCGGGCCTGATCCTCCGGAATACCGCGGGCACGCAGGTAGAACAGCTGCTCATCGTCGAAGCGGCCGGTCGCGGAGGCGTGGCCGGCGCCGACGATCTCGCCGGTCTCGATCTCGAGGTTCGGCACCGAGTCGGCGCGCGCACCGTCGGTGAGCACGAGATTGCGGTTGAGTTCGAAGGTGTCGGTGCCCTCGGCCTCGGCGCGGATGAGGACGTCGCCGATCCACACGGTACGGGCGTCGGGCTTACCCGAATCGGGATCGCCCTGGAGCGCGCCCTTGTACACCACGTTCGACTTGCAGTGCGGCTGCGAGTGGTCGACCAGCAGTCGCTGTTCGAGATGCTGTCCGGCGTCGGCGAAGTACAGGCCGAGAAGTTCGGCGTCGCCGCCGGGGCCGTCGTACTTGGTCGTGGCCGAGACGCGCACCAGGTCGCCGCCGAGTCCGACGGTGAAGTGCCGCAGCACCGCGTCGCGCCCGAGGCGGGCATGGTGGGCGGCGACGTGCACGGCATCGTCGGCCCAGTCCTGGATTGCGACGATCCGCAGTTGCGCGCTGTCGCCGAGGACGAACTCGACGTTCTCCGCGTAAGTCCCGCTGCCCTTCTGATCGAGCACGACGGTGACCTGCGCGAACGGCTCGAGCCTGACCTGCAGGTGCCCGAAGGCCACGTGGCCCTCGCCCGGACCCGTCGCGGTGATGATGACGGGTTCGGCGACCGCGACCTCGCGGCCGACTGTGATGACGGTGGCCGTCTCGAACGACGAATATGCCTGCGCGGCGACCCGGTCGAACGGCACGCCACCCTGCCCGAGTCGGGTGTCGTCGCGGCCGACGGTCTCGATCTGCACGCCTTCGACGTCACCGATCTCGATGGTGGCGTTGCTGTCAGCGACGGCGGTGCCGTCGTGCAGTCCACGCAGTCGGCGCAGCGGAGTGAATCGCCACGCCTCGTCGCGGCCGCCGGGGATCTCGAAGGCGTTGACGTCGAACGACGTGAACACCTCTCCCTTGTTCGTGGCAGGCACCGCCTGCGTGTTCACGGCCGGTGTGCGGTTCTCAGCGCGGGCGGCGCCCTGGACGCCGTTACGGGCAGCCGGCTCGCCGGCGGTACCGACTGCCGGCTTGCCGGCGGTACCGACTGCCGGCTCGCCGGCGGTGGGAATGTTCTTCGCTTCCGCAGTCATTTAGCCGACTGCCCCTTCCATCTGCAGTTCGATGAGCCGATTGAGCTCGAGTGCGTATTCCATCGGCAGTTCCTTGGCGATGGGCTCGACGAAGCCGCGCACGATCATCGCCATCGCCTCGTCTTCGTTCAGACCGCGACTCATCAGGTAGAACAGCTGATCGTCGCTGACCTTGGAGACGGTGGCCTCGTGGCCCATCGTCACGTCGTCCTCGCGGATATCGACGTACGGGTAGGTGTCGGAGCGGCTGATCTGGTCGACGAGCAGCGCATCGCACTTGACGGTCGACTTCGAGCCGTAGGCACCCTTGTTGATCTGCACAAGACCGCGGTAGGAGGCCCGTCCACCTGCCCGCGCGACGGACTTCGACACGATCGTCGAGGAGGTGTGCGGCGCCAGATGCAGCATCTTCGCGCCGGTGTCCTGGTGCTGACCCTCGCCTGCGAACGCAACCGAGAGCACCTCACCGCGAGCGTATTCGCCCATCATCCACACGGCCGGGTACTTCATCGTCACCTTGGAACCGATGTTGCCGTCGATCCACTCCATCGAGCCGCCCGCCTCGACCTTGGTGCGCTTGGTCACCAGGTTGTAGACGTTGTTCGACCAGTTCTGGATCGTCGTGTAGCGGCAGTGGCCGCCCTTCTTGACGATGATCTCCACGACCGCGGAGTGCAGCGAATCCGACTTGTAGATCGGCGCCGTGCAACCCTCGACGTAGTGCACGGATGCGCCTTCGTCGACGATGATCAGCGTGCGCTCGAACTGGCCCATGTTCTCGGTGTTGATCCGGAAGTAGGCCTGCAGCGGGATGTCGACGTGGACACCGGGCGGGACGTAGATGAACGAACCACCGGACCACACCGAGGTGTTCAGTGCGGAGAACTTGTTGTCGCCCGCCGGGATCACCGTGCCGAAGTACTCGCGGAACAGCTCGGGGTGCTCACGCAGACCCGAGTCGGTGTCGAGGAAGATCACGCCCTCGGCTTCGAGGTCCTCGCGGATCTGGTGGTACACCACCTCGGACTCGTACTGGGCGGCGACACCCGAGACGAGACGCTGCTTCTCCGCTTCCGGGATCCCCAGCTTGTCGTAGGTGTTCTTGATGTCGTCGGGCAGGTCATCCCAGCTTGCCGCCTGCTTCTCCGTGGAACGCACGAAGTACTTGATGTTGTCGAAGTCGATCCCGTCGAGCGTCGAACCCCACATCGGCATCGGCTTCTTGTCGAAGGTGCGCAGCGCCTTGAGGCGGATATCGAGCATCCACTGAGGCTCGCTCTTCTTCGAGGAGATGTCGCGCACGACGGCCTCGGACAGGCCGCGCTGTGCCACCGCGCCGGCCGCGTCGGAGTCCGACCAGCCGTATTCGTAGTGGCCGAGAGACTCGATGGCCTCTTCCTGCGTCAGCGGTGTACCGGCGCCGGACGTCTGGTCCGATGTGACGGTCATACGGGCTCCTTCCGGAGTGGGGTGGTTGTCGGCGCGGGCTGTACCGACGGACGAACTTCGGGCTGTCCAGTAATTCGGAAATCTGGAGGTACTCGGTGGGTCACGGGCTCGGCGGCTCCTTCACCGGGAGGACCGGCACATGGGTGGTGCAGAACGCGTCGCCGTTGGCGATCGTCGCGAGACGCTGCACGTGGCTGCCGAGCAACTCCACGAAGGCGTCCTGTTCTGCCTCACACAGTTCGGGGAACTCTTCGGCGACGTGGGAGACCGGGCAGTGGTGCTGACAGAGCTGCACGCCGGTACCGACCCGTCGGGTCGACGCCGCGAATCCCGCCGCGCTGAACGCGTCGGCGATCTCGTTGGCGACCGCGTCGATCTCGTCGTCGGATTCGACGGGGCGAACGCCACCGAGGATGGATTGGACGCGGCGGCGCGCGAAGTCTTCGATCGCTGCCGATCCGCCGAGTTCCCGTAGGTGGCGCATCGCGGCCCCGGCGAGATCGTCGTACGAGTGTCCGAGTCGGGCGCGACCGACGGAGGTGAGCTGGAACCGCCGGGCGGGCCGACCGCGGCCGCGAGTCTTCGCGCGCAGCGGCACGACGGACTGGGCCTCGCCCGATTCGATGAGGGCATCGAGGTGCCGTCGCACCCCCGCCGCACTCAGCCCGAGCCGCTCTCCGATGTCGGTTGCGGTGATCGGTCCGTTCTCGACAAGCAGCTGCACTACCGCGGCGCGAGTCTGACCTTCTTGGTGCTCACGTCCGGTCGACGGGTGCGCAGAACCCGCGACAGGCACATGACCTGCGCGTTCTGCATGCTCCACGAGTTCCGACGGGCTTTTCACAACACCAGTGTGACGGAATTCAGGACGCCGGTCCACCAAGGGTGCCCTTCCTCACCGCCGGAATAAACCTGGCACCGGACGCGTCCGGGCAGGTGCCTGCGCGCCCGTTACGCTTCCTGAGTGCCGTCGACTCCACCCGAACCAGACCCGCCCTCGGATCACTCCGCCGGCGGAACCGGCATCGGTACCCGCGCGCTCACGCTCGGTCGGCGCGCTCTCGGCCTCGACGGCCGCGGCGCACGACCCGATGTGGCCGCCGTCCTCCACGGCGACGAACCCGAAGGGCGCGGTCTCGATACCACCGAAACGGTCCAACTACACCGCATCCGGTTGTTCGGTGCCACCGGTGCTGTTCTCATGGCCGTCGGCGCGCTCGGGGCCGGTGCGCAACCCGTGCTGCAGAATCCCGTGCAGGGTGTCCGCGCGCTCGGACTCGCCGCGCGGATGCCCAGCGCCGCGCTGACCTTGACCATGACGGGAACCGTGCTCGTCGTCCTCGCCTGGCTGCTGCTCGGGCGTTTCGCGATCGGACGCCGCGACCCCGACGGACAACCGCGCAGGCTGACCCGATCGCAACTCGATCGCACCCTGCTGTTGTGGATCCTTCCGCTGGTCGTCGCACCGCCGATGTTCAGCAAGGACGTGTACTCCTACCTCGCACAGAGCGAGATCGCTGCACGCGGCATGGACCCGTACGGCATCGGCCCCGCCGGTGCGCTCGGCGTCGATCACGTCCTGACCCGCACGGTGCCGAACATCTGGCGCGACACCTCCGCACCGTACGGACCCGCCTTCATCTGGCTCGGCGAGAAGGTCGCCTTCCTCACCGGCGAGAACATCGTCGCCGGCATCTTCGTGCACCGACTGCTCGCCCTGCTCGGCGTCGCGCTGATCGTGTGGGCCCTGCCCCGTCTCGCCCGGCGGTGCGGCGTGGCCTCGGTGAGCGCACTGTGGCTCGGCGCAGCGAACCCGCTGCTTCTGTTCCACCTGGTGGCGGGCATCCACAACGAGGCATTGATGCTCGGCCTCATGCTCGCCGGTGTCGAACTGGCGCTGCGCGGGGTCTACAGCGACACCGCCCGCACGCCGCGCTGGCAGGTCGTCGCCTGGCTTGTGGCAGGCACGTCCGTGATCGCGGTGTCGTCGATGATCAAGGTGCCGTCGCTGCTCGCCCTCGGCTTCGTCGGCATGGCCCTCGCGCGAAAGTGGGGTGGCTCACTGCGGTCGGTGCTCGCGGCGGCTGCGGCGCTCGGCGTCGTCGCGGTGGCGGTGATCGCCTTGATCAGCTGGGGCAGCGGCCTCGGACTGGGCTGGACCAACACCTTGGGGACTGCCACCGAGGTGCGCAGCTGGATGTCGATCCCGACCCTGCTCGGCGTGGGCACCGGGCTGGCCGGAGTCCTGCTCGGCCTCGGCGACCACACGACCGCGGTGTTGTCGATCACACGGCCCATCGCCGCACTGGTGGCAGCGTTCATCGCCCTGCGCATGCTGCTGGCCGTCCTGACCGGGAGATTGCATCCCGTCGGCGCGCTGGGTGTCTCCCTCGGCGCGATCGTGCTGCTGTTCCCTGTGGTCCAACCGTGGTATCTGCTGTGGGCGGTGATTCCCTTGGCGGCGTGGGCGACCCGGCCGATCTTCCGCGTCCCGACGATCGTGTTCTCGTCGGTGGTCAGCGTGATCCTGATGCCCAACGGGGGCGAATACCAACCGTTCATCATCGTGCAGGCCGCGATCGCCACGATCGTGACCGCAGGTTTGCTGATCGTCGCGACCCGCACTCTGCTGCCGTGGCGCGGCGAGGAACACCCACCGGCGCGCCCCACAGAAGCCGTGGACGCCTACGCTGGAAACCCGTGACCTCGAAATCCGCCGCGGGTGCGGCTCCCTCTGTGCGCCTGGACGGCGTTGTCAAGAAATTCGGGGGTGTGACCGCGGTCGACGGACTCGATCTGACGGTCGAACCCGCCCAGGTACTTGCGCTGCTCGGCCCCAACGGCGCAGGCAAGACCACCACGGTGGAGATGTGCGAGGGGTTCGTCACCCCCGATGCAGGCACCGTTCGCGTCCTCGGACTCGACCCGATCACCCAGTCCGACCTCTTGCGGCCGCGGATCGGGGTCATGCTGCAGGGCGGCGGCGCCTACCCGGGATCCAAGGCCGGGGAAATGCTCGATCTGGTGGCGGCGTACTCCGCCGATCCACTCGATCCGGATTGGCTGCTACAGCGCCTCGGCCTCGAGGACTCCCGCCGCACCCCGTACCGCCGGCTCTCCGGCGGGCAGCAACAGCGCCTCGCGTTGGCGTGCGCGCTCGTCGGCCGCCCCGAACTGGTGTTCCTCGACGAACCCACCGCGGGGCTGGACGCGCAGGCCCGGCTGCTGGTGTGGGAACTGATCGACGCCCTGCGCCGCGACGGTGTCAGCGTGCTGCTCACCACTCACCTCATGAACGAGGCCGAAGAACTCGCCGACGAGATCGTCATCATCGATCACGGCAAGGTCGTCGCCTCGGGTACCCCCGAGGAGGTCACCCGGATCGGCGCCGAAGGTCAGCTGTGGCTGTCGGCGCCACCCGACCTCGACATCACCACGTTGCGGACTGCTCTACCCGATCCCTATCGGGTGCGCGAAGCCCTGCCCGGTCGCTATCTCGTCGAAGGCGATATCGAGCCGTTCGTGGTCGCCGCGGCGGCCACGTGGTGCGCCGATCAGGATGTGCTCGCCACCGAGATCCGCGTCGATCAGCGCAGCCTCGAGGACGTGTTCCTCGAGCTCACCGGACGGGAATTGAGAGGATGAGCGTGACGCCCCGCGACCGTCTGGTCGACAACCGCTTCGCCCCCGGCACCTTCACACCGGACCCGCGACCCAATGCTCCCGCGAAGATGCTCGCGGCGCAGACCCGCATGGAACTGACGCTGCTGCTGCGCAACGGGGAACAGCTCCTGCTGACCATGTTCATCCCGATCACCCTGCTGGTCGGATTGACGCTGCTGCCCATCGGCGACCTCGGTGAGGCCCGCGTCGACAGCGTCCTGCCGGCGGTGATGATGGTCGCGGTGATGTCCACCGCCTTCACCGGGCAAGCGATCGCTGTCGGATTCGACCGCAGATACGGTGCACTGAAAAGGATCGGCGCGACCGCCCTTCCGAAATGGGGCATCATCGCAGGTAAGAGCGCTGCGGTCGGAATCGTAGTGGTGATGCAATCAATTCTCTTGGGTGCTATCGGTCTCGCGCTCGGCTGGCGACCGACCCTGCTCGGTCTCCTCATCGGCGCGGTGGGTATCGCGTTGGGGACTGTGATGTTCGCGACCCTGGGTCTGCTCCTCGGCGGCACGATGCGTGCCGAGATCGTGCTGGCCCTCGCGAACATCGTCTGGTTCGTACTGCTGGGTATCGGCAGTGTCGTGCTCCTCGACGACGTGCTTCCCGAGGTGCTCGTACACGTCGTGCGGTTGGTGCCGTCGGGAGCATTGACCCTGGCCCTCGATACCGCGATCGCCGGCGGGGTCGACTGGCTGTCGCTCGTGGTGATGGCGGTGTGGGCATTGATCGGCGGCGCGGCCGCAGCTCGATGGTTCCGCTTCACCTGAGATCCACCATGAACACCCAACTACAGCCCGTAGTGGACGGGGTCGTACCATCGTGACCGTGCTGTATCGCGGCTATCTGAGTCTTGTCGACCGTCTTCCCATGCCGTCCCTGCGGACGCAGCGGATCATCGCGTTCCTGTCGATCGTGGTGCAGGGCGGCATCGCCGTCACCGGTTCGGTGGTGCGTGTGACCGCGTCCGGGCTCGGATGCCCCACGTGGCCGCAGTGCTTCCCCGGATCCATGGTGCCGGTCGGGGTGTCCAGCGGGGTGAGCACACTGCATCAAGTCGTCGAGTTCGGCAACCGCTTGCTCACCTTCGTCGTCGTGCTCGTGGCAGCCGCGATCGTGCTCGCCGTGACCCGGGCACGGCGCCGCCCCGAGGTGATCGGCTGGGCATGGCTGATGCCGGCGGGCACGGTGTTGCAGGCGATCATCGGCGGGATCACCGTCCTCACCGGCCTGCTGTGGTGGACAGTCGCGATCCACCTGCTGGTGTCGATGCTCATGGTCTGGCTCGCCACGGTGCTCTTCGCGAAGGTCAGCGAACCCGATGACGGGGTCGTGGTGCAGACACTCCCTCAGCCGCTGCGATGGCTCACCGCACTCTCCGGCCTCGCACTCGCCGGAGTCATGATCGTCGGCACCATGGTCACCGGCGCGGGCCCGCACGCCGGCGACAAGAGTGTCGAAAGGCCGGTACCGCGCCTGGACATCGACATCACCACCCTCGTGCATCTGCACGCCGAGCTGCTCATTGCCTACCTGGCATTGCTCGTCGGACTCACCTTCGCCGTGTATGCCGTGCGCACCACCGACGCCGTCAAACTGCGCCTCAAGGTCGTACTTGCCCTCGTCGTGGCACAGTCCTTCATCGGTCTCGTACAGTTCTGGACGGATGTCCCTGCCGTTCTCGTGGTGTTCCACGTCGCCGGAGCGGGCCTGTGCACCGCAGCAACCGCTGCTGTCTGGGCTGCAGGCCGGATCCGCACCATCTCTCCCGACCGCGAGCCCGTCGCGGCCTGAGCCGCCGCCGCTGATACGACTTCGGCCGCCCGAGGGATCTCGGGCGGCCGAAGTGTTGCGCTAGGGAATGTGGTCAGCGTTCGTTACGTGCCTTCGGGAAGCGCGTCTGGGTAGCGACCCAGCCTGCCATCCTCTTCCAGTGCCCCTTCGCCGGTGTGGCGATACTGGTGACCTCGCGCTCCCACTCGGAGACGGTGACGTTGGGCAGCGCTTCGACCACTGCGCGTGCGGTCGGCAGGTCGGCGACCACATGATCACCGAGCACACCGTCCTCGGCCACGACGGTGATCCGTACACCGACGTACCCGACGGGCTGGATGACCGCCTTGGCGGTCTCGCCGTGCTCGGCGACGAAGCTGCGGAGGGACGAGACGATGTCGGCCGGTGCCGACGCGGTCTGGGTTTCGACGCTCATGACTGCAGAATACTGTGGCGGTATGCGCGCAATCCAAGTGGCACACCATGGCGGTCCGGAAGTCCTCGTCGGGGTCGAACTACCCGACCCCGAACCCGGCCCCGGCGACCTGCTGGTCCGTACCGACGCCATCGGCGTCAACTTCATCGACACCTACTTCCGCACCGGTCTGTACGGCACGGATCTACCGTACGTCCCGGGCTCCGAAGGTACCGGGACGGTGGTGGCCGTCGGTTCGAAGGTCGATGACGTCACCGTCGGACAACGTGTCGCGTGGTGTACGGCGCCGGGCTCGTACGCCGAACTGGTCAGCGTCCCGGCGACCGTGGCCGTGCCCGTCCCGGATGCGGTTCCCGCCGAGCGGGCCGCGTCGGTGCTGCTGCAGGGAATGACCGCGCACTACCTGATCGAATCGACCTGTCCTGCTCAGCCGGGAGACACCGTCCTCGTGCATGCGGGGGCGGGTGGCGTCGGGCTGCTCCTCACCCAGCTCGCCGTCGCCAAGGGCGTCCGCGTGATCACCACGGTGTCGACGGACGAGAAGGAGACCCTGTCGCGTGAGGCAGGTGCCGCCGAGGTCCTGCGGTACGACGACGACCTCGCCGAGCAGGTCCGGGCACTCACGGACGGCCACGGGGTCGCCGCCGTGTACGACGGGGTCGGCGCCACGACCTTCGAGGCGTCGCTGGCGTCGCTGCGAATTCGCGGCACTCTCGCCCTGTTCGGGGCCGCGAGCGGTCCGGTGCCTCCGTTCGATCTGCAGCGACTCAATCCGGCCGGATCCTTGTTCGTCACCCGTCCCACGCTGGCGCACCACATCTTGACCCGCGAGGAGCTGCTGTGGCGCTCCGGAGACGTGTTCGCTGCGATCGCTGCGGGAACGCTGAAGATCCGGGTCGGCGCGACCTATCCGCTCGCCGACGCAGCCCGGGCACACACCGATCTCGAGTCTCGGCGCACCACCGGATCGATCGTGCTACTCCCGTAAAGCAGCTTCCCGCGATGAAATCTGCTTCCCGCGTCGGTTACGACCAGCGCGGGAAGCAAGAATCGTCGCGGGAAGGGTGTCAGAAGTACGACGCAATGGTGGGCAGGTCCAGCACCGAATCCACGGCCAGACCGAGGCACACGACAGCGAGGTAGTTGTTGGACTGCAGGAAGAGCTTGAGCGGCTTGACCGCCGCGCCACCACGAACGCTGTAATAGAGCTGATGCGCGACGAACAGGAACCACGCCCCCGCCAGCACCGTGACCACCGCGTAGACCAGACCGGCCGCGGGCACGATGACCAGTGTCGCGAGGACCGTTGCCCACGTGTAGAACAGGATCTGCTTGGTGACGTGCTGTTCGGTGGCGATCACCGGAAGCATCGGCACCCCGGCCGCCTTGTAGTCCTCCTTGTAGCGCATCGCGAGCGCCCAGGTGTGCGGCGGAGTCCAGAAGAAGATGACCAGGAACAACACGATCGGTTCCCAGCTCAGCGACCCGGTGACCGCGGCCCAGCCCACCATCACCGGCATGCATCCGGCAGCACCGCCCCACACGACGTTCTGCCACGTACGGCGCTTGAGCACCATCGTGTAGACGAGCACGTAGAACGCGATGGTGATGACCACCAGCACACCGGCAAGAAGATTCGCGCGCCACCACAACCACAGGAACGACGCGGCGCCCAGCACGACGCCGAACACGAAGGCGTTGCGAGTCGGGACTGCCTGACGCGCGAGCGGTCGCAGCGCCGTGCGTTTCATCACCTTGTCGATGTCGGCGTCGACGACGCAGTTGAGCGCGTTAGCGCTCGCAGCACCCATCCAGCCACCGAACAGGGTGCTGAGGATCAGAACGATATCGACGCTGCCACGGTCGGCGAACAACATCGCGGGGATCGTCGCGACGAGCAGCAACTCGATCACGCGCGGCTTGGTCAGCGCGATATAGGCGAGCACCCTGCCGGAAAGCCGGCCCCACGCGGTGTCCGACCGGGGCGTGGCGGGAACTTCCGGGGCGCCCAAGCCGTGACCTCCCGGTCGCCGTCCTGCCCGCACACTGTCTCCTTGCACCACGCGACTACGCACCTTCGCTCGCCCGCTCACGGTCGCCCGGTCATTCGGACGCGCCACTGTCACTACTACGAACGATGGTAGACCGCAGCTACCCGCGCACCGAATCGACCCGCTCACGACCGGGCATTACTCTGGAGATGCGCGTGGGGCATTCACACCCGCCGGCACCCCGTACACCCATGTCAGGAGACTTCTGCTCGTGTCGATCACAGACGAGATCCGCACCCTTACCCAGCCGGTCCACCCCGCCGACTGGACCGACCTGGACACCAAGGCCGTCGACACCGCGCGCGTTCTCGCCGCGGACGCCGTCCAGAAGGTCGGCAACGGGCACCCCGGCACCGCGATGAGCCTGGCTCCGCTGGCCTACACGCTCTACCAACGGGTGCTGCGACACGACCCGACCGATCCGACGTGGGTCGGCCGCGACCGCTTCGTGCTGTCGTGCGGGCATTCCAGCCTGACGCTGTACGTGCAGTTGTACCTGTCCGGGTACGGCCTCGAACTCGCCGATCTCGAGTCGCTGCGCACCTGGGGTTCCCTCACGCCCGGCCATCCCGAGGTCGGCCACACCGCCGGTGTCGAGATGACCACCGGCCCGCTGGGCCAGGGCCTCGCCTCCGCTGTCGGCATGGCGATGGCCGCGCGCCGCGAACGCGGCCTGTTCGATCCCGAGGCCGCACCGGGCGCGAGCCCGTTCGACCACTACATCTACGTGGTGGCCTCCGACGGCGACATCGAGGAGGGCGTCACCTCCGAGGCGTCCTCGCTTGCCGGGGTGCAGGAACTCGGCAATCTGATCGTCTTCTACGACGACAACAAGATCTCCATCGAGCACGACACCGCGATCGCGCTCGGTGAGGACGTCTCCCAGCGCTACGAGGCATACGGCTGGCACGTGCAGACCGTCGAGGGCGGCGAGAACGTCTCCGCACTGCTCGAGGCCATCGAGAAGGCCAAGGCCGTCACAGACCGTCCGTCGTTCATCTCGGTGCGCACCATCATCGGCTACCCCGCCCCGAACAAGATGAACAGCGGCGACGCGCACGGTGCCGCGCTCGGTGCCGACGAGGTCGCCGCGGTCAAGACCGCCCTCGGATTCGACCCCGAGAAGAACTTCGATGTCGCGCCCGAGGTGATCGAGCACACCCGCCGTGTCGTCGACCGTGGCGCAGAGGTCCGCACGACCTGGCAGGCCGACTTCGATGCGTGGGCCGAACGTGAGCCGCAGCGCAAGGAACTGTTCGATCGTCTGCACGACGGCCGCTTCCCCGCCGGCTGGATCGAGGCACTGCCCACCTACGAGCCCACCGACAAGGGACCGGCCACGCGTGCCGCGTCGGGTAAGGCACTCGCGGCACTCGGCCCGATCCTGCCCGAACTGTGGGGCGGCTCCGCAGACCTCGCGGGCAGCAACAACACCACGATCTCCGGATCCGAGTCGTTCGGCCCGACGTCGATCTCGACGAAGGACTGGACAGCGCAGCCGTACGGCCGCACCCTGCATTTCGGCGTCCGCGAGCACGCCATGGGATCGATCCTCAACGGCATCGCGCTGCACGGCCCCACCCGCCCCTACGGTGGCACATTCCTCGTGTTCTCCGACTACATGCGCCCGGCCGTCCGTCTCGCTGCGCTGATGCAGACCCCGGCGATCTACGTGTGGACGCACGATTCGATCGGCCTCGGTGAGGACGGTCCGACCCACCAGCCGATCGAGCACCTCACCGCGCTGCGGGCCATCCCGAACCTTGCGGTGATCCGCCCCGCCGACGCCAACGAAACCTCGTTCGCATGGAAGGCGGCGCTCGAGAACCGCACCGGCCCCACCGCACTGGCCCTGACCCGCCAGAACGTGCCGGTACTCGAGGGCACCCGCGAGAAGGCCGCCGAGGGCGTCGCCCGCGGCGCGTACGTCCTCGTCGAGGCATCCACCGGCACCCCCGAGGTCGTGCTGCTCGCCACCGGTTCCGAGGTCGAACTCGCCGTCGCCGCACGCGACACGCTCGAGGCAGACGGTGTCCCGACACGGGTCGTGTCGGTGCCGGTGCTCGAGTGGTTCTTCGAGCAGGATCAGGCCTACCGCGACGAGGTGCTGCCCCCGTCGGTCAAGGCCCGCGTCTCGGTCGAGGCAGGCCTGGCGATGCCCTGGTACCGGCTGCTCGGTGATGCCGGTGAGCCGGTCTCGATCGAACATTACGGCGCCTCCGCCGATTACAAGACTCTGTACCGCGAGTTCGGCATCACCGCCGAGGCCGTCGTCGACGCTGCCCGCCGCTCGCTGACCCGTGTGAAGGGATGACCTCGATGACTCAGCAGACTTCCACCCAGAACGAAACGTTGGCGCAGCTGTCCGCCGAAGGTGTGTCGGTGTGGCTCGACGACCTGTCGCGTGAGCGGATCGAGTCCGGCAACCTCGCCGAACTCGTCGCGACCCGCAGTATCGTCGGTGTGACGACGAACCCGTCGATCTTCCAGGCGGCGCTGTCGAAGGGCCACGCGTACGACGCGCAGATCCGCGAACTCGCCGCCTCGGGCGCCGACGTCGACGCCGCGATCCTCGCTGCCACCACCGACGACGTGCGCGCCGCGTGCGACGTGCTCGCCCCGGTCTTCGAGGCGTCGGGTGGTCTCGACGGCCGCGTGTCCATCGAGGTCGATCCGCGCCTGGCGCACAAGACCGACGAGACGGTCGAGCAGGCGCTCGAGCTGTGGAAGATCGTCGACCGCCCGAACCTGTTCATCAAGATCCCCGCGACGGTGGCGGGCCTGCCTGCAATCGCCCGGGTGATCGGTGAAGGCATCAGCGTGAACGTGACGCTGATCTTCTCGGTGGACCGCTACGAGCGCGTGATCGACGCCTACCTCGACGGTCTCACCGCCGCCAAGGCCGCCGGTCACGACCTGTCGCAGATCCGGTCCGTGGCATCCTTCTTCGTCTCCCGCGTCGACACCGAGATCGATCCGCGGCTCGAGGAAATCGGCACCGACGCCGCACTCGCCCTTCGCGGCAAGGCCGCGCTGGCCAACGCTCGCCTCGCCTACGCGGCGTACCGCGCGGCGTTCGAAGGTGGCGCGCGCTTCGCCTCGCTCGACGCTGCCGGTGCCCACCCGCAGCGGGCACTGTGGGCGTCGACGGGTGTGAAGAACCCCGACTACCCCGACACCCTGTACGTCACGGAGCTGGTCGCGCCGAACACGGTCAACACGATGCCGGAGAAGACGCTCGAAGCCGTCGCCGACCACGGTGAGATCACCGGCGACACCGTCACCGGCACTGTTGCGGCCGCCCAGCAGGTCTTCGATGCGCTCACCAAGATCGGTGTCGATCTGCCCGACGTCTTCCGCAAACTCGAGGACGAGGGCGTCGAGAAGTTCGAGGTGTCGTGGAACGAGCTGCTGACGGCCACCTCTGAGCAGTTGACGGCCCACGCACCGGGCGCGGAGGGCTGAGCGTGCGCGAATCCGGCGCGGCGGCGTGGGTCAACCCGCTGCGGGACAGCAGAGACCGTCGACTCCCCCGCATTGCCGGGCCGTGTGCGCTGGTGATCTTCGGGGTCACCGGCGACCTGGCCCGACGGAAGCTGATGCCCGCGGTCTACGACCTTGCCAATCGAGGTCTGCTGCCGCCCGGATTCGCATTGGTCGGCTTCGCCCGGCGGGACTGGGTCGACGAGGACTTCGGCCAGGTCGTTCACGATGCGGTGCGCGACCATTCGCGCACCCCGTTCCGTGAAGAAGTCTGGCAGCGCCTCGCCGAAGGAATCCGTTTCGTGCAGGGCTCGTTCGACGACGACCGCGCCTTCGAGGAGTTGACGGCCACGCTCGAGAAACTCGACCGTGAACGCGGCACCGGCGGAAACCACGCGTTCTACCTGTCGGTGCCGCCCGCCGCGTTCCCCGTGGTGTGCGGGCAGCTGTCCCGCTCCGGGCTCGCCGAACCGCAGAACGGCGCATGGAGTCGTGTGGTGATCGAGAAGCCGTTCGGGCACGACGAGGAAAGTGCCCGCGACCTCAATGCCGTCGTCGGCGAGGTCTTCTCCGAGGATTCGGTGTTCCGCATCGACCACTACCTCGGTAAGGAAACGGTGCAGAACATCCTGGCGCTGCGTTTCGCGAACCAGCTGTTCGATCCGATCTGGAACGCCCACTACGTCGACCACGTACAGATCACGATGGCCGAGGACATCGGTCTCGGGGGCCGCGCGGGGTACTACGACGGGATCGGCGCAGCTCGCGATGTCATCCAGAACCACCTGCTGCAGTTGCTTGCCTTCACCGCGATGGAGGAACCAGTCAGCTTCGCGCCGTCTCAGCTTCGCGCCGAGAGGATCAAGGTGCTTTCCGCGACCCGTCTCGCCGAGCCGCTCGACGAGACCACCGCGCGGGGCCAGTACACCGCGGGCTGGCAGGGCGGCGAACCGGTCGTGGGGTTGCTCGAGGAGAAGGGCTTCGCGACGGATTCGACGACGGAGACCTACGCCGCGATCACCCTCGAGGTCGACACTCGCCGGTGGGCGGGTGTGCCGTTCTATCTCCGCACGGGCAAACGGCTCGGTCGGCGTGTCACCGAGATCGCGGTGGTGTTCAAGCGCGCACCGCATCTGCCGTTCGACACCACCATGACGGAGGAACTCGGTCAGAACGCCCTCGTCATCCGGGTCCAGCCCGACGAAGGTGTCACGATGCGTTTCGGTTCCAAGGTGCCCGGCTCCGAGATGGAGGTGCGGGACGTGAACATGGACTTCAGCTACGGCCAGGCCTTCACGGTGTCGTCCCCCGAGGCCTACGAGCGGTTGCTGCTGGATGTACTGCTCGGCGAGCCGTCACTGTTCCCGGTGGACGAGGAAGTCGAATTGTCCTGGCGGATCCTCGATCCGGTGCTCGAGCATTGGGCGGAGTCGGGCCGTCCCGAAGGATACGAGTCGGGCACGTGGGGTCCGGCGAGCGGCGACGAGATGCTGCGCCGATCCGGCCGCGAATGGAGGCGACCGTGAGAGTCCAGTTGCGCGACACCTCCGCGGTGGATGTCAGTAAGAAGATCGTGGAACTGCGGCGCACGGGTGGCGTCGTCACCCAGGGCCGCGTGCTGACGTTGATCGTGTGTGCCGGAGACGCACGACGTCTCGAGGCGTCGATTTCCGCGGCGACCGACGCATCCCGCGAACATCCGTGTCGCGTCATCGTGATCGGCCGGGGACGTGCCGACGGCCCGCCGCGCCTCGATGCGGAGATCCGGGTCGCCGGCGAGGCCGGTGCCTCCGAGGTGCTGATCCTGGCGTTGCACGGTGAGCTCGGCGACCACCAGGAGTCGGTCGTGGTTCCGTTCCTGCTTCCGGATACACCGGTGGTCGTGTGGTGGCCGAATCAGGCCCCTGCCGTGCCGGCCCGGGATCCGGTCGGGAAACTCGCGGTGCGGCGCATCACCGACGCCACCAACGCGATCGATCCGCGCTCCGACATCGTGGGACGGCTGACCGGGTACAAGCCCGGCGACACCGACCTGGCGTGGGCCCGGATCACGTATTGGCGTGCGCTGCTCGTCGCCGCGTTGGACCAGCCGCCCCACGAGAAGGTGCTCTCGGCCAAGGTGTCCGGCCTGCACGGGGAGGTCGCGATCGATCTTCTGGCTGGATGGCTCGCGAGCCGGCTCGACTGCCCGGTGCAGCGCGCGGTGGGTGAACTTCGTGTCGAACTGCACACCGAAACCCAGACGATCGTGCTCGATCGCCCGCAGGACGGTCGCGTGGCGACGTTGCAGCGCACCGACAAGCCCGACGCGCTGATCACTCTGGCACGCCGCGACTCTGCCGAATGTCTCGCAGAGGAACTGCGACGTCTCGATCCCGACGAAATCTACGAGGCCGCGCTGGCCGAACTGTCGAAGGTGGAATATGTCTGAGTTCGGTCCCGTGGAAGTCGCGAAGTTCGCCGATGCCGACGCGGTCGCGAAAGCTGCTGCGTCGAAGTTGGTCGAGGCGATCGTTGCCGCGCAGAGCGAGCGCGTGCAGGCATCGGTGGTCCTGACCGGCGGGGGTACCGGCATTGCGGTACTCGAGCACGTCCGCCGAGCCCAGGGCGGAATCGACTGGTCGGCAGTGAACGTGTTCTTCGGCGACGAACGGTTCCTGCCGTCCGGCCACTCCGACCGCAACGAGGTGCAGGCCCGTGCGGCCCTGCTCGATCTGGTGCCGATCGACCCGGCCCGTATTCACGCGATGCCCGCACTCGGTGAGGACGGGTGCACCACCCCGCAGGAGTCCGCTGCCCGGTACGCGAAGATGCTCGCGCAACACTCCCCCGACGGCACCGTCCCCATCTTCGATGTGCACCTGCTCGGTATGGGCGGTGAAGGGCACGTCAATTCGTTGTTCCCACACACGGATGCGGTGCGCGAAGGCGCCGAGTTCGTAGTCGGCCTCGACGATTCCCCGAAGCCTCCGCCGGCACGGGTGACGTTGACATTGCCTGCGGTGCGGCGGTCGCGGCAGGTGTGGTTGCTCGTCACCGGTGAAGCCAAGGCCGAGGCGGTGGCCGCCGCGGTCGGTGGTGCCGATCCGCACGAGATTCCGGCCGCGGGCGCGCGGGGTCGTGAGCGGACGGTGTGGTTCGTCGACCCTGCTGCGGCAGCGGACCTTCCGAAGTCCTGATTCTCCGACCGGTTCTACGCTCCGCGGAAGCTCATGCGGTAGTCACGCGGACTGGTACCGGCAATACGCCGGAAGTGGTATCGGAAGGTTTCGGCGGCTTCGAATCCGGTTGCGCGGCCGATTGCTTCGATCGGCCGGTCGGTGCGTTCGAGCAGCGACATGGCCGCTCGAATGCGCTGGCGGACAAGCCAGTCCAACGGCGAGAACCCGGTGTATGCCCGGAACCTCCGGTGTAGCGTGCGCGGCGATACGTTCGCTTCGTCGGCGAGTTCCTGGACCGTCCACGAGCGGCAGACGTCGTCGCCGACCGAATCGAGCATGCGTGTGAAGTCGACGTCGTCGCGGACCTGGATCCGGTCGACGTCGACGAATTGTGATTGATCCGCGTGGCGATGCGGTGTCACCACCAGTCGCCTGGCGACGTCGTTGGCCCGCTCGACCCCGTGGTCGTCGCGAATGAGGGCGATGCTGAGGTCGAGGCCCGCGGATGCTCCGGCGCTGGTGACGAAGTTGCCGTCGCGCACGACGATGGCCGCGATGTTCAGGTCGACAGCCGGAAATGCGGACCTCATGAGGTGCTCGTGCCGCCAGTGGGTCGTGGCCCGGCGACCGTCGAGGAGTCCGGCCTCGGCGAAGGCGAATGCACCGGTGCAGACCGACACCATGCGGGCGCCGCGTGTCGCGGCCGCGCGGAGCAGATCCGCCCACTCCGCACAGCGATCGCGATAGGGATCGCGGACGCCCGTCACGACGACGGTGTCGGCGTCGGCGATCGCGTCGATCGGGTATCGAGGGACGAGGGTGGCGCCGCTGATCGTGGTCACGCCCGTCTGTGGACCGCAGGTACGCAGCTCGTAGCCGAGCTCGGGCAACTCGGGCCACCGAAACCCCAGGGCTTCGACCACGGCGCCGTATTCGAGCAGAGTCATTCCGTCGTACACCGGAAGAGCCACCACATGCGACATGACCAGATCTTACCGAGACATGACGTGACTGCCACTGTTGTCGGCGTGCCGACACTGGTGTGCTCAGAGCGTGACAGCGGTCAGGACCATCAAGGAGGCCAGTTCCATGCGGATCCATCCGATGATCTCGAATGTGCGCAACTTCTTCGCGGGTGTGGACGCCGCCACCCGCATTCGTCACGGTGTTCCCGTTCCGCCGACCCACCGCGCTCGCCCCGCACCGGTCACGACTCCTCCGGCCCGTTCCGATCCGTGTCGTCCTGACCCGACCGCGGCTGCGGCGTAGCTTCTGCCACATGCACGCAGCGCATCCGCGTCAGCGAACGCGGACTGCTCGTCGCGCGCAGTGCCCTCAGTGGCGATCTGGTCGGTACGCATCGCGCCGTTCGTGGATCCATGCGGCAGTCTCCTCACGTGGTTGCCGCGGCCTCTCGCCGCGAGATTTCCCTCTCGTCAAGTTCGACGCGGCGAAGGCCCGAACGGTTCCCTCCCGCGCCGAATACGTCACCGGAACCTTGACGCACTGCGCGACAATGGGTGAGTACGACATGCGATACGTGGGAGAGGAGCGTCACGATGAGCATCCCGACGACAATCCCCGGAGTAGTGCGGCCCGAGCGGGATTGCCCCGACGGATCGAACCTGGTGACGCTGCAGTACCAGCGGGCCGTCGTCCGCTCGCTCGGTGAGGTGTGGACCGCCCTGACCGACCCGGAATCCCTGTTGCACTGGTACGGCTCCTACACCGGCGATCCCACGACGGGATGGATCCGATTGACGATGACCGACCAGCACGACAGCGCAACCACCGATGTACGGGTCGTGCGGTGCACTCCCCCGACGGGGTTCGTCGTCGACATCGACGGGTGGTTGCTCGAAGTGAGTTTGCATGCGGTCGGTCAGGTCACCACCGTCGAGTTCTCCCATCGGCATGTGCCGCGGTCCCAGGCCGGGGAGATCGGTCCGGGCTGGCAGTATTATCTCGACCGGCTCGAGGCCACTCTGCTCGGGTCTCGGCTTCCGCAGTGGGACGAATATCCGGATCTCGTCGACGAGTACCGGTGACCACTGGGACATCGTGACCGAGACACGACTCCGGGGCGTCACTGCGCGGTGATCTCGCCGAGCTTCATCTCCAGGTACCGACGCTCCGGCGCGCTACCGGCGAGGTCCAACGCGCGCCGGTACAACTCGGCGGCCTCGCCGTGGCGACCGAGTCGGTGCAGCAATTCGGCACGAGCCGCGGCGTACGGATGGTGATCACGCAGTCTCGGTTCGTCGGCCAGATCCTCGAGCAGGATGAGTCCGGCAGCGGGACCGTCCCGCATAGCAACGGCCACCGCGCGGTTCAACGCGACGATCGGTGACGGCATCAGCGCACACAGCACGTCGTAGAGCGCGACGATCTGCGACCAGTCGGTGTCGTCGGCTCGGTCCGATTCGTCGTGTACCGCCGCGATCGCGGCCTGCACGGCGTAGGGACCGGGTCGGCCGCCCATCAACGCAGCGGCCACGAACCCCAGGCCTTCGTCGATCATCGGCCTGTCCCATCGGGTGCGGTCCTGGTCCGCGAGCAACACCATCGCACCCGAAGAGTCGGTGCGTGCCGCGCGCCGCGCGTGGACCAGCAGCATCAGTGCGAGCAGCCCGGTCGCCTCGCGTTCCGAGGGCATCAGCCGGTGCAGGATCCGGGCGAGGCGGATGGCTTCCTCCGCGAGGTCGAGACGTTGCAGAGTGTCGCCGGTGCTCGCGGCGTATCCCTCGGTGAAGATCGAGTACACCGCACCGAGCACCACCGGCAGCCGCTCCGACAATTCGTCGGGCCGCGGCACACGAAACGGGATCCGCGCACCACGAATCTTGTTCTTGGCCCGCACGATTCGCTGTGCCATCGTCTTGTGCGGGACCAGGAAAGCGCGCGCGACCTCACCGGTGCTCAATCCGGCGAGGCACCGCAGGATCAATGCGATGCGGTCGTCCGGCGGCAACGCCGGATGTGCGCACGCGAAGAAGAGTTCGAGCCGGTCGTCGGGCAGGTCGCCCCCGACCGGGATCGGACCGGGTTCGGATCGTTCGGACTCCACCGCGAGGATCGCCAGCCGAGCGGCGTAGGTGCGGTCGCGTCGCAGGCGATCCACCGCGCGCCGGCGCGCAGTGGTGAGCAGCCACGCGCCGGGCCGGTCCGGGACACCGTCCACCGGCCAGTGCCTCAGCGCCGATTCGACGGCTTCCGAGGCGACTTCCTCAGCGAGGTCGAGGTCGCCGAACCGGTGGACGAGCGCCGCGAGCAGCCGTCCGTGTTCCTCCCGGAACACCGCCTCGACCCGCAGCGCGGTGTCGGCGGAGGTGCCCGGGTCGGTCACGGCTCTACGCCCCGAATTCGGCGATGGGTCGCACGACGACCCGGCCGCCGTCACGCGACCCCGGGCATCGTGCCGCCCATTCGAGTGCAACGTCGAGATTCGGGACGTCGATGACGTCGTATCCTCCGAGAACTTCACGACTTTCCGCGAACGGACCATCGGTGATGCTGCGTTGGCCGTCGGCGTCGACCTTGACGGAGGTTGCCGTGACGAGGTCGTCGAGAGCATGCCCGGAGACGAAGACGCCCGCCTCCTTCAATTCCTTGTCGTATCGCTGCCAGTCCTCGAAGTCGCAGGTGGGCTCGAGGTCGGAGCCGGTATCTGCATAGATCATCAACATGTACTTCACGGCGGTTCTCCTGTGTGGGAATGTGCGGCCGGGTTGCCGTACATGATGACGACGATCGGATCCCCCTCGAATCGACAACCGCGCGAGAAAATTCCCGCGCGGGAATCTCAGCCGCTGTTGCGCAGTGCGGTAGCCAATCCGTTCATGGTGAGCTGGATACCGCGCCTCACCTGGTCGGTGTCCTCACCACCACGGTATCGACGCAACAACTCGACTTGCAGGTGGTTGAGCGGTTCGAGATACGGGAACCGGTTGTGCAACGACCGTTCCAACGCGGGATTGTCGGCGACCAAGGAGTCGTATCCGGTGATCTGCAGGTACATCCGCACGGTGCGTTCGTGTTCGGCGACGATCCTGCCGAACACCCGCTCCCGCAGCGCTTCGTCCTCCACGAGTTCCGAGTAGCGGGCCGCCAGCCCCAGATCGGATTTGGCCATGACCTGCGCCATGTTCGACAGCACGGACCGGAAGAACGGCCACCGGCGGTAGAGATCCTGCAGCGTCGCGAGCCGTTCGGGGTCGTCGCCGATCCATTCGGTGACGGCACTGCCCGTGCCGTACCACCCCGGCAGCATCACGCGGGACTGGGTCCAGGCCAGCACCCACGGGATGGCACGCAGGTCGGCGATCGCTGTCGTCGGTTTGCGTGAGGCCGGACGGCTCCCGATGTTCAGATCACCGATCTCCGCGACGGGTGTCGAGGTGGTGAAGTATTCGACGAAACCCGGGGTGTCGTGCACCAGATCACGGTAGGCGCGGTATGCGAGGTCGGCCAGTTCGTCGAAGACCCGATACGCGGCGGGTGCGGCGGCGCCGAGGCCTTCGACATCGAGGAGTGTGGATTCGAGTGTGGCCGCGACGAGCGCCTCGAGGTTGCGGCGGGCCAGGATCGGATCGCGGTACTTCGCAGAGATCACCTCACCCTGTTCGGTCAGCCGCAGCGAACCGTTCACCGCACCCGGTGGCTGCGCGAGGATCGCGTCGTAGCTCGGCCCGCCGCCGCGGCCGACGGTGCCGCCCCGGCCGTGGAACAGTCGTAGCCGAATCCCGGTGCTGCGTGCCGCGTCCACCAGATCGAGCTCGGCCCGGTACAGCGCCCAGTTGGCGGCAAGATAGCCGCCATCCTTGTTCGAGTCCGAATAGCCGAGCATCACTTCCTGCACGCCGTCGTGGGCGTCGACGAGACTGCGGAACTCGGGGACTGCGAGCGCCGCAGTGAGGGTCGCTGCACCCCCACGCAGGTCCTCGATCGTTTCGAACAGCGGAATGACCTGCACGGTGCATCGCGGATAGCCGGCGTCGAGGTCGAGCAGACCGACCTCCTTGAGCAGCACCTCCACTTCGAGCAGGTCCGATACGGACGTACACATGCTGATGATGTAGTGCTCGATCGCCGCGGGACCGATGCGGCGCACCGACGCTGCGGCGGCACGCAGGATGGCGAGTTCCTTCGAGGTTTCCTCTGTGAGGTGTGCCCGCGGACTGATCAGCGGACGTCGGACACGCAGTTCCGCGCCGAGCAGCGCAACCCGGGCGTCCTCGTCGAGTTCCCGGTAGCGGTCGGTTACGCCCGCCCAGGCGAGCAGTTCGGCGACGACGCGTTCGTGGACCTCCGAGTTCTGGCGCAGGTCGAGCGGGGCGAGATGGAACCCGTACACCTCGACGGCGCCGCGTAGCCGGACGAGGCGGTCGTCGGCGATCACGGCGCTGCCCGCACCGCGCAGCGATGCATCGAGAGCGCCGAGATCAGAGAGCAGTTGGGCCGGTGTCTCGTAGCCTTCTCGTCCGGTGTCGACGGTGTCCGGAAACTCGATTCCCGGGTGCAGTCGGGTCGCGGTCACGGACAGTCTGCCGCGAATCCCGTGAATCGCGCGTCGGTACGGTTCGTCGCTGTGGGCGGGGTCGTCGTCGCCGGAGCCGTCCGCGAGCGCTCGCAGTTGTCCGGAGACCGGGGTGATCCGCTCGGACATCGACAGTTCGCGTTCGAGCGCGGCGAGTTCACCGAGGTGGTGGCGCAGGGCCGTGGCGCTCGCCCGGTCGCAGGCCGTCGCCACGACGTCGGCGTCGACGTTGGGGTTGCCGTCACGGTCGCCGCCGATCCATGATCCTGGCCGCACGAGCGGTTGGGTGAGGATCGCGGCATCGGGCCAGCGGCGTCGCAGTTCGCGGCGGACCTCGGTGTTGAGTTCGGGGACGACGTCGAACAGTGCGAGTTCGTAGTACCGCAGGCCGTTCTCGATCTCGTCGCTGATCCGCAGCCGGGACAGCCGGATCAACGCGGTCTGCCACAACGTCAGGATCTGGCGGTGCAGATCTTTCTCGAGCGCCTCGTGAGCGTGCGGGTCGACGGTGTACTCGCGGCGACGCATGAGATCGGTGACGGCGGTCTGCACGTCGAATACGGTGCGTCGGCGGGTTTCGGTGGGATGCGCGGTGACGACGGGGGCAACGAGCGCGGCGGCGAGTGCATCGGCGACGGTGTCAGGGTCGAGAGAGGCCGCGTCGAGTCGTGCGTAGGTCGCGGCGAGCGAACTGTCCGGCGACGACTCCCCTGCGTGCACGTGGACGGCGCGGCGCCGTTCGCGGTGAAGGTCTTCGGCAAGGTTCGCCAGCAGTGCGAAGTGGCTGAACGCGCGCACCACCGGGATCGCGTCGGCGGTGGGGACCGCGGCAAGGCGCGCGGCCAGCTCGGGACGTTCCAGCTCGGAACGCCGGATCTGGAAGCTGGCGACACGCGCGGCTTCGACGAGATCGAAGATCTCGTCGCCCGCGTGTTCGCGGACGACGGTGCCGAGTATGCCGCCGAGTAGTCGGATGTCGTCGCGGAGAGGTTCGGTGGCCGAGGCCGGAGCGGTGTCGGTCATGCGCCCAGTATCCGCGGGCGGTGGCCGCTCCGCGACCGCTACAGCCTCAGCTGAACTTGATCTGCAGCCCGATTCCGAGAATCGAGACGACCCAGATGATGCCGACGAACAGGGTCACCCGGTCGAGGTTCTTCTCCGCGACGGTCGAACCGGACAGGCTCGACTGGACCCCGCCGCCGAACAGGCTCGACAGGCCGCCGCCCTTGGCGCGGTGCAGCAGCACCAGCAGAATCAGCAGGAGGCTGGTGGCGATCAGCAGGATGTCCAGGAACAGTTCCATGTCGGTGTGCGGTGTCCTTCGGCTGGTGGGTGACGTCGGGCGTCAGCTTACCCGGTGATCGGATCCGCGCGGCTTCGTGGCTCCCGCCGTCGGCCGAGTGGCCGGTCCGCGGACTGAGGGACATTGTCTGTGGGGCGCAGGATCCGTTCGGATCCTGCGCCCCACAGTGGTGAAACCGGTGTGTCGGTTGCCTTACAGCAGCGGGCCGCCGGCAGCGATCGCCGACAGCTGCGCGAACTCGTCGGCCTTGAGCGACGCGCCGCCCACGAGGCCACCGTCGACGTCGGTCTGAGCGATGAGCTCGCCGACGTTCTTGGCGTTGACGGAACCGCCGTAGAGGACGCGGACAGATGCCGCGACCTCGGACGAGGCGAGCTCGGCGAGGGTGGCACGCACTGCGGCGCACACCTCCTGGGCGTCGGCAGCCGAAGCGACCTTGCCCGTGCCGATCGCCCAGACCGGCTCGTACGCGACCACGATCTTGGCGATGTCGTCGGCGGACAGGCCGGCGAGCGAGCCCTTCAGCTGCTCGACGTTGTACGCGACGTGGTTACCTGCCTCACGGATGTCGAGGCCCTCGCCGATGCACACGATCGGCGTGATGCCGTGTGCGAGCGCGGCCTTCGCCTTGTCTCGGACGATCGTGTCGGTCTCGCCGTGCAGCGTGCGCCGCTCGGAATGACCGACGACCACGTAGGTGCAGCCGAGCTTGGCGAGCATCGCACCGGAGATCTCGCCGGTGTAGGCGCCGGAAGCGTGGGCGGACACGTCCTGGGCGCCGTAGGTGAGCGCGATCTTGTCGCCCTCGATCAGGGTCTGCACCGAGCGGATATCAGTGAACGGTGGGATGACGGTGACGTCGACCTTCTCGAGGTACTTGTCGGGAAGGGTGAACGCGATCTTCTGTACCAGAGCGATGGCCTCGAGGTGATTGAGGTTCATCTTCCAGTTGCCCGCGATGAGCGGCTTACGTGCTTTCCGCGCAAGCGGAGCGCCGGGTGATGTCACTGTGTCAGCCCTCCAGAACCGAGATGCCGGGCAGTTCCTTGCCCTCGAGGTATTCGAGGGAAGCACCGCCACCGGTGGAGATGTGCGAGAACCCGTCGTCGGGCAGCCCCAGCGAACGCACCGCCGCGGCCGAATCGCCGCCGCCGACGACGCTGAACGCGCCCTTGCCGGTAGCTTCGACAATGGCCTCGGCGACACCCTTGGTGCCTGCGGCGAACTTCTCGAACTCGAACACGCCCATCGGGCCGTTCCAGAACACTGTCCGTGCCGAGGTGAGCAGCGACGCGAATCGCTGCACCGACTCGGGCCCGATGTCCAGACCCATCCAGCCGTCGGGTATCTCGGAGACCGGGACGGTCTTCGCTTCCGCATCGGCGGAGAAGCTGTCGGCCACCACCACGTCCTGCGGGATGTGCAGTACGTCGGCGAACCTGTCGAGCAAGCTCTTGCAGGTGTCGATCATCGACTCCTCGAGCAACGAGGTACCCACCGAAATGCCCTGCGCAGCAAGGAATGTGAAGCACATTCCGCCGCCGATGACGAGGGTGTCAACCTTCGGTGCGAGCGCCTCGATCACCGCGAGCTTGTCGGAGACCTTCGAACCGCCGAGCACCACCGCGTACGGACGTTCGGTGTCGGTGGTGAGCTTCGCCAGCACCTCCACCTCCGCCGCGACGAGGCCACCCGCGTAATGCGGGAGCAGCTTCGCCACGTCGTACACCGACGCCTGCGCGCGATGCACGACACCGAAACCGTCGGAGACGAATGCACCGTCGTCGCCGACGAGTTCGACGAGCTCACGTGCAAGCGCCTGACGCTGCGCTTCGTCCTTGCTCGTCTCGCGCGGATCGAAGCGGATGTTCTCGAGCAGGAGGATGTCGCCGTCGGTCAGACCCTCCGAGCGAGCCAGAGCGTCCTGCCCGACGACATCGCCGGCGAGCTGCACATTGCGACCGAGTACCTCACCGAGCTTCGCCGCGACGGGCGCCAGCGAGAACTTCGGGTCTTGTTCACCCTTGGGGCGACCCAGGTGCGCGGTCACGACAACCTTGGCGCCGGCCTCGGCGAGCGCCTTGATCGTGGGCGCGGACGCGAGGATGCGGCCGGGATCGGTGATCGTCTCGCCGTCCAGGGGGACGTTGAGGTCGGAGCGCACCAGCACGCCACGACCCTCCACCCCGGCGTCGAGCAGATCCTTCAGCGTCTGAACTGCCACTGTTCGGATGTCCTGTTCGGTGTGAGGTGACTAGAGGGACTTGGCGACGAGACCGATGAGGTCGGCCAGGCGGTTGGAGTAACCCCACTCGTTGTCGTACCAGGACACGATCTTGACCTGCTCGTCGATGACCTTGGTCAGCGGCGCGTCGAAGATCGACGAGTGCGGGTCGGTGACGATGTCCGAGGACACGATCGGGTCGGTGTTGTACTTGAGGATGCCCTTGAGGGGACCCTCTGCGGCAGCCTTCATCGCGGCGTTGATCTCTTCGACCGACGCCTTGGTGCGCAGGTTGGCGGTGAGGTCGGTGACCGAGCCGGTGGGGATCGGCACCCGCAGCGCGTAGCCGTCGAGCTTGCCGAGCAGCTGCGGGAGGACCAGGCCGATGGCCTTGGCGGCACCCGTGCCGGTCGGGACGACGTTCAGCGCGGCAGCACGGGCACGACGCAGGTCAGAGTGCGGCGCGTCCTGCAGGTTCTGGTCCTGCGTGTAGGCGTGGACCGTCGTCATGAGGCCCTTCTCGATGCCGAAGCTGTCATCGAGGACCTTGGCGATCGGGCCGAGGCAGTTCGTGGTGCACGAGGCGTTCGAGATGATGTTCTGGCTGCCGTCGTACTTGTCGTCGTTGACGCCCATCACGACGGTGAGATCCTCACCCTTGGCGGGCGCGGAGATGATGACCTTCTTGGCGCCGGCCTCGAGGTGGCCCTTGGCCTTCGCGGCGTCGGTGAAGATGCCGGTGGACTCGACGACCACGTCGACACCCAGATCGCCCCACGGAAGCGCGGCGGGGCCTTCCTTGATGGACAGAGCCTTGATCTTCTGGTCGCCGACGACGATGAAGTCGCCCTCGACACGGACATCCTTGCCGAGGCGACCCAGGATCGAGTCGTACTTCAGGAGCGTCGCCAGGGTGTCGTTGTCGGTGAGGTCGTTGACCGCCACGATCTCGATGTCCGTGGTGCCGAGCGCCTTCTGCGCCTCCACGGCACGGAAGAAGTTACGTCCGATACGACCGAAGCCGTTCACGCCTACGCGGACAGTCACAGTGAAGCTCCTTTGCCCAGAATTTAAGATGATTGTGCTGGTGTAACCACTACCCTAATGTGCGTGGTTCACCGCGCGGGATCCACCCTCGCGTGGCATGGATCACCACTTCAGGGTGACGCGCTACGCTTCCTCGAGCAACTCTGCGGTCACCGCCGACTCGGTGTCGGCCACCCCGAGTTCCTTCGCGCGCCGATCGGCCATCGACAGCAGACGCCTGATCCGACCTGCGACAGCGTCCTTGGTCATCGGCGGATCCGCGAGCTGGCCGAGTTCCTCGAGCGAGGCCTGCCGGTGCTGCACCCGCAGTGTGCCTGCCGCCGCGAGGTGGTCGGGGACGTCGGCACCGAGGATCGCCAGAGCCCGCTCGACCCGTGCTGCTGCCGCGACTGCGGCCCGCGCCGACCGTCGCAGGTTCGCGTCGTCGAAGTTCGCGAGCCGGTTGGCGGTCGCGCGCACCTCGCGGCGCATGCGACGTTCCTCCCAGGTCAGCCGGGTGTCCTGGGCGCCCATGTGGGTCAGCAGCGCGCCGATGGCCTCGCCGTCGCGGATCACGACGCGGTCTGCGCCGCGCACCTCACGCGCCTTGGCCGTGATCCCGAGACGGCGGGCCGCCCCCACCAACGCGAGCGCGGCCTCCGGCCCGGGGCAGCTGACCTCCAGCGCCGAGGAGCGCCCCGGTTCGGTGAGCGAACCGTGCGCGAGGAAGGCACCGCGCCACGCGGCAGCAGCATCGGACACACTGCCGCCGACCACCTGCGCAGGCAGGCCTCGGACCGGCCGGCCGCGGCTGTCGAGCAACCCGGTCTGCCGAGCGAGTGCCTCACCGTCCTTGCCCACCCGCACCACGTACCGCGAACTCTTGCGGAGCCCACCCGCACCGAGAACGAGGACCTCCACCTGGTAGCCGTACAGCTCGAAGATCTCTTTGCGCAGCCGCCGCGCAATCGACCCCAGGTCGACCTCGGCCTCGACGACGACGCGACCCGCGACGATGTGCAGTCCACCGGCGAACCGCAGCAACGACGACACCTCCGCCTTGCGGTTGCTGGTGCGGGTGACGACGAGCCTGCTCAACTCGTCCTTGACCTCCGCTGTCATTGCCACGAGACGATCTCCCTTCCGCCACCGCCGACGGAACTGCTGTATCCGTCCGGCTTGGTCAGATACTGTCCGAGCGCCCTCGCCAACTTGGCGGGGTCATGCCGATGAGTGCCGGTCTCGGCCACATCGACGAAGTCCACGTCGGCACCGAATCCGGACGCCGCGCGGCGAAGATGCTCACGTTCGCGCCCCACCGGCACCGACGCCGCATCGACGACGACGTTGTCGACGCGGAAATCCGGGGCATGCTGCGCCAGAACGTGCAGATGCCGCTCCGCGGAGAACCCGGCGGTCTCCCCCGGCTCGGCAGCCAGGTTGAGTACCAGCACCTTCCGTGCGTTCGTGTGGACCAGGGCATCGTGCACGTCCGGGACCAGCACGTGCGGAATCACACTCGAGAACCACGACCCCGGCCCGAGCACCACCAGGTCGGCGTCGCACACCGCGTCCAGCGCATCGGGGCTTGCCGGTGGATTGGCCGGGATCAGCCGGACACGCCGCACCTTCCCCGGCGTGGTCGCGACCGCGACCTGGCCACGGATACATCGGCTTGCCCGCGGATCGGATTCGAGCCCGGAGACGTCCGCCTCGATGTCGAGGGCTATCGGTGACATCGGCAGAACCCGGCCGCGCACCTGTAGCAGACGCCCCACGGCGTCGAGAGCGGCGACGGTGTCGCCAAGGACCTCGTTCAGGCCCGCCAAGATCAAATTGCCCACCGAGTGCCCGGCGAGGGCGCCGGTTCCGCCGAAGCGATGCTGCACGGTCTCGGTCCAGACACGTACATCGGGGAGGTCGGCGGACATCGCGGCGAGAGCCATGCGCAGGTCACCCGGCGGGATCACGCCGAGCTCGGATCGCAATCGACCCGACGAGCCGCCGTCGTCGGCAACGGTCACGACAGCCGTCACCCGCTCTGTGAGCTGACGCACGGCGCGCAGCGTCGCGTACAGCCCGTGCCCCCCGCCGAGTGCCGTGATCGCCGGACCGGTCGGAGAATCTCCGAGATAGGTGCTCACTCGCGCCCCAGATCACGGTGCACGACATGCACATCGAGTCCGAGTTCACCGCTCAATCGCCCCGCCAGGGCTTCGGCCATCGCGACGCTGCGATGTTTGCCACCGGTGCAGCCCACCGCGATCGTCATGTAACGCTTGCCCTCACGCCGGTAACCGGCCGTCGTCAGGTCGAGCATCCGCAGATAACTGTCGAGAAACTCCGGTGCGCTCTCGTGGGACAGCACGTAGTCACTCACCGGCGCATCGCGGCCGGTCTGCGGACGCAGGTCGGGAACCCAGTGGGGGTTCGGGAGGAAACGCACATCGCATACGAGGTCGGAGTCCATCGGCAGACCGTACTTGAAACCGAACGATTCGACGGTCACCTGGATGGTGTCGGAGGTCGCATCTCCGAAGGCCGTTTCGATCTTGCGACGCAACTCCGGTCCGGTGAGCGCGGAGGTGTCGACCACGAGGTCGGCGGCACCCTTCACCGGTGCGAGCTGTGCTCGTTCGGCCGCGATCCCGTCGATGAGAGTGCGGTCGGCGGTGTCGGCCTGCAGTGGATGACTGCGGCGCACCTGCTCGAAGCGTCGCACGAGCACGGCGTCGGTCGCCTCGAGGAACAGCACGCGGGTCTGGACCGGCCGCGCGGCCAGTTCGTTGACGACCTGGCCGAGATCGCCGGTGAACAAGCGGCTGCGCACATCCATGACGATCGCGAGCCGCTCGAGCGGCGGATCGGCGCGAACCGCGAGATCGATCATCGAGATGACCAACTGCGGCGGGAGATTGTCGGCGACGAACCACCCGAGATCCTCGAGCGCAGTGGCCGCGGTACTCATCCCCGCCCCCGACAACCCGGTGATGATGATCACCTCAGCACGACGAGCGGCACCGTCCCCATCGGACCCGATGGTCTCTCTACCCACATCCGTCATTGCTGCGACTCCGCTCGTACTTCCGACACGCCGACGGTGCCATCATTGCCCACCGGCGTGTCTCCTGCATCCGGGTCGAGTTCCGGAGTCGGGTCGGCCGGTGGTGGCGAGGCGCCGTTCGGCGTCTCGCCGCGCAGTGCGTCGTGCACGGTCTGCGCGGTCGCGCGGCCGACCCCCGGGACCGCGGTGATCTCCTCGACGGTGGCCTCCCGCAATTTCGCGACCGACCCGAAATGTGTCACGAGTGCCTTGCGGCGCGCGTCGCCCAGACCACGGATACCGTCGAGTGCCGACGCCGTCATGCGCTGCGAACGCTTGCTGCGGTGGAAGGTGATGGCGAACCGGTGCGCCTCGTCGCGCACCCGCTGCAGCAGGTAGAGGGACTCGCTCGCCCGCGGCAGGATCACCGGATCCTCCTCGCCCGGCACCCACACCTCCTCGAGGCGTTTCGCGAGACCGATCACGGCGACATCGGTGATACCGAGATCGTCGAGGACCTCGGCCGCCGCCGCCACCTGAGGTGCACCGCCGTCCACGACGTACAAGTTCGGCGGATACGCGAACCTGCGCGGCCTGCCGGTGACCGGATCCAACGCAGCCTCCGGCGCGGTGTCGCCACCGTCGGCGCCACCCTCACCTGCCGCAGAGTGGGCAACGTCACGGTTGTGCCGGAGGAACCGTCGGCGAGTGACCTCGGCGATCGAGCCGACGTCGTCGGACCGTCCGTCGCCGGCGGCCTCCTTGATCGCATATCGCCGATAGTCGGATTTGCGGGGCAGACCGTCTTCGAAGACCACCAGTGAGGCAACGACATCGGTGCCCTGCACGTGGCTGATGTCGACGCATTCGATACGCAGGGGCGCCGAGTCCAGGTCGAGTGCCTCCTGGATGCCCTGCAGTGCCGCCGAACGCGCAGTGAAATCGCCCGCCCGCCGCAACTTGTGCTGGGTCAATGCTTCCTTCGCGTTACGCAGTACCGTCTCGGCGAGCGCCTTCTTGTCGCCGCGCTGGGGCACGCGCAGCCGTACCGGTCCGCCGCGGAGCCCGGAGAGCCAACGGCTCATCTCGTCCGGGTCGGGCGGCAGCGCCGGAACGAGCACCTCGCGTGGCACGGCGCTTGCGGCGCGGTCGATGTCGGCCTCTGTAGTGAGCTCGACCTCCTCCCCGTAGAACTGGGTGAGGAACTGCTCAACGAGCAGCGACAACTCTTCGTCCCGATCCGCGTCGTCGGATTCGGCCGGCCGCGCGTCGCGGTCGGCCGGCCGATCGACGACATCGCCGGACTTCTCGACGACCCAGCCTCGTTGTCCGCGGACGCGGCCTCCGCGCACGTGGAACACCTGAACGGCGACCTCGAGGTCGTCACCGGCGAACGCGACGAGGTCGGCATCCGTTCCGTCGCCGAGCACCACGGCTTGCTTCTCGAGCGCCTTGCGGAGCGCCCCGAGATCGTCGCGCAGGCGTGCCGCGAGTTCGAAGTCGAGTTCTTCGGCGGCGGCGTGCATGCGTGCTTCGACGTCGCGGACCAGCCGGTCTGTGCGGCCGGCGAGGAAATCACAGAAGTCGTCGACGATCCGGCGATGTTCGTCGGGATCGACCCGGCCTACGCACGGCGCCGAGCACTTGTCGATGTACCCGAGCAGGCACGGCCGCCCGATCTGCGAGTGCCGTTTGAAGACGCCGGCCGAGCAGGTGCGGGCCGGGAACACCCGCAGCAGAAGATCGAGGGTTTCCCGGATCGCCCACGCATGAGAATAGGGACCGAAATAGCGCACACCCTTACGTCGGGGACCGCGGTAGACGAACAGTCGCGGGAACTTCTCCCCCACACTGACTGCAAGCATCGGATACGTCTTGTCGTCTCGATAGCGCACGTTGAAGCGCGGATCGAATTCCTTGATCCAGTTGTATTCGAGCTGCAGTGCCTCGACCTCGGTGCGCACCACCGTCCACTCGACACTGCCGGCGGTAGTGACCATCTGCCGCGTGCGCGGGTGCAACGAGGAGACATCGGCGAAGTACGAGTTCAGCCGTGACCGCAGGTTCTTGGCCTTGCCGACGTAGATGACCCGGCCGTGCGGGTCGCGGAATCTGTACACCCCCGGCTCCGTGGGGATGGTGCCGGGGGCGGGGCGGTATGTCGAGGGGTCGGGCACGACGTCCAGGCTAGTCGTCTGCTCCGACACCCCGACCGTAGCGTGCTTCGATCTCGCGGAAGCGTTCCAGGGCGTCGACGGCGTGCGCACCGTCTCGGGCCTGCACCGCGACCACAGCCAGATACTCGTCGTCGGGAAGCTCGAGATGTGCCCACGGTGCGTCGTGCGGGAACGAGACGCCGTACACCTGATTCCAGCCGAAGAGCTTTTCCTGGAACATGTTCCGCACCAAGACACCACTCGCACCGGCGCGCAGACGAGGTCGGGTGAAGAGCAGCACACCGGACGCAACGACGAGCCCGATCGCGACCATCGCGATCTGGTCGGCGATGCGCAGGTTCACACCGGTGTCACCGCCCGATCGTAGGACGAGGGCGGCGCCGATGTGTCCGACCACCAGGAACCCGGCGATGAGCTGCGCCGCGAGGGTCATCTTGCGAGCACGGACGTCGAGCTCCCACTCGGTGTCGGTAGCGGCGGTCACGGCGTCGTTTCCCGGAGTCGACGCAAGGTGACGGCGGTGTCGAGTGCCGCCGCGCACGCCTGACCGCCCTTGTCCTCGACCGAATCCGGCAGCCCCGCGCGGTCGAGTGCCTGCTGCTCGGTGTCGGTGGTGAGCACACCGTTGCCGACGGGGGTGCCCTCGTCGAGCGCTATGCGCGTCAACCCGTAGGTCACCGCATCGCACACGTACTCGAAGTGCGGGGTCCCGCCGCGGATCACAACGCCCAACGCGACCACGGCATCGTGGGTGCGGGCGAGCTGCTGCGCGACCACGGGCAGTTCGATCGCGCCGGCCACGCGCTCGACGGTGACGTCCGCGACCCCGACTTCCTCGGCGACACGCTGTGCCCCCGCGATGAGCGCATCGGAGATCTCGGCGTGCCAGCGTCCCGCGACGATCGCCAGACGCAGACCCGCGGCGCCTGCGCGGTGCAGGTCGGGGAGTTGCAGGTCGGGTAGCCCTTCACCGCTCATCAGGCATCACCGGCCTCGTAGTCGTCGAGCCCGACCAGATCGTGACCCATCCGGTCGCGCTTGGTCCGCAGGTAGGTCAGATTCTCGGCGTTGGCGCGCAACGGCATCGGGACACGCTCGGTGATCTGCAGTCCGTATCCGTCCAACCCGACCCGCTTGGCAGGGTTGTTGGTGAGCAACCGCATCGACGACACACCGAGATCGACGAGGATCTGCGCGCCGATGCCGTAGTCACGGGCGTCGGCGGGGAGCCCGAGTTCCAGGTTGGCGTCGACGGTGTCGGACCCGGCGTCCTGCAGCTGATATGCCTGCAGCTTGTGCATCAGGCCGATACCGCGCCCCTCGTGGCCACGCATGTAGAGCACGACACCGCGGCCTTCCGCCGCCACCATCTCGAGTGCGGCGTCGAGCTGCGGACCGCAATCGCACCGCAACGACCCGAACACGTCACCGGTCAGGCATTCGGAGTGCACGCGCACGAGCACGTCCGCGCCGTCGCCATCGGGCCCGGCGAGGTCGCCGCGGACGAGCGCGACGTGCTCGACCTCGTCGTAGATGCTCTGGTAGCCGACCGCGGTGAAATCACCGTGCCGGGTGGGGATGCGGGCCTCGGCGACACGCACCACATGCTTCTCGTGCTTACGACGCCACGCGATGAGGTCGGCGATGGAGATCAGCGCGAGATCGTGCTCGTCGGCGAACACGCGCAGCTCGTCGGTGCGGGCCATGTGGCCCTCATCCTTCTGGGAGACGATCTCGCAGATCACACCGGCCGGGCGCAGATCGGCCATACGGGCGAGGTCCACAGCGGCCTCGGTGTGGCCGGGACGACGCAGCACGCCGCCTTCCTTCGCGCGCAGCGGCACCACGTGGCCGGGACGGGTGAAATCCAGCACGGTCGAATCGGGGTCGGCGAGCAGCCGCATCGTGGTGGCGCGGTCGGACGCCGAGATGCCGGTGCCGATACCTTCCTTCGCGTCGACCGTGACCGTGTAGGCCGTGCCGTGCTTGTCCTGATTCGTGGAGTACATCGGGGGCAGCCCGAGCCGGTCGCAGTCGTCGCCGTCGAGCGGCACACACAGATATCCGGAGGTGTAGCGCACCATGAACGCTACAAGCTCGGGAGTGGCCTTCTCCGCGGCGAAGATGAGGTCGCCCTCGTTTTCACGGTCTTCGTCGTCGACCACGACGACCGCCTTACCGGCGGCGATGTCGGCGACCGCGCGCTCGATGGTGTCGAACCTCGTCACTTGCCCTGACTCCAAATCTTCTAGTCGGACGACTCGTGCTTCGCGTCCACTGTCCTGTTCCACAGTACGACCTGTCACCGAGCGTTCTGCAGTCGCTCCACGTACTTCGCAATCACATCGACCTCGAGGTTGACCGTGGTACCGGGCTCGGCGCCGCCGAGCGTTGTCAGCGACAACGTCGTCGGGATGAGAGAGATCTCGAACCATTCGTCGCCGGGTTCGCCGCCGAGCGCCGACACCGTCAGCGACACACCGTCGACGGTGATCGACCCTTTCTCGACGACATATCGGGCGATGCTCGCGGGCAACGAAATCCGGACCACCGTCCAGTTCTCGGAGGGGGTACGCGAGAGCACAGAGCCGGTGCCGTCGACGTGCCCCTGCACGATATGACCGCCGAGACGGCTGTTCACCGCCGCCGCGCGTTCGAGGTTGACGCGACTGCCCGGCGCCAGACCCTCGAGGCTCGAACGGTTCAGTGTCTCCTGCATCACATCCGCGGTGAACGAGTCGGTGTCCACCACGTCGACGACGGTCAGGCACACTCCGTTGACGGCGATCGAGTCGCCATGTTTTGCGTCGGTGGTCACCACCGGGCCCCGCACAGTGAATCGCGCGGCGTCCGCGAGGTCTTCGCGCGCCACGATTTCACCCAGTTCTTCCACGATGCCGGTGAACACGTTCGGCTCCTTCACTCCCGGCCAGGGACCGGGCTCATCAGTCCCGTTCCGGGACCAGGGTCATCAGGACATCAGCGCCGACGGTCTCGACGCGCTCCCGACGAAACCGTAGCGCCTCGGCGATCGTCGTGACGCCCGCATCCTGCACCGCCGCGCTTCCGGCCCCGAGCACGACCGGCGCGATGTACGCCTGGATGCGGTCGACGCGACGGGCCGCGAGGAACGCACCGGCAAGACGCGGACCGCCCTCGATGAGGACATCCGGGTGGTCGGTCAGTGCCGCAAGGACCTCGTCGACGTCGTGAGTACGCAGAACGAGGGTGGGGGCGCTGTCGTCCAGCACCCGCGCATCGGTGGGGAGGTCGCTGAACCCGACGACCACCCGCAGTGGCTGATGCGGCGCGAGGTCACCGTCGGGCAGGCGTGCCGTCAGCCACGGGTCGTCGGCGAGTACGGTGCCGGTGCCCACGATGATCGCGTCCAACCGGCTGCGTTCGTCGTGCACGCGTGTGCGTGCGTCCGGGCCGGAGATCCACTGGCTGGTGCCGTCTGCGGCGGCACTGCGCCCGTCGAGCCCCGCCGCGTACTTCCAGGTCACATGTGGCCGATCGGTGCGTTGCCGGTGCAGCCACGCCCGCAGCGGGCCGTGGGCCACGGCGTCGGCGCCGAGGCCTTCGTGAACCGCTATGCCCGCGGCACGCAGGGTGTCTGCACCGCCGCCTGCGACCGGGTTCGGATCGGCGATCGCGTAGTGGACGGTCGCGATGCCGGCCTCGATCAGGGCCTGCGCGCACGGTCCGGTGCGACCGGTGTGGTTGCAGGGTTCGAGAGTGACGACCGCGGTCCCACCGCGCGCCCGCTCTCCGGCGACCGCCAGCGCTCGCACCTCGGCGTGTGGACCGCCCGGCGGCGCCGTCGCACCGACGCCGGCGATGCGACCGTCCGCGGCGACGATCGCCGCGCCGACCGGCGGATTGGGGCTCGTCGTCCCGCGAACGGCTTCCGCCGCGTCGAGCGCGAACTGCAGCGCTTCGGCGAGTTCCGGTGCGGTCACGGCGCGAGGGTCAGATGCGGCGAGGCCTTCCCTGCCTGCGCGCGCAACTTGCGTACCGCCTCGCTCGGGTCCTCCGCGCCGTAGACAGCGGAGCCTGCGACGAAGCAGTCGACGCCGGCTTCGGCAGCGGCTTCGATGGTGTCGGCGTTGATACCACCGTCGATCTCGACGAGCAGACGCAGTTCACCGGAATCCACCAGCCGCCGCACAGCACGGGCCTTGTCGAGTACGTCGGGAATGAAGGACTGACCGCCGAATCCGGGTTCGACACTCATCACGAGGAGGGTGTCGAATTCCTTCAGGATCTCGAGGTACGGCTCGATGGGGGTGCCGGGCTTGACGGACAGTCCGGCCTTCGCTCCGGCGGCACGGATGTCCCGAGCGACCGCGATCGGGTCGTCGGTGGCTTCGGCGTGGATCGTGACGTTGTGCGCACCGGCCTCCGCGTACGGCGGTGCCCACCTGCCCGGATCTTCGATCATCAGGTGGCAGTCGAGAGGAATCTCGGTCGCTTTCAGCAGTGACTGCACGATCGGCAGGCCGAGGGTCAGGTTCGGCACGAAATGTGCGTCCATGACATCGACATGCAGCCAGTCGGCGCCGGCGACGGCCTGGGCTTCGTCGGCCAAGCGTGCGAAATCTGCGGACAGGATGGAGGGAGCGATCATCGGGTGGGCCACGTCTGGCAAGTCTAGTGCGCGCGGGAGCAGCCGGGGCCGGGGCGGGCAACACACCGAATCCGGGACCTTTTCCCCTGGTCGGCGAGCCGGCCGGATGGTTCCCTGGAGAGGGTCACGGCACTGTGCCCACAATCGTGGGTAGTCCGCCGATCTCGGCGAGGTGCCATCGGGTCCGTGTCCGCGGCAACATCGCGGTGGCGATCCCTCAGCACCGCAGGGGGGTGCTCCGGTGATCGCGACCGCGATGTGGCCCGACCTCACCCACCAGTCGACGAATTCACTACAACAGGTGAATCTCCTTCAGGAATCCTGCGGCGCCCCCATACTCGACGGCATCCGACGAAGGAGGCACCGATGAGCACTTCAGATCCGACACCACTCGCCGGCAAAACCATGATCATGTCCGGCGGGAGCCGTGGAATCGGCCTCGCGATCGCGTTGCGCGCCGCGCGCGACGGCGCCAACATCACACTGATCGCCAAGACCGACACCCCGAATCCGAAGCTTCCAGGCACCATCCATACTGCCGCCGCCGAACTCGAGCGGGCGGGCGGGCAAGTGCTGCCGTTCGTCGGCGACATCCGAGACGACGACGCCGTGGCCGACGCCGTCCAACAGACGATCGCACGGTTCGGCGGTATCGACATGGTCGTCAACAACGCATCCGCGATCGATCTGTCCCCCACCGCCGATATCGCGATGAAGAAGTACGACCTCATGCAGGACATCAACTGCCGCGGCACGTTCCTGCTCTCGAAGCTGTCGATTCCCGCACTGCGCGACTCCGCGAAAGCAGGACGCAATCCGCACATCCTGACCCTGTCGCCGCCGCTGAACCTGTCGCCGAAATGGGCGGGCGGGCATCTCGCCTACACAATGGCCAAGTACGGAATGAGTCTGACCACGCTCGGACTGGCAGAAGAGTTGAAGAACGACGGAATCGGCGTCAACTCGCTCTGGCCGCGCACCACCATCGCCACCGCGGCGGTGCTCAACCTTCTCGGCGGCGAACACATGGTCAATTCCTCGCGGACACCCGATATCTACGCCGATGCCGCATACGTGGTCCTCACCTCGCCGAGCACCGAGGCGACCGGCAACTTCTACATCGACGACGAGGTGCTGGCCGCTGCCGGGGTCACCGACCTCGAGCCGTACCGGGCAGGCGACGGCGAGTTGCAGCTCGATCTCTTCCTCGACTGACTACGCGTCAACCTCCGGAACTTTCCTCCGGTTACACGGGTTTCCGCAGGTCGTCGAGTCACGGAAAGCCGGAGACATGGAGGAAAGTTCGGGCGACGCGGTGCTGCCGGAGTCGCGGAGTCACAGATCGCGGGCGAGCGCGTCGAACCGGTCGATGTCTTCGCGGCGACAGACGTGGCTGCCTGCCGTGAGCAAGGCCGCGGAGCCGCAGGCGACACCCAGCGCCAACGCGTCGCGCAGCGACCGGTCCTGCAACAATCCCACGACGAGCCCGGCGACCATGCTGTCGCCGGCCCCGACCGCGCTGCGCACCTCGACATCGAGGGCAGGCACCTGCACAGTGTCGTCGGCCGTGACCATGATGGCGCCGTCCGCGCCCAGCGACACCACGACGACCTCCGCGACACCACGTTCGACGAGCTCGCGGGCTGCGGTTATCCGGTCGTCCGACGTGGGGAGGTGGTGACCGACCCATTCGCACAGTTCGTCCAACGACGGTTTGACGAGGAACACCCCCGATTCGATGCCGGCGAGTGCGTCGCCCGAAGAATCGAGGACGAATCGCGCGCCTGCATCGCGGACGGCATCGGCGACCTGCCGTATGAAGGAGCCTGGCACACCGGGCGGGAAGCTTCCGCTGGCGACGACATATTTCGCGTCCTTCGCCACCTTCGTCAGCGTGACGAGGCACTGTTCCTGCTCCTCGGCGGTCAGTTCCGGCCCCGGGGTGACGAACCGGTATTCGAGACCACTCGTGCGGTCGATCGCGGTGAAGCATTCCCGGGTGTCGTCGGCGATGGGCACGATGTGTTCTTCGACATCATCGTCGTCGAGTAGCCCGCTCATCTGTTCGCCGCGCGCACCCCCGGCCGGATACACCGCTGCGGCCGACGCACCGAGCACGCGCGCAACTTTCGCGACGTTCACCCCGCCCCCGCCTGCGTCGTAGAACGGCTCGTCGCACCGGAGTTTGCGGGTATGAACCACCTGGTCGGTGAATGTGGTGACATCGAGGGCCGGGTTCATGGTCAGTGTGACGATGTCGGGCATACGCGAACCCTATTGGCAGAGGTGCGCGCTCGTCGACTCCGAGGGCCCGTGAATCGGCAGTTCGAGCAATGGGTTTCCACCGTCGATGAAGAGTCGGGCGCGTGGGCGGGTTGCTGCCGCGATGCGTTCGATGGCTACTCGGCCTGCTTGGGGGTGCCGGCCGTCGAGGGCGCCGACACGGATCGCGAAGACGAGGTCGAACGGCTCTTCATCACCGGCCAGGGTGAAATCCTCGATGGCCACGTGGCGTGCACTCAGGCGGCCTGCGGCCATCTGGTCGATCGAGCGAGCCTTCAACTGTTCGATCGCGGTGGCGGACCTGTCGATCGCGAGGATGTGGCCGGTGGCCAGCTCGTCGGCGATCGCGCGGGCCGCAGGACCGGAACCGCAGCCGATCTCGAGGACTCGCAGGTGCGGTCGGATCGGCAGCGCTGCCACGATCTCGACGAGGCGTGGCGAGAGTCGGCTGTTCACTGCTCGAGCCCCGTTTCTCGGACGGTGTAGCGCAGCAGGGAGACGCCGCTCGGGAAGCCTCGGGCTTCGACCAGTTGGAGGTTCGACGTCTCGTACCCGTCGGGGAACAGCCGTCTCCCCCGGCCCTGGACGGCGGGATGGACGAACAGTCGGTACTCGTCGACCAGACCGAACTCGATCAGGCCATGGGTCAACATGATGCTGCCGGTGACGACGATGTCGAGGCCCGACTGTGCTTTCAGGGCCTGCACCCGGGCGACCCAGTCGCCGGTGAGCACGGTCGAGTTCTGCCACTGGGGGTCGGTCAGCGTCGACGAGACGACGTACTTCTCGATGCGGTTGAGCTCGTCGGTTATCCCGGTTTCGTCGTCGGTCTGCTGGGGCCAGAAGCCGCGGAAGTCCTCGAAGGTTCGCCGACCCAGCACGATCGCGTCGGAACCCGCGGACTGTGTACGGGTCTCTTCCAGCAATTCCGGGTCCTGGTCCATGGGATCGAACCAGTCCCCGAGCATCTCGATGGCGCCGTCGAGGGTGATGTTCTGGGTGATCGCAAGTGTCCTCATGTCCGGTATCGACACTGTCGGGGCTGCAGAATCATCGCTGTCTCCTGGCCTCGGATCGGGAAACCGTCGAATCCAGCATCGCTGCTCTGTGCGCGTTGCACCATAGTGTCATGGCAGGAATCAGTGTCACGGCAGGAATCAGTGTCACGGCAGGAATCGAGGTCGGAACCGGCCTGCCAGGAGCCCCTGGAGGCGCAGACACCACCGGCAGCCCCTCTATCGCGGCTGCCGCGCGCGCCGCCGAGGACATGGGACTGGAATCCGTCTGGATCTCCGATCTGATCCTCGGCGATGGAACACCGGCACTGGACGCACCATTGGTCCTTGCTGCCGCAGCCGCCGCGACGAAGCGACTGCGAATCGGGTTCAGTGTCCTCGTCGTGCCGCTGCGTCCCGCCCCCTGGCTCGCGGCGCAAGTCGCGACTCTGCAGCACCTGTCGGGTAACCGACTACTGCTCGGTGTCGGCTCCGGTGGGTTTCCCGACAGTCCGTTCTGGCAGGCCGTGGGTGTGTCCGGCCGTGATCGTGGCCGGATGACCGACGTCACACTCGACCTGTTGCCACGGCTGCTCACCGGAGACCCGGTCGGACTGGACGGAACGCGTCCACCACTGGTGCAGGCCCCGGCAGCGGTGATGCCACCCCTGTTGGTGGGTGGTACTGAGCACGCGTTCGATAGAGTCTTGCGGTTCGGTGCAGACTGGTGCCCGTCGCTGATTTCCCCGTCGGGTCTTGCCAGCGCGGTCGGGAAGCTGCGGGAGTCGGCCGTCGAACGTGGGCTGCCGATGCCGGGAGTCACCGTCGGAGGTCACCTCATCGTGGGCGATGACGCGGAGGCCCGAGCGGCCTACGACGCCTTCGTGCGCAACCTGGTGGAGGTGCACGGAATCCCACCGGAGCAGGCATCGGCCGTCCCGATCCGCGCACGTACCCCGCAGGAACTCGCCGAGGTGTTCACCGACTTCCACGCGGCCGGAGCAGACCGGGTCGTCGCGGGCGCCGACAACCTCGACTGGATGCAGTCCACCGAGTTCCTCGCCGCAGCACGCGCAGCACTACCTTGAAGGCATTCGACCTGCCTTGGGCGCATCGAGGGGCGAGGCGGCCGGCCTCCGCGTCAGGCCGCGGTTACCGCGGCGACCTGGCGCTCGACCTTCTTGCCGCGCCCCTTGCTCCGACACGCGACGGCAGAGCCGAGCATGAGCAGCCGCATGGACCGTGCTGCGGCATCGACGAGCAGGTCGTGTCCGTTGGCGACGGCGTCCTCGAGCTTCATCGGCACGGGGATGATCGAGGCGATCGCGCCGATCCCGACGTCGTGCACGTCCGGGGCACCCCGGCCGAGCGACCCGGCGAGCGCGAGCACCGGCACTCCGACCTGCTGAGCGCGTCGCGCGATCTCGGCGGGCACCTTGCCGTGCGGTGTCTGGAAGTCGATGCTCCCCTCCGCGGTGATGATCAGGTCGGCGCGGGCGACGAGCGCGTCGAGATCGATACCGGACAGGCCGCTGTCGAGCAACACGTCGAAGCGCGACGCGATGCGTGCCCCGGCGATAGTGGCGAGTCCGGCGCCGAGCCCACCCGATGCGCCGGTGCCCGGACCGGTCCTGATATCGAATTGAGCGGTACCGCTGTGCTGTTCGAGAATCTCGGCCCACCGATCGAGCGCGGCGGACAGCTCTTCGACCTGCGCGGGGCTCGCGCCCTTCTGCGGACCGAACACGCGGGCGACACCCCGCGGACCGCAGAGCACGTTGTGGGTGTTGCAGGCGAGGACGATCTCGGTGTCGGCGAGGGCGGGGTGCAGCGCGTCGAGATCGAGTCGAAGGGCATGCACGAGATGGCGGCCCCCGTCCGGAACGTCATGTCCGTCGCGATCGAGGATGCGAACGCCGAGAGCACGTAAGGCGCCGGCGCCCCCGTCGCTCGTTCCGGAGTCACCGCATCCGACGAAGATGCGACGGATCCCGTCGTCGAGTGCGGCGACGATGAGTTCACCGACACCACGGGTGGTGGTCGCGCCGGGGTCGCGGCGGTCGCCGGGCACGAGACGCAGACCGGCAGCCGAGGCCATCTCGACCACGGCGGTGCCCGAGGCATCGCCTCCGAGTCGCGCCCAGTGCGCGACCACAGGCTCGCCGACGGGGCCGGTGACGGTGGTCGGAACGAGGACGCCACCGGTGGCGGCCGCGAGGATCTCGGCGGTGCCCTCGCCCCCGTCGGGGATCGGGACGGTGTCGACGGCCACCCCGGGCAGCGCGCGGCGGACACCGATAGCGATCGCCGATGCGACTGTGGGGGCGTCGAGGCTCTCCTTGAATCCGCTGGGCGCGACAAGGATTCGGTGCGGAACCTTCAGTGCCATAACTTCACTCCGATCGGTGCGGTGAAAAAATGCGGTGAGAAAAATCAATGGGCGGATACGGGTGGGATCACGGGAAGAGCGGCATGCCCAGCAACGGCCACACGAACCAGGCGAACAACAGCACCAGCACGGCACTGAGAGGACCGAGCACCGCGGACAACCGCAGGAGGTCCCTGCTCGTGTAGGTGGGGACGTCCGGCACCGACGAGAACAGTGTCACCGGCTTCGCGGAACTGGGCAGGGTGTGACAGAAACCGGCTGCGGCGGTCGAGATGAATGCTGCGGCAAGCGGATCGACCCCGACGGTGGGCGCGAGCGCGACGACCACGGGAATGAGCACCGCCGACCGGGCCGAACGCGATTGGATCACAAGATGCGCCGCGGTCGAGACAACGACGACGACCACCACGAACAGCGGGCCCGCGGCCGCACCTCGTGCGGTGAGCGGTCCGAACGCGGTGTTCGCGAGCCAGTCCGCGGCGCCGCTCGTGGTGAGCGCGGTGCCGATCGACAGGGTGGCAGCCATGAACAACAGCAGCGACCACGGCACGGTCTTCAGCGCCGCTCCGAGTCGGACGGACCCGTAGCGCGGCGACGCCGCGACGAGTGCGCCGAGGAGCGCGACCACTGCCGGATGAATGCCGTGCAGCGGTTCGGTGCACCACAGCACCGTCACCACGGCAAGCAGCACCGCAGACCGGGATTCGGCGACGGTGAACGGTCCGGTCACCGGAGTCGACGAGTGAGCTTCGATGTCCTCGGCAGTGATCGTCAGATGTCGGCGGCGGTCGTCGGCGGCGGTGAACATCCGCAGCACCAGTTCCGCTGCGGCGTGCGACGAGACGATCGCGAGCGGCAGGCCCAGAAGCATCCACGTCGCGAAATCGAATCCGGCGCCGGTGGCGGTCGCGACGATCTGGCTGGTGATCAGGTGTGCTCCGGCACCGAGCAGGGATGCCACGGCAGACAGCAGGATCACGGTCGGGAACAGCAGCGCCAGTGCGCGCACCAGCCGGGGCCGGTCCGACAGGACCGCGGCGATGGCAACGAAGACCGGCAGAACGAGTGCCGCGCGGCCGGATGTCGACGGCACCGCGAAGGCGGTCACCACGAGCGCCGCGGTCACCAGGTGGATCAGGGCGCGGGGGGTGCGGGCGCCGGTGACGAGGAAGGCGGCGCCGCGTGTGGCCAAGCCCGACGAGGCAACGCCGGCGGCAATGACGAACGCCGACAGTAGCAGCCACACGATGTCGTCGCCGAGGGTGGCGAACAGCGCATCGGCGTCGGCGACCCCCACGACGGTGAGACCGGCTGCGGCTCCGAGCGCCACGTAGGTGTCGTCGACGCGGGTGAAGATCCACAACCACACCGCGATCACGAACACGATCAACGTGACCGCGGCCTCCGCGCTGAGAGCAGCGTCGGTGCGGGCGAGATGCACGATGCCTGCGCACGCCGCGACCAGGACTGCGAGGGCAGCGACCCGGCCGGGTGCTGCTCTGCGCTGCACACGCGGAGGCGGCGTCGACGGTGACGTCGGTGACGTCGGTGACGTCGGGACGCGCGGCGGTGTGGTGGAGTAATAGGTCATCGCAACCGGTACCCCGCTCCGCGAATCGTCTCGACGCGGTCGCCGCCGATCTTGTTGCGCAACGCGCGCACGTACACGTCGACGACGTTGGAGGCCGGGTCGAAATCGTAGCCCCACACGTGCCCGAGGATCTGTTCGCGGGAGAGCACCTGCCCGCGATGGCGCAGGAACACCTCGAGGAGGGAGAATTCGCGGCTGGTGAGGTCGACGGTGGCGCCGCCGACTTCGACGCGACGGGTCCGCAGGTCGAGTGCAAGATCACCGTCGCCGAGCACCGACGTCGGATCGGACGTGCCTGCGTCTCCGATACGCAGTCGGATCCGGGCGAGGAGTTCGGCGAACTGGAAGGGTTTGCTCACGTAGTCGTTGGCGCCGCCCTCGAGTCCCGCGACGGTGTCTGTGACGCTGTCGCGGGCGGTGAGCACGATGACGGGAGTGCGGACGCCTTCGCCACGGAGTCGGCCGAGGACGGTGAATCCGTCCATCCGGGGCAGCCCGATGTCGAGGATCACGAGGTCGAACTCGTCGCTGCGGGCCAGCAACAGGGCTGTGTCTCCGTCGCCCGCATGGGTGATGGTGTAGCCGGCGGCGCGCAGGCCCTTCTCCAGGAAGGCAACGATGCGTGTGTCGTCTTCGGCGATCAGGATGCGGCTCACGGAGTTGCGGCCTTTCGTGTGGCGGGTTCGGGGTCGTGGGTGGCGATGAGAAGTTGGTCGGAGTTCGCGATGGTGGGGCGTTCGACGGGAAGGTCGATGCCGAAGGTGGCTCCGTGACCGAGTTCGCTGTGGACCCACGCCGAACCGTGGTGGGCATCGGTGATGGCTCGGACGATGGCCAGCCCGAGTCCCGCACCACCGCGTTCGGGTGCGGGGCCGTCGAGGTCTGCGGCGCTGGGGTTGCCGCGACGGAAACGTTCGAAGATGCGGGTCGCGTCCTCCGGTGCCACTCCCGGGCCGGTGTCGCGCACCCACACCCGGAACAGGTGCTGTCCCTCGTCGTCGACGAAGGCGGACCCCAGCTGGATCACGTCACCGTCGCGAGTGTGCGAGACCGCGTTGGTAGCGAGTTGGAGGGTGGCCTGGGTGACGCGTTGACTGTCGATGTCGGCGACGCCCTCGGCGATCTCCATGAGCTGCCAGTCGCGGGTACCGAGCATCTGGGCCTTGGCTTCGATGTCGAGTGTCAGGTCGGTGACGTCGACGGCGCTGCGAGTCACGAAGTCGGGGCGTTCCGCCTTGGCGAGCACCAGCAGGTCGCTGACGATGCGGGCCATGCGGTCGAGTTCGTCCTCGACGAGCCGGAGGGTCGCGGCGCGGGTGGCGGCATCGGCGGTCCGGTCGAGTTCCATCACCTCGAGATGCCCGCGGATCACGGTGATCGGGGTGCGCAGTTCGTGCCCGGCATCGTCGACGAAGCGCTGCTGGGTGTCGTGCGCCTGTTCGAGGCGGTCGAGCATCGAGTTGAAGGTCTCGGCGAGCGCGGCGATGTCGTCGCGCCCGTGGACGGGCACCCGGCTCGTGAGGTCCTTCTCCCCGATTTCGGACGCGACTTCGCGCACCTGGCGGATCGGGGCGAGGATCTGGCCTGCAACGAGCCAGCCGATGATGGCGGTGAAGCCCGAGACCCCCGACCGCGACGAGCGCGATGGTGCGGATGGTCTCACCGACCTGTGCTCGCTGTTCGGCGGTGAACACGGCGACGATCAGGGAGCCGTTGTCGTTTCCCGACGTCACATCGGCACGGGCCCACCGCATCCGGCCACCGTCGACATCGATGACACCGGAGTTGGCGGGGATGCCGAGGATCTGGTCGAACAGGTTTCCGTCGTCGGTCAGATCCGGCGGCAGGTCGGGCCGGTCCAGTGCGATACGGCGATCGAACAGTAGTTGGCCCCCGAAGACCCCGACGATCACCTCGCCTTCCGAAGTGTGTTGCCGGTTCAGGTACACCTCGAGCATCCGGTCTACGGAGGTGAACGGTGCGGCGGTGGTCGGGTCCACACCGACGGCCGCGAACGCGCGGAACTCGTCGATCTCCTGCGTGATGTCGGCGTTTGCGTCGTGGTCGACGTCGCTGAGCAGCAGCACACGCGTGGTGAAGACCACCGAGACCAGTGCGACTGCTGTGGTGACGAGAATCCACGAGAGGATGCGCCAGCGGGCCGGCAGAGCCGACCCACTGGGGCGTTTCTCACCGTCACTCGCCATCGTCGTCCCAGTCGTCGCCCTCGTCTGCGTCGTCGTCCCAGTCGTCGTCTCCCCCGTCGTCATCCCAGTCATCGTCCCAGTCGTCGTCCCATTCCTGTTGCGGAGCGGGAATCGGCTGCCGTTGCACATCGGAGATCGGCGGAGACGAGGGGGCGCGCGTATTCGCCGCGGGAGGCCCGGCGGGTGCACCGGTAACGCCGGGAATCGGCGCGGCGCCGCTCTCGGCGACCACCGGCACCTCGGATGCGTCGGCAGGCGGCATCGGAGTCGCCGACGGTGAGGTGGCCGGATTCTCGACACCGCCCCTGAGGTCCGCATCGTCCGAGGGCTCGACGGACACGGTGATCGAGGCATTACCGACGTCGGGTGACCCGGCGTTTCCGCCGAGTGCCTGACCGGCCCATGCAAGACCCGCCGGGATCACCAAGAGCGCTACCAGCGCAGATATCCGCTTCACGACTGCCATGGCAACAATGTTCTATCGCCGTGGTGAACAGTTCGTGAAACGAAGATGAGAGAGTCTTCATCTTCGCCGGGGCGCGGTGTACTGCGCGCCCCGGCGAAGATGACTCAACCGATCGGTTTGCGCAGCGCCGCCATGAACATCGCATCGGTCCCGTGCCGGTGCGGCCACAGCTGCACACCCGGTCCATCGCCGAGCTGAGGTACTCCCGGCACGAGTTCGCGGGTGTCGAGTTCTTCGACGCCGTGGCGGCGCACTGCGTCGGCCACGATCGCGACGGTTTCGGACACGTGCGGCGAACAGGTCGAGTACAGCACGACGCCACCGGGACGCAGCAACTCGATCGCGGAGGCCAGGAGTTGCTTCTGCAGGCGCACCAGGTCGGCGACGTCGCCGGGTTGGCGGCGCCACCGCGCCTCGGGCCTGCGGCGCAGCGCGCCGAGCCCGGTGCAGGGTGCGTCGACGAGGATACGGTCGTAGCCGGGGTCGAGCCCGGGTTCGCGTCCGTCGGCCACGTGCACGGTGACCGGCATGCCGCGGGTGGTCTTGCGGACCAGGTCGGCGCGGTGTTCGATCGGCTCGACGGCGTCCACGGTGAATCCGTCGAGGTCGGCGAGGGCGCCGAGCAACGCAGCTTTTCCGCCCGGCCCGGCGCACAGGTCGAGCCAGCGCCCGCCGTCGTCGCCGGTGAGCGGTGCGAGGGTCAATGCCCGTGCGACAAGCTGGCTGCCCTCGTCCTGCACGGCTGCCATGCCCTCGCGGACGGCGTCGAGCCGGCCGGGATCACCGTGATCGAGGTGCACTGCGTACGGCGACCACGGCCCTTGTTCCCCGCCGGTGACGAGGGCCAGTTCCTCGGCGGTGATGATGCCGGGACGCGCGACAAGATGCACGATCGGGCGAGCATCGTCGGCCGCGAGCACCTCGGCGAGCTCACCCGCGTCCGCCCCGAGCGCGTGTGCGAAGGCCTGCGCGATCCACATCGGGTGCGCGTATCGGAACGCAAGGTGCCCGACGGGATCACGATCGGCGTCGGGGGCGAGTCGCTCGATCCACTGGTCCTCGGTCTGCTCACCGACACGGCGAAGCACGGCGTTGACGAACCCCGCTCGGCCCTGGCCGAATTCGGCGCGCACCAGATCCACGCTGGTGGCGACGGCGGCGTGGTGCGCGACACGGGTGCGCAGCAGCTGATAGGTACCCAGCCGCAGCACGTCGAGCAGCCCACCATCGATCTCGTCGACCGGACGCTGCGCGGCCGATTCGATGACGGCGTCGAGCAGGCCCTGCGCGCGGGCGGCGCCGTAGGTCAGTTCGGTGGCGAGCGCCGCGTCGCGGGAATCGAGTTTCCGTTCGCGCAGCAGGGCGGGCAACACCAGGTTTGCGTAGGCGTCGCGGTCACGGACCGCGCGCAGTACGTCGCGGGCCGCCGTGCGTGCCGGGTCCACCGCGGACGGCGACGGTCGCCGCGCCTGACGCGGTTTCGCGTTGCGATCGCCGGTGCCCTGACCGGGGCGGCGTGCTGGTCTGCGGGATTCGGTCACTGTGCACGCACCTTCTCATCGAGGCGGGCGCCGCGCGCCCAGTCTGCGGCGGCCATCGCTTTCTTGCCGGGTGGCTGGACGGTGCCGAGCCGGACTGCGGTCGTCGCCGTCCCGATGAACAGACCGTCCTTGCGTGCGAGGATTTCGCCGGGTTCGAGAGTCTCGTCCGTCACCGTGATGGGCCCGAGCTTCACACGCACGTCACTGATCATCGTCCACGCGCCGGGCGCGGGGGTGACCGCACGGATATGCCGGTCGACGACGTGCGCCGGGTGCGCCCAGATGACCCGGGCCGCGTCGACGGTGATCTTCGGGGCCAGCGAGACCCCGTCTGCGGGCTGGGGGGCGGCGCTGAGGATGCCGTCCGCGATGCCGTCGAGGGTCGATTCGAGAAGGGTGGCTCCGGCGTCGGCGAGGCGTTCGAGGAGGTCACCGGCAGTGTCCGTGCGGCGGATCGTCTCGGTGACCACACCGTAGACGGGCCCGGTGTCGAGACCGGCTTCGAGCCGGAAGGTGCTCGCACCGGTGATTTCGTCGCCTGCGGCGAGTGCGGCCTGCACGGGCGCGGCGCCGCGCCACGCCGGCAGCAGCGAGAAATGCAGGTTCACCCAGCCGTGGCCGGGGATGTCGAGGACGTCCTGCGGGATCAACGCCCCGTACGCGACGACCGGGCAGCAGTCAGGTGCCAGCTCGGTCAACCGAGCGACGAATTCCGGGTCGCGCGGGGAGCGCGGGGTGAGCACCTCGATGCCGTACTCGTCGGCGAGCTGTCCGACGGCCGAGCGCACCGCCTTGCGGCCGCGGCCTGCCGTGGTGTCCGGGCGGGTCACCACCGCGACGACGTCGTGCCGAGCGGACTCGATCAGGCGGCGCAGGGACGGAACAGCGGGTTCGGGTGTGCCCGCGAACACGAGACGCATGTCAGCGCACCACCGGCACGAAGTGAGGGGGTGTGGGGGTGGGTCCGGCCGGACGTGTCACGAATGCTGCTCCCGAGTCTCGACGACGATGATTCCCACAGTCTAAGGAGTCCACCGGTCCAGGGAGTCGACGGCTGCGACCCGGATGCAGCCGATCCTCCCGGACTCAGAAGTTGCTCTGCACGATCATCTCGGGGATTTCGGTGCCCAACGCTACGGGAACGCACTCGCCGAGACCGTAGCGGTCGGGGTCGAGAGAATGACGGACCAGCGCAAGGGTGAACGGGTCGTACACCATGTTGAAATGCCCGGTCCGGTTCTGCGGGCAGAGGTCCTGGATGATGTGGTTCACGGCATCGCCGCTTCGTAGTGCGACGTTCCCGGACGGTTGGATCACCTCGTCGACGCTCGAACCGATCGTGGTGTACCGCACGCCGGGCACCGTGTCGGTGGGGTTGTTGACCTCGGCGAGCAGGGCGGATCCCTCGAGTTGTTGGACGAGGGCTTCGGAGAAACTCGCCTGAGCGGTGTCCAAGGCGCCCGGCAGCAGGGCAGCGGCGGCGCCGAGGCCGTAGAAGGTGCCTCCGTAACTCGGCGATGCGATGCCCACCCAGCGGTCGACGACGTCCGCGCCGCCGAGTTCGTTGATGTAGTAGCGGGCGACGGTGGCGCCCTGCGAGTAGCCGGCCAAGTCGACCTCTTCGGCGCCGGTCGACGCTCGGACGGTGTCGACGAATTCGCCGAGTTGGACGGCGCTGACACGGATGTCGCCGGTGCCGTACTCCTCGTCACCTGCGGCCAGGCCGTAGTTCAGAGCGAACACGCACCAGCCCGACTCCGCGAGCAACGGAGCGAGAGCCGCGAAGTCGGAGTAACTATTGGAGTCGGTACCGTGGGCGAGTATCACCGGCCTGGGGTGTTCGGCCGACGGCACGCACGTGAAGTCGTTCGTGTCTGCGGGCGCTGCGCCACGGTGATGGTCGGCGTACTCGGCAGCCTCCGCATGGGTGTGGGCCACCGGGCCGGGGGTCACGGGAATGAAGTCGGTAGAGATTTCTGCGGGTTGTGCACCCGCCGGTCCTGCAACGAGGGCGAGGGCGCACAGTGCACCCACGATCGCCGCACCCACGATCGCCGCACCCACGATCGCCGCACCCACGATCGCCGCACCCGCCATCCGATGTGTCCGCACAACGTTCTCCTTCCCTCACCCGACCCTGTTCAATTGTGACTTCACACATCGCAATTGTCGCACCTACATGAGGTTCCACAGTGCGAGTCGTGAATCACGTGCGTCGCGCGGATAACATGTCGAGGTGGCAACGACCGGAGTGATCACCGTCAGTGCAGTCGTGTTGAGGAACGCAGCGGGGTCGTCGGTGCTGACCGTCCGCAAACGCGGAACGACCCGCTTCATGTTTCCCGGCGGCAAACCGGAACCGGGCGAGACCGCCGCCGAAACCCTGATCCGTGAATTGGACGAGGAACTCGGAGTGCGCCTGGACCCCTCAGCCCTGCGACCGCTCGGAGTCTTCCGGGCTGCAGCCGCCAACGAGGACGGATTCGAGGTCGAAGCCACCGTGTTCGAACATCCGACCGTGCCGATCGGGGGGCCTGCCGCCGAAATCGACGAGGTGCGCTGGCTCGACCTCGGTCTCGACATTCTCCCCGACGACATCGCGCCTCTGACGGCGCAGATGATGCCTGCGCTGCGAGCCGACCGGTGACGCCGCCGGCCTTCGCCCGCTAACCGATCTTCGGCGGATCCATCTGCACGCGCAGCGGCCCGTTCGCGCGGCGTGCCGTGCGGGTCGCCTGCGCCTGCCGCAGCGCCAGACCCAGCTCCCGCCCACGGTTGCGGGCAACCCGGATGAGCATGCGGTGCACCTCGTCGGGCTCGGGGTCGTCGGCACTGAAAGGCAGTCGCTGGCCAGGCGGTAGCGGCACCGGCCCGAGTACCTCTGCACCGTCGGGCAGATGTGTGGCCTCGATCAACTCGGCCACCGCTGCCGCTCCCCCGTCGACGGCCGCCATGTGGACGACGGGCGGGAAACCCACTTCGGCGCGATCTGCGACCTCGTTGCGCGCATGCCCGACCGGGTCCCATCGCACCAGTGCCTGCACAGTGGGGATCCCCGAATCGGCGACCACGACCACCTGGCCGCCGTCCGAAAACGACCGCACCAGCGCCGATGCGGTGAGCCACCTGCGCATCGTTTCTTCCGTGGCCCGCAGGTCGGCACGTCCGAGCAGCGCCCAACCGTCCAGCAGGAGCGCAGCACCGTATCCGCCGGGCGCGACGGGTTCCGCGCCGACAGTGGACACGACGAGCGCCGCCCCTTCCGGAGCGACCGCCTTGACGTCGGATCCTCCCGAGATCACCACCGGCACACCGGGAAACGCGCGACCCAGCTCCTCGGCGGTGCGTCCCGCGCCGACCACGACGGCACGTAAGGAGCGGGCACCGCATGCGTGACACCGATGGGTGGCGTCGGCAACGCCGCACCACCGGCAGGCGGGGACCGCCGCGCCGTCGGGTCCACCCGCGGACGGCAATGCGAGTGGTCCGTTGCAGCGCCGGCACCGCGCGGGTGCTCGGCACTTCCCGCACGCGAGTGCGGGGACGTAGCCGCGACGCGGCACCTGCACCAGCACGCCGTGACCGGCGCCGAGCGCCGTGCGTGCGGCAGCGAAGGCGATCGCGGGGAGCCGGGCGGCGCGGGCCGCGGGATCGCGGGCCAGCGCTTGGTCGCTGTCGGCGAGCGCGGTCACCTTCGGCGCCCACGCTCGCAGCACATCGCGGGACGGAACGAGATCGTGAGCCCATCCGGCCTCGACGAGCGACTGGGTCTCCGCGGTGCGGGCGTGCCCGGCGATGACGACCGAGGCATTCGTCGCGTGGGCGCGCAACGCCGCTACTTCACGGGTGTGCGGGTAGGGCGAGCGTGGTTCGCAGTGCAGGTCGTCGCCGTCGTCCCAGACGACCACCAGCCCGAGTCGCGGTGTGGGTGCGAACACCGCTGCGCGGGTGCCCACGACGATGCGCGCCGAGCCGCGCAGCGCGGCGAGCCAGCGCCGGTACCGTTCGGCGGGGCCGAGCCCCGCCGCGAGACCGACCACATGATCGACGCCGGCCACCTCGACGCATGCGGACAGGACCCGATCGAGGTCACGCTGATCGGGTACGACGAGGACCGCGGCGCGGTCGGTGGACGCGACGACCGCCGCGAGTTCAGCGAGACGACGCGGCCAGTCGTCGCCCGGAAGTACCTGCCACGCGGCACGGGCCGCGCGACCGGCACCGAGCGCGTCGAGGAAGTTCTCGCCGTGTCGATATCGCGCCCATGCGGCGTGATCGACTTCGGGCGCCGGTGGTACCTCCGTGACGCGAGGCGCTTCGGCTTCGACGCGGGCGTGCCGCGGCGGCACCGCCAGCCGCAGGACGTCCGCACGGGTCCCGGCATAGCGGGTGGCGACCTCGTCGGCGAGTTCGACGATCTCCTCGGTGAGGACCACCTCGTCGGACACCACGCGGTCGAGCATGCCCAGCTTGCCGGGATGGTCGCTCGTGGCGACTCTGGACAGGAGGAATCCGTCGACGAGTCGCCCCGCGAACCGCACACGGACGCGGGGGGCCGGGGGGGGGGCCCCGGCGGGGGGGGGGGGGGGGAGGTAAAAGAACAGGCGGGGGAGGGGGGGGTTGGGTAACAGCCGGAGTAACCCCGGGACCGGGGCGG